>AQRL01000035.1 GCA_000402515.1 Nanoarchaeota archaeon SCGC AAA011-G17
TAAAAAAGAAATTGATATTAAAGGAAGATATTAAAAAGATACAGAATATACCTTTTGCTATACTTGTGATATTCACATGAAAAAAAAATTTTGCCTCTACTGGGAGCTTATTTGTTACCCTTGGAAATTCTATTTTTTCTTTTTCCGGAGTTGTGTAAATAAATGTTGCATGCGGATTTACAATTGCTGTTTGTTTTATATATTCATCAACTGATTGTTTTCCTTTCTGATATTTTGCTTCTAACTCAAGTTCTATTCTTGTTCCGTTTGATTTTTCCCAATCTAATATCTCATCTTTCTCAATCTCCGGCTCGTTTGTTTTTGTATTTATTTTTAATTCAAAATGGTGTGCTGGTTTTTTTGCCCCTATTTTTGAAATTATCTTTGTGGATTTTCCTGTTGTCAGCTGGGAATAAAGAACTGAAGCAGATATTCCAATTCCCTGCTGCCCCCTACTCTGCCTTAACCTGTGAAATTTACTTCCGTATAATAATTTAGCAAAAATATTGGGTATTTGCTCCTTTACAATGCCAGGACCATTATCCTCCACAATAATTTTATATCTACTTTCTGATAGTTCAGAGATTTGTACTATTATTTCTGGCAGGACATTCATCTCTGCACAAGCATCCAAAGAATTATCTACTGCCTCCTTAACAGTCATTAGTAAAGCACGGGCTGGATTATCAAACCCAAGAAGGTGCCTATTCCTAGTAAAAAACTCTGAAATACTAATTACTTTTTGATGTTTAGCTAATTCTTCTGCAATTGTTGCCATATTTCTTATGAAAAAAAGAGAGATTATATAAATTTATTCTAATTGCTCTTTTATCAGTTGTTTCATTTTTTGTTCAGCCCATTTAAAAACAGGGCCATGCGGTGCACCTGAAAGTATGTCTTGAACTGTTTTCTTTGCTATTGCTATATTTTCTACTTCACCAATTATTGAGACTGTTTTTCCGTAAATACACATGCAGCAATCTGTTACATGCTCTATAAACTTTCTTACTTTTCCTTCCCTGCCTATAATCCTTGCTTTTATTCTAGCTAAATGATTTTTTGTTTTTGCATAATCATTTATATCAATAATCTCTAAACATTTACTTTCCTTTGTCAAAGAAATAGCAATCTCCGGATTAAACCCGCGCCCAATTGCTTTGATAACATCCTGAGCATTATAAGCATCTATATTCTCTTTTGATTCTATCACTACATCGCCCTCTTCTGAATCTATTTTTAATTTTGTATTTGTTTTCTTTTCTACTAACTTCTTTGTTTCCCCCTTTGTCCCAATTAAAACAGCTATTCTTTCTCTTGGAATTTTAACTTCATAAGACATTTTTAGAATTCTTCTTCAAATTCATCTGTACTTTTTAGATAACCTTTTTTCTTTAACCACTGGATTTGTGATGGCCTGTACTTGAAAATAATATCTCCTTTTTCATCCCCTCCAAGCTCCCATGGTTCAACTAAGACTACATCCCCCTCTCTCACCCATAGTTTTCTTTTTAATCTGCCAGGGATTCTGCAAATCCTTGTTTTCCCATCTAAACAATTAACCCTTGTTCTTGACGCCCCAAGCCTTTGGTCTAGAATTCCAATAGTTTCTTTACCTCTTGGAAGCCTAACTCTCCTAATTTCCTGCTCTATCTGTTCCTGTTTCTTTTCTTCTTCTTTCTTTTTGCTCATGTAAACCTTATAGAAGTAATTGTTTTATAAAGGTTTTGAAAGTCTGAATAATATAGTGCTTCTATATATTGCTGTTCCGTCTTTTTTTTGGCTGTATAACTCTCTTGTTATTTTTGTTTCTCCATCAAATTTATTTTTTAGGTCTGATAAGAGAATCATTGCAAAACTCTTGGAGGTTATATAAAAATTAACGCCCTCTTTTAATTCTTCTTCCTGGGTTATAAAAACGTCTTTTCTTTGGCTAACTACATATTTTATGTAATTTACTATTTTTTCAGAATAAGGCCTTATTTGTAAAATTGCTTCATAATATTTTGAATTTTGCATATTACATCTTTTGCATGAAATAAAACTTATTTTTAAGGGAATTGCATGATTTTCTCTTACCCTCTTTGAATTGATTATAGCTGTAACAGAAAGTTCTATATCAATAATAGGGGTGTTTCCAGGAGAATGATGAAATATTTTTGGCAGATTAATCTTTACTGTTGATTTTATGTCTTCTGCCTTCTGGTAGAATTTTAATTTTGATTCAAACATCTCTTTTACAATTTTTTTTACATTTTCTTCAAAATCCATATCGATTGGGTGGAGTAATTTATTCCTAAAAAAATAAGAACCACAATTGGAACAAATTCTTATTTTTGGATCTTTATATCCTTCTAATAACCTTATATTAGAACATTTTTTACATAACTCATCCATTAATGGATTATCATCTGTTTCTTCTCTACCACATTGAGGGCAAAATTTTTTTTTCATGTGAATATCACAAGTATAGCAAAAGGTATATTCTGTATCTTTTTAATATCTTCCTTTAATATCAATTTCTTTTTTAAGACAAATTTTATTGATTCTTCTCCAACTATATTTAATGAGCTTGCTTTTTTTAAATTTTTTTCAAACTCTTGTTCATCTAACTTATGCCCATCATAAAAACTCTTTCTTACTTCAAGGCATGTTTTTCCCTCTTCAAATATTTTTCCTATCAATTCTGAATCACAAAGAGAAATAAATTCTGATTGTTGAGTTTGATGTATTTTTAATAATATAATCTTTCCACCTATTCTTCTTTTTCCCACGCCTTATTTAGTATATGAAGGCATGACAAAATCTTTGATTTTAATTTATTCCAGTCTTTTGCAGTCTTGTTTATTTGCTCTGCAATCTTTTCTTCTGTTTCTAGCTCACTCAAACAAAGTTCATGGTATATTAAACCTAAGTTCCTATATAAATCATAGATTTCTTTTTTTCCATTTTCATCTATCCCATTTAGCTCTATCATTGAATGCATTGTTTGCTGGGGGGTTATAACCGGTTCAAAATAATTAATAATTAACCCCACCTTATTATTCAATGACCTTAAAATTGCTTTTATAAAAATACCCGAATCAGGAATTTTAATTGCAGAAATTTCAAATTCATTATCCATATATTCAAAAGATGGTAATTTGTATTTTTCTTTTATTTTCTGGTATTCTATTTTAGTTTCCATTTTAAATCTTTGACCTTATTGGATGTTTTGCACCGCAAGCCATACATTTTATTGACAAAATCTTATCTTCTTTTATTAATTTGGTATCTGGTTTTTTACAATCACGGCACAAAACAAATATTTTTACATATTCATCTACT
The DNA here is from genome assembly GCA_000402515.1 of Nanoarchaeota archaeon SCGC AAA011-G17. Taxonomy (GTDB): domain Archaea; phylum Nanobdellota; class Nanobdellia; order SCGC-AAA011-G17; family SCGC-AAA011-G17; genus SCGC-AAA011-G17. Next base: position 3,325 of record AQRL01000035.1, read on the forward strand.
TTCTGCTGTATTAACCTTGATGAAATTTTTCTTCCCAGAACTAATCTTGGTCCGTCAATATTCCCGGGTGTTGCTAATTCTCTTAACAAAAATTTAAGTAAATGCTCTGGCTCTCTTCTTATTTGGCTAACAATGCTATTAAAATTTGATATTATTGTTTTATTCCCCTGGATTATTGATTTTACTTCCTGTAATTCAAATCTTTCTTTTTTTAGAATTGATTCTGGCAGGTTTTTATATACATTATCCAAAGCAGCGTTATAATCCATTTTTACTCCAATGCCCTTATTTTTCCAGGTTTATTCTCGTATATTTCGCCGTCTTTTACTAATTCATCTATTAATTCTTCTCCGTTTTCAATATTTGCTCTATTTAAGACTTCTGATATATCAACACCCTCAGAATTATCCATTTTTTTCAATATAGTAATTATCTTTTGCCTTGGGGACTCTTCTCTTTGCTCAACTTCTAAACTGTTTGGAGTTATTTCTTTAATTTCTTGTTCTAATTCTAATTTTCTTACTTTTGCCCAGATGGGGTCAACTGTTTTTATAATTTCTATTGATATAAATAATTCTTCATTATATTTTCTCGGCCTTCCAATCAATAGTACAACATCTCCTACATTAATATCATTAATTTTTTTTACTTCTTCATTAAATGATTTTCCAACTATTGTCGCAGTTCCATCATCAATACTAATTGTTGCAAGATTATCTGTTACTTTTTTGTCTACAACTGCTGCGATTATATTAACTCTTGATATCTTTAAATCATTTAGTTCAATATAATTAGGATCCCAGCCACCCTGGATTACATAATTCCCTTTAAACAAATCATTTATCTTCACTTTGTAAGCAATCTGTCTTTCTTTTGATTCTGGCATTTTATATTTTTTGAATTACCCCCTGTTTTGGTTCAAATACATCTCCTGACCTTTTTAATTTTTCTATTGCTTCTTTTATATCTTCTTCTTTTATTCCACGATCTGTTGCTTCAACTATTATATCCTCCACAGGAATTTGTTTTCCTACTTTCTGCTCTAACTGGTTTATTATTTCTTTTATTGTTACTATCTTTCCACGAACAGAGGCAGGAATTCCTGAGATTCTATCAATATCCATTTTTCCTGTTTCTGGATCAAACCCTACCTGCATTAAACAGTGTTTTAGTAGAGTTATTGCACGCTTTGTATCTTTTACTGTTACTTTATCAGATAAACGAATTTTTGCAACACCCTCAGATAATCTTACTAATGCTTCTAATTGTCTTGCTGAAATAGGTATCGGCTTGATTGATTCATCTCCCTGCTGCGGAGAGTTTCTTAGACTTACATAAAAAGATTTTATTTCCTGAATTGCTCCATCAGTAAGTTTTGGACTTACTTTTTGTTTTACATATGAAATATATTTTCTTAATTTATCCGGAGGTATTTCTGCAACAAATGAATCTGCTTTTTTTTGCAGTTCTAATACATGAAGAGCAATTTTTGTATCTCTTTCTGTATTTGGGATATCTCTTATTGGAAAAATTAAATCAAATCTGTTTATTAATGTTGGCGGCATGTTTATCTGGGATGCAATTGGTGCATAGGGATCAAAACGCCCAAATTTTGGATTTGCTGCAGCCAAAACAGTTGTTTCTGCTCTGAGTGTTGCCTGAATATTTGCTTTACTAATAGTTACTGTCTGCTGCTCTAATGCCTCGTGAAGTGATGAGGAATCTTCTACTGAAATTTTATCCAACTCGTCTAGGCACGCTATGCCTTTATTTGCCAAAACCAAAGCACCTGCTTCTAATGCCCATCCCCTTAAAAATTCATCCTTGACAACTGATGCTGTTAAACCGGTTGCAGAGGCACCCTTACCTGAAATGAATCTTGCTTTTGGTGCGCATTTGGAAATAAACTGCAATAATTGTGATTTACCAGAACCAGGATCACCTACAAGCAAAATATGCATATCTCCTCTTGTTCTTGTTCCATCTGGCCTTTCTTTTTTTACACCACCAACTAACTGGAGAACAAGCGCTTCTTTAATTTCTTCATGGCCATAAATTGATGGAGCTATTGAAGCTGCAAGCTTCTCATAAATTCTTGGGTCTTTAGCAAGCTCTTTAATAAATTCTTCATCTTCTTTGCTTATGTTTATTTCTGAGAAATCCTCTTCTGCCGGCTCTATAAAATTTGTATCTATTGCCAGATCAAATCTTGTGCTTTGTCCGCCTGCTGTCAGCTGAATGGGTATTTCTTTTAAAATTCCAACAATCCTAATCTTAGATCCGGGAGTTGTATGTCTTTCCATTTTTGGATCAACAAGATCATCTTTCAAAAAAATAGATATTCTCTTGGGCTGCTCTCCCCCTTCTAAAGCTTCTGGCGCTTCTTCAACTTTTAGATGCTGTGCATCAACTAGCTCCTTGCTTATCAGCCTGAATTTTCCTTTTCTTCCACATGAACATCTTGATGGCTCTCTAAATTTTGATTCTAACTGCAACATTGAAATTGTATTGCCACAAGAAGGACATTCAAATTTAGCTGATGTTACCTGCGGCCTAACATCTGATGCCTGCCTTACAATTGCTTCAAAAGAGATTAGCTTGTTTATATTTTTGGATCTAATGTCTCTAATTCTAAATTCCTGTGTTGGCGGCAGATTTTTTATTCTAACCTGCATATTAAGGTCTGGCGGGACATCAAAATTTTCTAAAGAAAGTTCTGCTGCTTTAATTATCTCTTCCGGCTCCTGTAGAATAAGCTCTGATAGCTCTGGGTCAAATTTAGATAGTAAATTAAAATCAAATATTATTGATTTTTTATCTTTTCTTATTAATTCTTGAAGGTCTTCTTTGTAGTTAAGATCAATAAATTCTTTAAATTTCTCAATCTGTTCAGATACCTCCATTCTACCCCCCTAGACTATTAACAGAAGTTACTTCCTTTTCTTTAAGGTTACAATTAACTTATCAACGGCTTCATTCAATTTTGCTTCTGACCTTGTTCCAGTACACACTATTTTTCCGTTGCTGAATAATAAGAATGTTGCTCTTGTTCCTGGAAGTTTGTAAACTAATCCTGGGAACTGCTCCGGCTCATATTCTGTGTTTTCCAATTCCATCGCCAGTGCATTTAAATTTAAATCCATATTTATACTTCCTGATGCAACCATATTCTGAACATTTATTTTTGGCTCTTCTTTTATTCTTACATTAATCTTAGCAAGATTTTTTATTATACATTTTATTGACTCTTTTACTTTCTTCAATGATCTAGCCCCAGTACTTACTATCTTTCCGGAACTGAAAATTAAAGCTGATGTTTTTGGATCACGAATTCTCATAACCAACCCAGGAAACTGTTCTGGATTATATTCTGTGTTTGGAAGAGTTTCAGCCAGCTTTATTAAAGGAATATCCTGTCCTAAAGAAGCAGAGCAAACAATGTTAACAATTTTGATTTCTTTCTTAGCCATAATAAAAACCCCCTCAATTTTTGTTTATAAAGGATAGAAAAATATATAAAGCTATTTAAAGGGGCTATTTTAGAAGCTTTACCCTGAATCTGTCATGACATCTACAAGTACAATATATATTTTCATTCGGAAAATGGTCACAGATTGGGCATTTTTTCATTTTTTACAAAGGGCTAAAGCATAAGTTTGTTCGGTATCTGTATAATATGTAACCTCTGAGAAGAATTTTGATATTATTTTATTAAATTCTTCTTTTGAGTATTTATATGAAATAGCTACAATGATTATATCTCCTTTTTTAAAATTTAATGTTCTAGTCAGATGTTTTATTGTTTTATTCTTATTAACTATATACAATTCTTCAATTCTTGAATTAATAAATCTAACATCATAGGTGATATCTTCCTTGGATAATCCTAGAAGTAGGGGTATTTTAATGAGCCATTTATTTATTTGTTCATCTTTATAGTCTTTAATCCAATTTTTATTTTTTGAATTTGAAATACCATTGCCTATAAGCAAAACATCATTTTTATTCATACTATCTTTAATTCCATTTAAAATATCCTCCCTATCAAAATTTCCTAATGTGTTGCCTAAAAGCACCATAAAATGATTTTGAAATTTAGAATCTCTAAATAAAGGAGTTATATTGCCTAAGTTCTCAAAATCAGATATGTTCCACTTAAATTCAAGAACTTCTCCTAATTTTAATTTTCTAATTGTTTGTGCTGCTTTACTAACCATATAAGAACTAATATCTATCGGACAATATCTTAATTCTAGATGTTTGTTCATTGGTTCAATAAGGAGGGCTGCTTTTTTACCATCTCCACATCCTAAATCAATAAGATTACATGATTTAAATGGTAATTTTTTAATAATTTTGGTAAGATTCTTTTTGATTAAGCTTACTTCTTTGTCTATAATTGATTTTTTATAATCTTTTGTCTTTTCAAGGTCAAGAAATCCCTGTGCTTGTTCTGGAGTGATATACCATAATTTAGAATCTGCTAAGTTCCACACTCTTTTTTTACCTTCTTTGTGATATCCCCTTGTTATTAACTCTTTAAATATTAAATCATTTATTTTCATTTTTTTACCAAATAAATTTCAAATTCTTTGCCTTTGATAGTATCTTTTGAAGAGAACTGATACTTTTCTTTTGCTTCTTTTGATATTTTTATTGATGAGGCGCCTGTTTTTTCTTTTATTTCTTTTTCAAATTTTGATAATAAATTATTTTTGTCTACAATCTCCAGAAGAATCTTATCCTGCTTTTGCAGTCCTGCTTTTTTTCTCAATTCCTGCACTCTTCTTGTTACTTCTCTTGAAAATCCTTCTGCTTCTAACATCGGTGTTAAAACAGGGTCCAATTCAACAGACAATTCACCTTTTTTGAAAACTATTTCCTTAACATTTATTTGTTTTTTTATTAACTCTGAGAATTCTTTGATATCCTGGGGGAATGATATTCTTACTTTTGCCAATGGCCACCTTACTCCAATCTGTGCTTTTTCTCTTTCTGATAAACTCATCTGAATCATATTCTTTATAGAATACATCCAACCTTCTAAATTCTTGTCGATTAATTTCTTATCTTCCTTTGGCCATGATTGAAGATGGATAGATTTTTTTATATTAAATAATTTTATAGAAAGGTAATCTGAGATATAGGGGGTAAATGGCGCCATTAGTTTTAATAAATTCTCTAAAGCATTTCTCAATGTGTAAACAACCTGCGGCGATTCTGCCCTGTCCCTTATTAATTGAATGTATGTTCTTGAAATATCTTCATTTAAAAACTGGATAAATTTAGATGTGCAAGTATTATAATTATGTTTTTCAAGAGATTCTGTAATTTCTTTGATTAGTGTATTTGTCTTTGATATCAACCATTTGTCTTCAATAGAGAGATTTGCAGAAGATGGTTTTTGTTTTAGGCTAGAAGTATAAACATAAACATTCCATAATATTCTGAAGAAGGGCATAATTGATTCTTTTACCAATCCTATACTAAACCTTTTTTCTTCTCCTGGCTCTGTTGTACAAAACTGCAAACGCACTGCATCCACACCAATCTGTTCAAACATATCCCAGGGATTTACAATATTGCCTTTTGATTTAGACATCTTCTCCCCTTTTTCATCAACTAATAAACCTGCACAAACAACATTTTTGTAAGCATTAGATTCAAATAAGATTGTACCAAGAACATGCAGGGTGTAAAACCATCCGCGTGTCTGGTCTAGGGCTTCTGCTATAAAATCATATGGAAAGGCTTTTTTGAACATCTCTTTATTTTCAAAGGGATAGTGATATTGTGCAAATGGAGCTGAGCCAGAATCATACCAACAGTCTATTACATCTGGCACTCTTGACATAACTCCATCACACTTATCACACTTAATCTTTATTTCATCGATATGGGGCTTGTGTAAATCAATTTTTTCTGAATGATTATTGGATTTTTCTTTTAGTTCTTTTATTGAGCCTATTACAATCTCGTGTTTGCATTTTGGGCATTGCCATATTGGCAATGGTGTTCCCCAGAATTTTTTTCTGCTTAGTGCCCAGTCTTTTGCCCCTTCCAACCAATTCCCAAATCTTCCTTCTTTGATATGGGATGGGTACCAATTAATTTTTTCATTATTTTTCAGAAGCTGATCATGGATTGATGAGACTTTTATAAACCAGGAGAGCATTGCATAATAAATCAAGGGAGTGTTACAGCGCCAACAGAAGGGATAGGTATGTGTGTATTTTTCTTTTTTTAACAAGATTTTTTTATTATCCAAAGATTCTATTATTTTTGGGTCTGCTTCCTTAACAAACAAATTAGCAAAATCACGGACCCTTGAGGTAAATCTTCCATCTTCTGTTATTGGCTGAACAAAGGCTATTTTATTTTTTTTACAAACTTCATAATCATCTTCACCAAATGCAGGAGCCATATGAACTATTCCAGTACCCTCTGTTGTTGTTACAAAATCAGCAAGAATAACCTTGAATGCATTTTTTAATTCCTTGAAATACGGAAAGATTGGCTCGTATTCCATATCTTTAAGACGAGAGCCCTTCATTACCTTGATTATTTTTGAGCTCTCAAAGTATTTTTCTATTAATTCCTTTGCCAGAATATACTCCTTGTCTTTTACTCTTATAACTGCATAATCAATATCTGGATGGACTGCTAATGCCAAGTTAGATGGTAATGTCCAGGGGGTAGTTGTCCAGGATAAAAAGTATTGGTTATCTTTTCCTTTTAGTTTAAATTTTACTGTAACTGTGTCCTCTGTTATATCTTGATAACCAAGTGCAACTTCGTGGCTGCTTAATGATGTTTCACATCTCGGACAAAACGGAACTACTTTATGCCCGAGATAAAGCATTTTTTTGTCATATAACTGCTTTAGAGACCACCAAACTGACTCAATATAATTATTATCAAGAGTAATATATGGATTTTCTAAATCTATCCAGTAAGCCATCTTTTCTGTTAGTTTATTCCAGTCCTGAATATATGAAAAAACTGATTCTCTGCACTGCTTGTTAAAATTTTCAACACCGTAGTGAATAATATCTTTTTTTGAATTTAATTTCAGTTTTTTTTCAACTTGTACTTCAACTGGCAGGCCGTGACAATCCCAGCCACCTTTTCTTGGAACTGTAAAGCCCTGCATGTATTTGAATCTGCAGAACAAGTCCTTGAAAATACGAACCTCTACATGATGCAATGCCGGGGGGGCATTAGCTGTTGGAGGACCTTCTAAAAAGGAGAATAACTTTTTTTTGGGATTATACTGCAAAGAATTTTTTATTTCCTTTTCCTGCGTTTTCCAGAACTTTGCTACCTCTTCTTCTATCTCTTTATGATTATACATACTCATCTTTCTTATTTGAAAGATTTAAATAGTTTACTTATCCTTTCATCTTCAAATATTCTTCTTTAGTAATCTTTGATGACCTTAAACAGGAATTTATTATTTTATTCTGCTGCTTTGACCAATCTTTATCATCATGCTCAAGGACATACTTTGACCATTTATCAATGAAATCCAATCTTTCTTTTTGATTTTCCTCTTTAAAACCCATTTAACATCGCCTCATATTTTTTTATCAAAGAATTGTCCAAATGTCCCTTTGCTACATTCCTTATATGCCTTGCATCCTCAATGTCTTTAGGAGATTTTAACACAACTTCCTTAAATGCGATTTGCAATTCGAGATGAGAGATTATAACCTCTTCTTTGTTCAGCTTAACAGTAATTGTATTATTTACAGTAATATCATCAATTTTGTTCTTTGTAAATTTTAATTCTATATTAGGGATTACTGTTTTTTTTTTGGCAAATCTTACTGCAATCCTATCTCTTATATATTCATATGCTTCCTTATCTTCTTCTGTGTTTAGGCAGTAAAAATCATTTTGCTTTATTTCCTTTAATAACTGCTTAAATTTGGAAAAATCCATTTTGGGGATTATTATATCTATATCTTCACTTGCCCTAGCCCTGCCAAGGAGGATTGAGACATATCCACTTACAACTACATACTTTGTGTATTTTCTTAGTATTTTAATAAAATCAAGAGTAAATAAGTCTAAGTCTGATAATTCCCTGTCTATCTGGATAATATTTCTTGAAATAAACTTCATTTTTGTATATAAATAATCCTTTTGAAAGATTTAAATAGTTTACCTTCTAAATATATTTAAATTAGAAGAATAGGGGGTTAGTATGAGCAATTTGTTTGTAGAAAAATACAGGCCAAAGAAGTTTTCTGATGTCAAAGGACAGGACAATATTGTAAAGAGGGTAGAATCATTTGTAAAAGACGAGAACATGCCCCATATGCTGTTTGCTGGCCCTCCTGGTACAGGCAAGACCACTTTATCACTAATTATTGCTTATGAGCTATTTGGAGAGGGATGGAGAAAAAACTTTTTAGAATTAAACGCGTCAGATACTCGTGGGATAGAAGTAATTAGAGGGGCTGTAAAGGACTTTGCAAGAACTAGAGCAATTGGTAATGTTCCTTTCAAAATAATTTACTTGGACGAGGCGGATGCCTTGACAAAAGAGGCTCAGCAGGCTCTTCGTAGAACAATGGAAAATTTTACAAAGACATGCAGATTCATAATTTCGTGCAACTTTTCAAGCAAGATAATTGAGCCAATACAATCAAGATGCGCTGTATTCAGGTTTAAACCTATAAAAGAGGAGTATGTTGCAGAGATATTAAAAGAAATTGCCAAAAAAGAGAATATAAGATTATATGATGATGCAATAAAGGCAATAATCGGGATTTCAGACGGGGACTGCAGAAGAGCTGAGAATATCTTGCAGAGCTGTTCTTCTGTAAGCAAAGAGATAAGTGAAGAGGTTGTTTACGAGATTGTCAGCGAGGCAAAGCCGAAAGAGATCAAGGATGTCCTGAATACTGCTGTAAAGGGAGATTTTCTGAGTGCAAGAGACAAATTACTGGATGTCATGCTGAAACACGGCTTAAGCGGATTAGAAACAATCAAACAAATACAGAAAGAAATCTGGGGTTTGAATATTGATGAAGAAAAAAAGATATTTCTTGTTGATAAATGCGGGGAGATAGAATTCAGAATGGTTGAGGGCAGTGATGAATTTATCCAGATGGAATGCCTTCTTGCATCATTCTGCAAAAAATAAAAGTTTACCTATTTATCTGAAAATAATTTAAAATGACTAAAATAATAAATAATGTGGACTTTGTTAACTATTTAGAAAGATTATCTAGAAGTGTACAGGAGAGAGATACAGATATAAGGATTAATGGTGTTGATAATTTATTCAGAGAAATCTTTGATGAAATCAGGTCTATTAAGGGGCATGGTCATATAAAATTCATTATTAATTCCTTAAATATGAAAAGAAGAACCGTAGATAATTGGAGATATGGCGATTCTCCAATACCTCTTGGAGTTTTATTTGCAATGCTGAAACTATGGCAAGAAATATGCAATAAAAATCAAATGGATATTAATAACAGACTTGATAAATTTTTTTATAATATAAAATCCTTTTCTGTTAGTAAGGGTCATAATGTAATGTTACCTAATAAACTAACTCCTAAATTTGCATATATTTTAGGATATCTTCTAGGGGATGGCTGTTTAAAGGACTATAGAAAATATATTTTTAAGAGAGGAACTCCACAATATCCAATTCATTTTGCTTCTGATAGTTATCACTTTGCAAATAAAATACTTTGTCCATATTTTAGTGAGGTTTTTGGAATTAGTCCACGTATTTACAAAATGAGCACGGAGGAATGTTTTGAAATTCTTATTGGATCTAAAGCGATATATTCATTTTTGAATAAAGTGTGTGATATGCCTCTTGGTAAGAAGAAGGGTAAATTACACATACCTTCAGTAATAAAACAGGCACCTAAAGAAATTCAAGTTAATTTTATTGCTGGCTTTTTTGATGCAGATGGATGCATTTACGTCAAAAGAAAAGAAATTAGTATTGCCCAAGCAGACAAAATATTTTTAGAAGAATTATCCACACTTATAAAAAATCTTGGAATTGAAACTAGAAAAATCTATACACAAAGGAAGGAATGGGGGACGACATATTCACTAACAATTAGCTGGAATTCCACAGAGAAGTTCCTTAGAGACATTCCTCTTTTAAAAGAAAATAATGTTAATAAAGCTAAAGAAGTTATGGATAAATTAGATAACAAATCATAGAAAAGCTTATCAAAGCAAAAAGATAACATAAAATAATGTACATACTAGACAAAGAACAAATAAGAAAGATGCACAATTTAATGAGAAAGAACGGCGTGCACAAGGTAAACATAAGCATGTTTTCTGAGCAGCAGCAAAAGCTAATATACGATAGTTATGCTGAGCAATTTTTTAGTTATGGCGGCCTTGGTTTTATGGTAAACTGCGTTATTCCTTATGCCCTTGCCAATAATTTAGTGATGGTAGATAAAAAACTAAAACAAGAGATAGATTATGCACTAAAACAAAATGATTATGACTATGCTTTATTATGTGCAAGATTATTGAATGACAATGCCATGGTTGAATTTCTGAAACAATATAATGTTACAAATAAGTATGACAAGATTTTTGATGATCTTAACAAGTTTATTAAAAGATGATAACTTTTGTTGAAAAATACAGGCCAAAGAAATTGGAAGAGATAAGAGGGCAGGACAAACCTATTTCTGATTTAAAGGAATTAATTAGAAATTACAAACCAGGAAGGGCAATTATGATTTATGGCGGCCATGGAACCGGGAAGACAAGTGCAGTACATGCCCTTGCTAATGAGTTTAATCTAGAGATTTTAGAGATTAACAGCTCTGATTCAAGAGACAAAGAGAGCATGGAGAAGAGTGTCCTGAATGCTGTAAAGCAGGGAAGCTTGTTTGGAAGGAAAAAAATGATTTTAATTGATGATATTGAGGGATTCAGCAGCACAGACAGGGGAGGAATAAATGTTGTTTCCCAAGTTATAGAAGAGAGCTCTTTTCCTGTTGTTATTACTGTCAAAGACCCATGGGACAGAAAGATAAATCAAGTAAGAACAAAGAGCAATTTAGTCGGCTTTAGGAGCATAAATCATGTTAACATATTTAATTTTTTAAATGAAATCTGTCTGAAAGAGAATTTAATTTTTGAAGAGAGCATTTTGATGGATATTGCAAAGAAGAATGAGGGAGACTTAAGGGGGGCAATAAATGACTTACAGAGCTATACAGTAGACATTGGAATAAGAGAGAAGAAGATTGATATTTTTAATGTTATAAAAAAGGTTTTGAAGAATAGGGATAATAATGTTGAAGATGTGCTGAATGAGATGGATATTAATTTTGATGACTATTTATTATGGCTGGATGAGAATATTGCAAGAGAGTACAAGAAAGAAGAATTAACAAAGGCATATGACAGACTGAGCAAGGCAGATGTGTTCAGAGGAAGAATCCTGAGACAGCAGTATTACAGATTTCTCGTTTATCAGATGTTCTTAATGAGCGCTGGAGTGAGCTTTTCCAAGAAAGAAGCGAAACTGGGATTTACAAGCTATCAGAAACCAGGAAGGATTTTGAAAATGTTTATTGCCAAACAAAAGTATGAGAAGAAGAAAAGCATTGCAGGGAAGATAGCTGAAAAAACACACTGCTCTAGTAAAAAAATTCTTGGCAATTTTGAAGACTATTACAAAATTCTTAATAACAAAGAAATTGCTAAAGAATTAGAATTAGATGATGATGAGATTACATGGCTAAAAAGATAATTATTTAAGGTTAATAAGTCTATTTGGGTTGATGAATAAAAAAAAGAAAATAACCCCAAAAGAAGTGATTGAATCGACGAAGCTTCCAGGTATAGAACACGAATTTATTAAATACCCAGTATCAACTCCCATTGATATAACTAATTACAAAAAAAGTAATGAGTGGGAATCTGAACGTGATGATAGTAAGGCATATAACATCATAAAAAAGAATCGGGGGAAACCATTTATTCACATTCATACACATCCCCACCAAACATTTCAATATTGGGATAGGGGGGTAGTTGGCACACTTGAACGTTTAATACACAGCACAGCCAAGACTGAATCTGAAGGAATAAAAAAAATCACCAGTCTTCCTAGCGGAGTGGATTTAACTACCTTTCTTTACTGTAATGATATGAAAACTATGGTTATTGCAGTCAGAAATACAAAAACAGGCAAAGTGTTGGGGTATCAGGTTCTTAGAAAAACAAAAAATACACCAATATATAGCCCGACACATAAAGACTGGGAAAAAGCACCCCTTGGTTCATTTCTAAAGGTACTTAGGTATAAGATAGGAATAGGATTAACCCCTGTTAAATTAATGCTGGAAACAGACTCTTACGATAAAAAAAGAATAAAAGCACTAAAGGAGAATAATCTTAATATAGCTGGAAATGCGTTAAAGGAGTTTGCAACAAAATATCATATACAAACTAGGATGATTCCTGCTGGGGGGTATAAGGCTAATGAAGAAAAAACTTACTTTACAAGGAAAAAGAATTTAGAATACAAGGTAGAAGCAATTATTATACTATTAATTATCAGCTTTTTAGGATTATTTTTATCGGCTAACATCACCGGAAATGTAATAATAACTATGGAGAATCCAACTACAAATATTTTTGGAAGGGTGTTATTGGTAATTGGATTAATTTACGGACTTTTTTTGATAAGAAAAAGATAGTTTTATAAATAATTAGTTTTGAGTTCTTGTAAAATGCTATGTAAAGAAATACAACCCAGAATGGGAAAAATAGAGTTTTCTGGTAAAATCCTTGAGAAAGAAGAAGTAAGAGAGTTTGAGAAGTTTGGAAAGACAGGAAGGGTTTGCAATGTTATCTGCGAGGACAAGGATGGAGATAAAATAAAGGTTACTCTCTGGAATGAAGAGATTGACAAAGTGAATGTGGGGGATAAAATAAAAATCACTAACGGCTACTGCAGCGAATTCCAGGGTGAAAAACAATTAAGTGCTGGGAAGTATGGGAAATTAGAAGTTCTATAATTTATTAACAATTTATCAAAATATTGTTAGGTTAATTATTTTATTATCAATTGGTGGAGTTGATTTAAGATAAATAAAAAACATAATTGGCTTGTCCTTGTCATCAAAACATTCTTTACAGCTGTACATTTTACTTTCTAATGTACATTTTTTTCCTACCTCTATAAAATCGTCATTTGAGTGAAATAATCCACAATTTAAGTATGTTTTACCAAGGTCATAGAAGGTTACTAATTGTCTATACATCCTTAATTTGTTCTCTTCTAATCGATATAATTCAATCCCAACTACTTCAAAATTTGTAATATTTTTTGTTCCCACATTAGTAAATGTAAACTTAAAATTTTGATCGCTTTCTTGATTTAACATTATTTTGTTTGGGTCTACAGAAATGTCTATTGCATAATCTTGTATAGTTGTCTCTTCATTATAAAATATATCTTTTAAGAAAAGAAAAACACCCCCACCAACCAAAATAATAAGAATTATTTGGGCTATTGTCCAAACTCTCTGTTCTTTCAAACTCATAGATCCGTCTAACATCTTCTTTCCTATCTCTTTATGTTCGTTATTAATTTTTATAAGAGATTGAAGTGAATCTATAATCCTCTTTAATAGTGGGCTATAATCTTTTGTTTTTTCCATTTTAACTTTTTTATAATAATTTTGTATACTTTTAAAATTTATAAACTTATTCTTAATTTTTTAATTAATCTGTCAGTAAGCTTTATAAATAATAAACTCTTTTAGAAAGACAAGAGGTGATAGTAATGGTCGGGGTTTGGGCAACAAATATAATTGGAAGCATTTTTGTTATTGCTGGAGCTTTATTGATTCTTAATGTTGTATTTCCTAATTTAAGGAGGGTTTTGGACAGTTTGTCAGGAAACCAGGTGATTGTGGGAAGAGGGATACTTACATTACTGATTGTCTATGTATATTTCCTGTCAATCCAGATGATTATTACACTATTGAAAGCAATCGGGAATCCTATATTAAATAATATTGACTTAATAAGCCCGGGAGTAAATCTTGTTGTTGGTGTTTATGATGTTCTAAAGTGGGTTATTATCGGACTGGTGATTGCACTGGCCCTTAGTAATCTAGACAAAAAGAAGAAATAATTATGGCCTATGATATAATTATCGGCAGAAATGAAGCAGATAAAAAGAAGTTTGGTAATGAAGGCCTTATTCTGCTTGGAAAGAATTATGTAAGAATGGGGAATGCCCTAAGCCTGAGCAGTAATATCTATCTTGATGTTGCGAGAAGCCATGTAATTCTTGTAAGTGGCAAGAGAAATTCTGGGAAGTCCTATAGTTTAGGAGTTATTTCAGAAGGTATTATTGGTTTGCCTGAGGAGATTAAAAAAAATCTGAGCATCTTAATATTTGATACAATGGGTGTTTTCTGGACAATGAAATATCCGAATGAGAAGGACCAAGATTTATTGGAAAAATGGAATCTGAAACCAGAGGGACTGAATGTTGATATTTATACACCAATCGGCTTTTTTGACAAATACAAAGAGAAAGGGATTATGACTGATTACCCCTTTGCAATACAGCCAAGAGAATTAACATCCTTGGACTGGTGCAAAACATTTGGGATCAACCCGTACAGCGAGGTCGGTGTTTTAATCTCTGATTCTTTAGAAAAACTAAATATTGAGGATAATTACAGCATTGATGACATTATTAATTCAATAAGAAAGAATGAAAGTTCTGAATGGCATATAAAGAACAGTGCTGAGGATATGTTTCAGGCTGCCAAGACATGGGGCTTGTTTGACAAGAATGGCACAATGATAAGGGATATTATAAAATCCGGGAAAGTCAGCATCTTGGATTTAAGCGGATACAGCACTGCAAGCGGCGGTGGATGGAATGTAAAAAGTTTAGTAGTTGGAATTGTCTGCCAGAAATTATTAATGGACAGGATAATAAGCAGAAAAAAAGAAGAGATTGATATTATTGAAAAGGGATACAGCTATTTCAGCAGAGAGGAAGAGGTTAATGAGGAAAGAATGCCATTAGTATGGATAATTATTGATGAGGCGCATGAGTTTTTGGGAAGGGAAGAAAAAAGCATTGCAACTGATGCATTGATTGCTTTATTGAGAGAGGGAAGACAGCCAGGAATTTCTCTTATACTTGCTACACAACAGCCTGGAAAGGTGCATGATGATGTTTTGACGCAAGCTGACATTGTTTTAAGCCACAGAGTTACTGCAAAGATAGATGTTGATGCCCTTAATAATATGATGCAGAGCTATATGGAAAAGGGATTAGTAGATGCTATGAATGAACTGCCTGATGAGAGTGGCAGTGCTGTTATTCTGGATGATACAAGCGAGAGATTATATTCATTGAGAGTCAGACCAAAAATCAGCTGGCATGGGGGAGAAAGCCCAACTGCTGTACACAGAATTGAAAGAGTGGATTTAGGTTTTTGATTTAAACTTCTTTTCTATTTTTCTTATATCTCTTTTTATTGTTCTTGCTTCTTTTTTTACATCTTTTTCTATAATCTTGATATCTTTTTTTATCGGTTTTTCATAAAAAGGAAATACTTTAATAAATCTGGGTAATCTAAGAAAGCGTGCAAACATGCGTGTTCTTGACAATTGTGTTCCTGCCTCTATTTCCTTGAATACTCGTGTTTCTTTTTGCAGTGCTGAAAGCTCGTTTAGTGCAGCCTCTTCTTTAGCAATCTTTTCTACCTCTACCCCTACATGCAAGAACTTCTGCCCTGCACTAACCTCCTCACTAATCCTGAATAATAATAAAATCTCTTCAACTGCCCTAACTAACAAGAAGAAGGGGAAGACTGCTATAATATCCAGCCAGTATCTTTTAATAAAGGGCTTGAATTTTCTTATTCGGTTGTACTTAAAGATTAAATCCAGACAAAAGAAAAAAATAATAACCCAATCTGCTGCAAGAATATAGTTATAATAAAGCTCGGCTTTTTCTTTAAACCCAAATTCTAAAGTTATGATTATTCCTAAAAGAAGAAGTAAATATGGTATTACTCTGTCTGTGAAATGCTCTAACCTCTTAAAAAATGGATGCATATTCTTTAGAAACATTTTTATATATATAAGGGTTACTTTTTAGGATGGGGATTTTTGAAGCATTGAAAAACTTCTTCAACAGACCGGGATTAGAAGAAGAATTTGTAGTTTTTTTAAATCAGATTGCAAAATTAAAGGGAAAAAAATTATCCAAAGAAGAGATTGAATGGATAAAAAAAGAGATATCTGCCTTCTCGGGTATTTTTGCTGATAAAGGGTACATTGGGGTTAATAAACCATTACAAACTTTTTTGTCTAGAATTTCAAAAAAGGGAAGTATAGATAGATTTGATGAAGACTTTCTAAGGAGTGCAT
Organism: Nanoarchaeota archaeon SCGC AAA011-G17; assembly: GCA_000402515.1. Classification (GTDB taxonomy): domain Archaea; phylum Nanobdellota; class Nanobdellia; order SCGC-AAA011-G17; family SCGC-AAA011-G17; genus SCGC-AAA011-G17. The sequence continues at coordinate 19,753 of AQRL01000035.1, forward strand.
TAGCAATCTTAGAGGGGAAAGAACAGGAAACAATCAAAACAAAAAGAGAAAAATTAAAGAAAGTTAAAGCTTGAAATCAGCAACTACCCTATATTTTCTTGGCGAGTAATTACCGCATTTTTTAACTAAAATGATTTTTGGGTTGCAGTGCTGCTTTATTTTCTCTATTGTTTTTTCAGGAATGTCCTGCTCAAACTGGAAATCATAGAAATGAATAATTCCATTTTTTTTCAGATGCTTTATTGCTAGGTCCAGGAAAGACTCTGCATCTTTCGGCAGGGGCATTATTATTCTGTCAAACTTGTTCAGTTTTGGAAGGATTTTTTTTACATCTCCGAGATATAATTTAACATTTTTTATTTTATTTAGTTTAATATTTTCTTCTGCAAATTTGTGCGCCTTTGGATTAATTTCTATTCCTGTAATTGAGCTTGCTTTTGTGTTTTTTGCTAATACTGCTGGATAAGGTATTACTCCGCTAAACATTACTAAAATTTCTTCTCCTGGCTTTACTAAAGAAGCAATTCTCTTTCTTTCTGTTGATAATCTTGCTGAGAAATAGCAGGTTTCTGGATTTAGCTTTAAGATTATATTATTTTCTTTATAGATTGTTGTTTTTGTTCTTTTTCCTGCTAATATTTTTAGTTTTGGTGTCCTAAATGTTCCTGAATAGTTTCCTGTCTTGATTGCTACTGTTTTGATATTCTTGTGCTGTTTTAATAACTGCTCTGCTAATTTTTTTGGATTCTCTGTATTTTCGGGGAGAATTATTATATTTCCTACTGTATCAAATGATGCCATTGGGAATAGTAATATTTATATAGTTTATAAGTTTTATTTTTATTACTAATAATTAATAAGGGGTGAAAATGTGGTGAAAGATAAACCATCAAGTCCAAAAAATAAATATGCTAAATCATTAAATTTTAGTTCCTTTACTGAAAAACCAATTGTAAAAAATGGTTATGTTGTTGCTCTTCTTGTTTTTATAGGATTAGTTGTTGCATTCAATCTTGCGAGCAGTTATGATAGTTCTGTCGGGAATCAGGTTACTGGGCTGGCTATCGGTGATTCTCTCGGTAAGATAACTGATTTATTAAAAACCTTCACTGATTTTATATTTGGAGGGATTTTAAAAGAGACTGTACTTGGGGCATTTCTTACTAATAATGATGTTATCATAAGATTATTAATATTTGTTGCTATTTTCACGATTATTTCTCTATTTAAAATGCCAAAGACAATCTCTGTGATAGTTGCATTGCTTCCTGCTGTTTTTGTACCACAAGAGGTTATTGGAAGCATTTTTTCAGAAATGGGGTTACTTGGTGGCGGTCTTGGGCTTATTATTTGGGCTGCATTTATTTTCCTACCATTATTTGGCTTGTTTAAATGGCTAAAACATACACAAAGTAAACTTGCTAGTCTTTTTTTAGCAGTTATGCTCTTGGGGTGGTTGTTTGTAATGAATTCTGTAAACGACAATATGTATGTACCTCTATATTTCACAGATTTGTGGGACCTTTTGATTGCATTTGGAAATCTTGTATGTATTTTTGGCGCTTTCTGGGGTTTCTGGAAAGGAGCCACAACAGGCACTAAAAGTTTGTTAGACTATAAAAATGTAGATGACTTTATTGGGCAGGGAGGCATCAAGGGAGATTGGAATAGAACAATAGGCCATATCAAGGGATTAGCAGTTGGGAGTAAGGGGAGCGGTACTCCAGCAACAAAAGATAAAAGAGAATTATATGCTGCAGTTACTGATTATGCTAATATTACAAAGAAGGCAAGCAAGAAGGTTAGTTGGATAGGATTAATTGCATATCTTAAGGGAAAACTTGGGATAAAGAATGAGAAAGATATTTTAGCTGTCTATGGTATAAGCAGCAAAGAGTGGGTTAAGATAAAGAATAATATAGGTCTTCCTTGATTTATCTATTGCTTCTTTTTATTTTTTTAAAGTAAAGTTTATATAGTTAATATAATTCTAGTATTTAATTAATAAGAGGTGGAAAGATTGATAATAAAAAATAATTATGTTATTGCTTTGCTTGTTTTTATCGGATTAATTGTTGCATTCAATATTGCCAGCAGTTATGATAATTCTGTCGGGAATCAGGTTACTGGAATGGCTTATTATGGCAGTTTTGGAAGGATAACTGATTTATTAAACACTGTCAGCCAGTTCATATTTCATGATATTTTAGAAAGGACTGTAATTGGGTCATTTATTGTGTACAGTGATGTTATGATAAGATTAGTTATATTTATTATTCTATATTTAATTATTTCTGGTATTCCAATTTGGATTAGATCAGCAGAAAGTCAAAGAGGATTGGTGAAACATGAAAAATACGCCAAAGTAATTTCTGCATTGATTGCATTGATAACTGCTGTTTTCATACCGCAAGAGGTTATTTATACTATATTTGGAACACCGTTAACACCTGGCTTATTTGGTGGGGTTCTTGGCTTGATTTTTTGGGGAATAGCAATATTCTTACCAATATATCTTTTATTCTTAGGGTTAAAACATACTGAAGATAGATTTAGCAAATTCCTTGTTGGCTTCTTATTTTTTGGCTGGCTATTAGTTATTGGTGCTGTTGAAACACGAATAGCAGTATTAACCTATTTTACTGATTTATGGGATATCTTAATTGCATTTGGAAGTCTCTCTTGTATTGTAGGATTCTTTTGGGGGATATGGAAGGGATTTACTGGCAGGGTCTCTGGTAGTCAAGAAAATGCAAGCAGTCCAGCAACAAATGCTGTTAGGAGCTTAGAAGATATTGGGGAGAGTATTGGTAAAGCATTTGGTTGGAGACCTCATGAAGAGGCTAGAAGAGGGTATAGGAGGGGGAGAAGTAGTGGAACTGCAAGAGGAAATATAAATAGTATTGCTGATAGGTATGCAAAATCAATCAAAGCTATAAAAGTAAAAGTAGCTGATCCTAGGGAGCAGGGTAGAAGAATTAATGCTCTTTATGTGAGTTATCATAGAGAAGCCCAGAATATTGGGGTGAGTGTTAGAGATGCAGATTATGCTTTGTCAAGGAGGGTAAGAATCTAAAAATCAGTCAAACTTTTTTGTTTTTTATTCTCTTTTTCTTGTTTGTTTTTATTTAATAATGATCTAATTCTCTCTTCATTGAATTCGTGCTTGTCAACTAATAGTCTCAAAACTTTCTCTTCATCTAGCTCATCCCATTTTAATTGATAATTCTTCATAATAGGCATTGATTTAAAAATAGCATAAATCTTTTTCCAGTCAAAATCCGGATTCAATTGGGAGAACAATTTTTCAAAGTTTTTATTCTGCTGTACAAGTAACAAGGCTTTTTTTGGGCCTATGCCGGGAATTCCTTTTGGATTATAGTCAGTTCCAGTAAGAATACCCATTACAATCAACTGGTCTTGATTAATTTTCAAATGTTTCAGGACATCATCCAATTCAATTAATTGTGGTTTTATGTAAATAAAATTCCCTCCAGGAAGCTTTCTTTTTTCTGCTAAGGTTAAATTAACAATTGTCTTTGGACAGCCATGTAAAAGACAATCAGCATCTGAACTAGCAAAAGCAAACAAGTCTCCTCTTTCTGTCATAAAAGCACCTTGTGCATCTGATTCCTGAGGACTTTGTATTACAGGCAAGCCCATAGCCTTAATCAGTTCCTTGGACTCATTAATCATTTGGGATGTCAGTCTTGAAGTCTGTTTTGAATACTTTCCCATAGAATCAATATCTTCTTCCTGCATTGCTTTCTTTAGCTTATCTTCTGCTAATCTCTTTCTGTGCTCTCTTTGTTCTCTTTCATACTGTTTTAGGGTAGGCGGGATGCCATCAAAAATAAAGCAAAGTCTTAACCCTTTGTTCATCAAGTTTAAAGTCCTTGAAAATAATCCTTGTAAATGAGAAGTAACGTTTCCCTCAGAGTCCATCAAAGGAGTTCCATTTGGTTGTCTAATAGAACTTAGAAACTGATAAAGTGATGATGAAGTATCTACCCCTATCTTTTTTCCACTTAAATCTTCCCATGCTATTGTTTTTACAGGTAAGATTCCAGGTAATTTAACTCCCATTTTTATTAATTAACTCTCCTATCTTTTTGAATTCGTCTGTAGTAATGTGGTTAAAAACAAAATCGTTAAGTTTTTTCTGCTTTTCTATTAGTGTGGGGTTTATAATGACACTAAATTTTATAACATCTTTTATAGAAGTTATCTTCAGCCACCAATGAGCCGTAATATTCTCTGATAGAGGATACACACTTATATATTTTAGTTCCATTTTGGAGGAAATGCTAAGATTATCTAAAATTTTTTTATTTGAAAGCATTAATCCAGGAAAATGTCTATTTAATTTTATTAGAATCTCTTTTCTTTTTTTGCTTTTATTTAGTTTGTTTAAACCCAAACCATAAGACTTAGAATCAGTATCTATAAAATACTTAAACCTACCCTCTTCTTTCGCCAAATTTAAAAGGTATTTTGTCTCTCTCTTAGTGAGGATATTGATGTTTTTATTTGATACTGTAACAGAAGTGGGAAGGATGATATGGCTATCTTTGATAAAAGTCCCCTCCGCATCATAAAAACCAGAGAGATATTCTGAATATACATTTAAATTAAATGGCAATTCGAAACCAGTAATAAAATCTAATTTCCTGTTATATATAGTGCCTATTTTGTTTAATTGTTTAGACGCTGTCACAGAATACCAATAAGTCTTGTATGTTTTAAGGACTTTACTTTTTTTTATTTGCAAGTTTCTGTCTAGATTTAAAGAAATCCTTTCAAAATCATTGTGCAAGACCTTTTCATTCCCATAAAAATAAGCACCATATTTGGTTAAGGTTCCATCCCCATTTATTAATCCAACCAACCTATAAATCTCAGGATTTGCTACATCCACCATGTCTTTGGTGAAATTATATTCAATTTCATCAATATATCGATTAGATAAAAAGGGAGATATAATTTTACTATTTACGTTATTTTCTCTTATCATGTTTTTATATGTTTCCAGAGTTATTGACTTCTGGATTGTATCTCCACTCACAATTCTAGGTATATGTTTACTTTTTGAACTTAGGTTGAGCAAAAATCGTAATAATAATATTCCATCATCACTTATTTTTATTCTAAAATTTGGATTTTCATAATTATCTAAAATATCTTTTTTACTTCCTAGAGATTTAATTAAAATTCCCCTAAACCTTGAAATAGTTTTTAGAAACACTTGGAACTTTCTATTTCTATTGGAACGTCCAATGTAACAACGATAGATTAGGTTACCTCTATCTTTTCCTGTTGTTATTGTAAATTTTCTTAGTTTACCATTTATTTTTACATATAAAAAATCAAACTTGGCAAATTGTTTTAATGTTTTAGATAATTTTATCATTCCATTAGAACTACACTTACTTTGAAAAATTATTTTATCAGGATAAGCTTTGTATTCTTCCCACTTCAATTTGGCTTTTAAATATTTCATTTTCTTTTTCCTATAGAATTAAGGCAGTAATTATTTATAAAGCCTGCGCTGGCATGTCAAGTGTGTCAAGTGAAACCTTGTTATATCTTTCTCATTATTTCTTTTTTCTGCAACCCAAATAAAACAAGCAGACCAAGCACTGCTATTGCTCCGGTAATACCAAATACCCATTCAAAGCTAAATGCCTCTGCAGCCACTGCCCCAAGATAGGCTGTAATTGCTGTTGCTATACCTACACTTGATGAGTAAACAGAATACTGGAATCCTCTTTTTCCTTTTTCAAGATTTGAGGTAAAAAGACTGGACCAGGAGGGATAGGCAAATCCTGCACCAATACCGTGTATTAATTGCGCTATGTAAATATGCCAAATATTTGTTGCAAATATAAAAAAGAAGGGTACCATTGCAATAAATGCAGTTCCTAGAATCAGCATCCAGAGCCTGTCTTTTGGATTGAAAATCTTGGCAAACAATAACTGCAAGGAGGCATGGGTAATTAAAAATATTGTGCTTGCTATACCTACTGCCTGAATGCTACCGCCAATAAGATGATCATTAATAAAAATAGCCAGAATAGGAGAGATTAAGCCCCAGCCACCAAAGACAAAGACATCTGACAGGATTAATAACTTTAGTGTTCTGTTCATCTTGCCTCTTTTTATTATTCAAATTGAAACTATCTTATAAATCTTTGCAAAAACTATATTAAGATGAATAAAAATTAAAATTATGAAAAAGAATGGTGATAAAAAATACTTGTTTTAATCATAAGGGGGGGTTCTATCATTATAGAGTAAATTTGCCGAAGATTAAGCTGATTAATGAATTTCCTGAACTACTAAATTATTTAGATAGTTTGTTTAGTGAATGCCCAAATGAGTATTTCAATTGCGGGCCAAGAGGCTCCTGCTTAAAATTTCCATTGAATAATCTGAATCTAAAAGAGATTAAGGGGCATGAAATAAGCACATTAGCCAGATTAGGTTTGATGGACAGCAGGGAGAGAACTGCACATACAAAGGTACAGTGCTATATGCTTGAAAAAGATAGTAAAACAGTTGCAGTTGAAATTCCTATATGGTTAGAGCCTAATGAGATTGAGTTTTATGAAGAGCTATTCCAGACTAACGAGCAGTTAACAGGGCATATTGATTTATTGAGAATAGAGGATGGAAAAATATGGGTATGGGATTACAAGCCAAATGCACAGAAAGAAAAATTTGCAAGCACGCAGGTTTTCTTCTATGCTTTAATGCTGAGCAAAAGAATAGGCATTCCCTTGGATAAATTCAGATGCGGATATTTTGATTCTAATTATACTTATGTTTTTAACCCGAGCGAGAGTTTGCTTCCAAGAATAAGCAGGATAAATAATTTTTAGAATAATTTTGTCTGTTTTGTTCCTTCTAGTAATTCTTCAAAGGTTTTATTATAAAAAAGAAGAACTGAATCTGCTATCGGCTTGATTTGTTTTTTTATGTAATGCTCGTAATCAATCTTATGCTTTAATGCCTGAATCGGCTCTGGACCATCTGTTGTTATGTAATATTCAACTAATCCTCCTTTAAATTCTTTTAATTTTCTTGCTGCTTTCAAATGAGGAGGTGTAATTGTTTGATAACCGTCTATTCCCTTTCTCAATGATTTCCTGTAAATTAATAATTTGTCATATTTCCCTTTATTTATATCCTGAACAAACTGCTTGATGAACTCGGTTACTTCCTGCTTATGGAAGATTCTGTTTAATAACTCCAACTGGAACTTCTTTGCAACATCTGTCCAGTCTGAACGTGCCGTCTCTATTCCAACAAAATCTATTTTTTCATTTCCATCTTTTATTCTTAATCCTGCATAGCGCTTTTTTGCTCCTGCTTCTCCTCCCCTTATCTTCGGCATTAGGAATCTAATATAATTTTTTTCAAACTCTAATTCCAAGAAACTTTTAACTTTGTAATTCTTCTTTACATATTCTGTAAAAAAAGTATTTATTTTTTCCTGAATTTCCTTTCCAATCTTTTCTGCCTGCTCTGGTGTTTTAGCTTTTGAATCAACAAAACATGCATCGGTATCAATATAGATTACTTTATATCCTTGTTTTTCTATTTCTTTTGCTGTTAGTTTTATTATAAACTGGCCAAAATGAGTAATTGCATTTATTATATCCAGATTAAAAAAACGGTATGAAGGATTTCCCATAACCCCAACAAAAGAGGCCATTATTGTTTTCAGAGCAAAACTTGCTATTTCATCTTTATTTTTCTTTACTTTGTCCCTTTCCTCCCAAATAGTTTGTATTACTGATGGAAGGATTCCTTCTTTCCTGCTGAATCTGGCTCCATTCGGGGCTTCTATGTAATCTTTTTGTTTTGTTTTGCCTAAATAAGAAAGAGGATCTATGTTAAAGGTTTTCATTATTGAAGGATACAGGCTTTTGAAATCCAAGACAAGAATATTATCATAAATTCCTGGTATGGATTCCATAACATACCCTCCTTTTGCAGGAGACTCTTTTACAGAGTAATTTGCAGATGGGGCAACTATCCCTTTTTTCCTTAGCTCTCTTAAGTATAATGAGTCAAGAGAAGCAATAGAGCCAGAAACCCGGTCTAACTGCAATCCGGTTATTAACGAGCGGGTTATGGTCAAGTCAAGAACCTTTGTTTTTTCTAATATTCTGTAAACTAATTCTGCATCCTTTAGATTGTATTCTGCTAATTTTGCTGGATTATTCTTAAATAAATTTTCAATCTGCTCTCCTTTGTTCTCATCTTCCAGGGTTTTTTTATCATTCAGAAAGGTTGCTGCAGCTGTGCTTAACTTGTAATCAGACACCTTTACCAGAGAGGATTTTAGAAGAGCAATTCCGTCCAATACTTCCCTTCCTGGAAAGTCTGCTTTTGAATCCTTAAAAAAATCTTTTTGTATTTTTATTTTGCATTTTTCATTAGACCTTCCCAAGACAAATGGAATTTTATGCTGCTGAAATTTATTTTTTAAAAACTGCAGATCAAAATCAATAATGCTCCATCCCGTAATTATATCAGGATCCTGTTCAAGAATTATTTTTTTGAACTCTTCAAGTAAGGATTCTTCATCCTTGAATGCCAAAACATCTTTAATTTCTTTTTTTGAAATCATTAATACTTTTTTAAAATTTTTTGAGTAGATTGCAACAGAAAACAATTTTTTTAAGTCCATTGATGTCTCTATATCTATTGAAAATACCTTTAATTCTGGAAAAAATGTTAATGGAGAAATTGTCGGCTCTTTGTAAATTCTATCAACTGTATCTGAGGTTTCATAGTCCCCATCTATTTCTAATGAGCCCTTAATGCCATTATCCATCAAAAAACGGTAAACAAATTTGATGTCTGCTTCATAGCACTCAATATCCTTTTCTTCCAACTTTTCCCTTAGTTCTGGCACTGAAGAGGGGATGTCTACAATTATCTTGGTTACTGGCTCATTTTTAAAATTTTTTAGTTTTGTCTGCTCTGTTGAGTAATCTTTCAAAAGATTCTTTGCCTTTGACAAGTCTTTTGTTTTAATAAAAAAGTAGGGCTGATAGTTATTAATTGTCAGAAATGACTGGGAATTCTCAAGTTTTCCATAAAGCAGAACGCATGGTTTCCCATCAATAATTCTATAAGTTGGATAGATAATAAAGCCTTTCATCTGTATATTGTGGATTAAGAAAGTTTAAATAGTTTTTCTGCTTGAGAAAATGTATGGAAACAAGTTATTTGAAGGCTGGCCAGATAGCAGCAGAGGCCCTAGAATTTGGTAAAAAGCTGATAAAAGAGAATGTTACACTGCTAAGTGTAGCTAAACAGGTTGAGGAAAAGATATTCCAATTAGGGGGAAGACCTGCATTCCCTGTTCAACTTTCTAAAAATGAGATAGCTGCACATTTTTGCCCTTTGGATGAGGTAGAAATATTTGAGAATGGAGATTTGGTTAAGTTGGATGTTGGAGTTCATATTAATGGATTTATTGCAGATACTGCCTGCACTGTGAGTGTTGGCGGGGGCAATTTAGAGTTAATAAAAGCAAGTAATGATGCGTTGAATGATGCTATACAAAAAATGACTCCCGGGACTACCTTGGGTGAGATTGGTGCCGGCATCCAGGAGATAATAAATGCGTATGGATTTAATCCAATTAAAAATTTATCTGGGCACCAGATTAAACAATTTGAATTACATGCCGGGCTGAGCATTCCTAATTTTAAAAATAACAGCTCTGTGGAATTAGAAGAGGGGCAAGTTTTTGCTGTTGAACCATTTGCAACTACCGGTGAAGGCTTTGTTAAGGATGGCAGGCCTTCTGGAATCTACAGCATTATTGAAATCAAACCAACAAGGGCAGGGAGAGAGATTCTTGATTTTATTAAAAGAGAGTATAATCAATTACCATTTACATCAAGATGGCTGATGAAAAGATTTCCTGAATTCAAAGTAAGCTCTAGTTTTAGATTTCTAGAAAGAGAGGGCGTTGTAAAACAATACCCTCAATTACCTGAAAGAAGCAACGGCATTGTAAGCCAGGCTGAGCATACTGTAATTGTAAAAAGAAAACCCTTGGTTATAACAAAACTAATTTAACCAAAATAAATAAGGATTTATTTTTTATCTTGTTTTTTCTATGTCTTCTACTATATTTTTAAGTAAATCATTAGTTACTCTAGTATTGCGATTTATTGGGGATATTTTTTTGATTAATTTATCTGATCCTGCCTTTTCTGTAATAACCCAGTTAGCAAGATATCTAATCATATTTTTTGTTATTTCACTATTATCATCCATTATATTAACCAATATTCTTTCATTTAAACTATCTTTTGAACCAGGTAAGGTTACATCAAATCTTTTAGTTATACCTTCCTTATCTGCAATCACACAATACTCTGTTTTGTCATTTCCTTCAACAGAAATTTGTATCTGCCCTCCATATTCTTGTGGTTGTTGCTGCATGTATACTTTGTTATTTTTGACTTCTTCTTTAAACCTATTTACATAAAAATCTAAAATCTCTTTCTTTTTATTTCTGAACAAGGTGCCATATAATGGTTCAACATTGTTCTCCCCATTTAATTCTATTTCACCTACATCTTTCCCTTCAACAGAAATATGGTCTGGGGAATCATTTTCCTTACCTTCCTCACCATCTATAAATCTAATCTTTTTACCATCTACCTCATATAATAACTCAGAAATATTATTTGAATGATAAGGCGGGCAAAGAATTGTTCTATAACGACCCATCTCTTGAGCTTTTAATGGCATAACTCCAACTAATGAAGCTAATCCAATTATACCTGCTTTTTTTAACTTATCTTTTATTGTCATTTTATTTCCTCTTTTATATTATAAATTTTACAAGAAATAAGCTAATTTTTGAGTTTATAAACCTTTCTATTTGTTACCACCAATAAGTTACATTTAACCAAAATAATTTGGAATTTCTCTTATTGCTGCGCCTCTTGCAGTCTTGATATATTGCTCTTCTATTTCTTTATACTTTTTAATGTCCTCTACGGTTATTGACGGCCTTGCTTTTGCTAATGCCTCTTCAAATGCCTTCATTGGTATTTCTCTTGCATTAATATCTTTTCTTAAAACTAACATTGCTGCTTCTCTGCATAGTGCTTCAATATCTGACCCTGCAAAATTATCTGTTTGTTCTACTAACTTATGAATATCAACATCCTTGGTTAATGGCATATTCTTTGTGTGAATCTTGAATATTTCCAATCTTGATTTCTTATCGGGAATAGGAGCCATAATAATTCTGTCAAACCTTCCTGGCCTCAATAATGCCGGGTCAATTATGTCCGGCCTGTTTGTTGCTGCAATAACTACAACATCTGTAAGAGACTCTAAGCCATCCATTTCTGCTAAAAGGGTATTAACCATTCTTTCAGTTACCTTAGAACCCATATCAAGACCACGCCTTGGTGCTACTGCATCTATTTCATCAAAGAAAATAATTGAAGGGCTTACCTGTCTTGCTTTTTCAAATATTTCCCTAATTCCCTTTTCACTTTCTCCAACCCATTTGTTTAATAATGTCGGGCCGTTTATAAAGATGAAATTAGATTCTGACTCATTTGCTACTGCTTTTGCCAATAATGTTTTTCCTGTGCCAGGAGGGCCGTATAATAATATTCCTCTAGGCGGCCTAACACCCATATTTGTGAATGAATCTGGATATTTTAACGGCCATTCAACTGCTTCTTTTAATTCCTGTTTTATCCCATCTAGTCCACCGATATCCTCCCACTTGACATTTGGTGTCTCTACTAAGATTTCTCTCATTGCAGAAGGCCTTACTATCTTTAGTGCTTCTTTAAAATCCTGCTGTGTTATGATTAATTTCTCTAGCAAATCTTTTGGAATTGGCTCTTTTTCTCTTAATCTCATTTCCGGGAGTAATCTTCTTAGAACATTCATGGCTGCTTCTTTTGCAAGTGCTGATAAGTCTGCTCCAACAAACCCGTGACTAACTGCTGCTAAATTATCCAAATCAACATCCTTGGTTAATGGCATATTTCTTGTGTGAATCTTAAGGATTTTTAATCTGCCTTTTTTGTCCGGGATGCCAAATTGTATTTCCCTGTCAAACCTTCCTGGACGCCTTAATGCCGGGTCAATTGCATTTGGCCTGTTGGTTGCCCCTATAACAACAACATTACTTCTTGTTTTAAGACCATCCATCATACTAAGCAATTGCGCAACAACCCTCCTTTCTAATTCCCCGTGGGTCTCTTCTCTTTTGGGAGCAATTGCATCTATTTCATCAATAAATATAATCGAGGGAGCGGATTTTTCTGCTTCTTCAAATATCTCCCTAATTTTTTTTTCTGATTCACCATAAAATTTATTCATTATTTCAGGACCATTAATTAAAATAAAATTTGCCTCTGATTCATTTGCTACTGCTTTTGCCAATAATGTTTTTCCTGTTCCAGGAGGGCCGTATAACAAGACTCCTGCTGGTGGTGATATCGATAATCTTGAGAATATTTCAGGATGCCTTAATGGCAATTCAACCATTTCTCTTATCTTAACTATCTCCTGGTCTAATCCTCCAATATCTTCATATGTAATATCTGGCACTGAGGAGTCTCCGCCGTCTTTTACATCTACTGCTACCGGATTAACTTTGATAGCTGTATTTTCAGTGATTATAACCGGCTGCTTTGGGTTTGCTTCTGCTATAACAAATTTTAATGACCCAAAACCAAGATTACCAAACATTCCTTCTTCCAAGACATTAAATATATCGTCAAAAAATGGAGAGTCTGCCATTGTTTTTCTTCTGCTTCTTGTTCCACCTAAAACAATTATGTCTCCTTTAACAACTGCCCTGCCAAGCAAGCCTCTTTTGAATATATCCGGATGAGCCTGAATCATTACTCCTTTTTGTGCAGGTGCAATAACCAGGGATTTAGCTTCTTTAACTTCAGCTTTTCTGACAATTACATTTTCACCGATACCTGTTTTCGCATTTTTCCTTAGAATTCCATCCATCCTTATAATAGACTGGCCGACATCTGATGGATAGGCTCTGTCAATTATTCCTACTGTAGTTCTTCCACCTTCTATCTCTATAATATCACCAGGCCTTACACCAATAGATTTCATAGTATCAGAATCTATCCTAATTATTCCTTTGTAGGCTTCTTCCTGCAAAGCTTCCATAACTTTTAGTTTTACTTGATTTGACATGGCTTTTTTCCTCTTTGATGATTATTTAAGGATTTTCCTTCTGAAGTATAATGTTAGTCTTTCCGGCTCTTCTAATGACATGCTAATCATTTTAGCAATTTCCCTGTTCATTTCTTCATGAAACTCTATAATCTCTCTTGGTATTGAAACTGTGTATGAATTGCCAACCATTCTTAATTTTACCTGAAATTGCTTGTTCTTTAATTCATTAAAGCTATCATACTCTTTTTTATCTAATGGATGGATTAATTGTTTGCCACATTCTGGACATTCTAATGTTCTCATTTTGAATCCATTTCTGATTAAAAAAACATTTCTCATTCTTTTGTTGCATTTATCACACAACACAGGATAATCAAAGACATCTGTCATTTTATATACACCTTGTGTATACTTTTCAGTGTATACTGTATTTATAAATATTTCGCTTGTCTACAGTCTACAATATCTTTTTAAGCCTAAAAAATATCAAAGAAATATGATTATCAGTTATTACGGCCCAAATGCCTCTGGAAAAACAACCTTTGCAAAATGCGAGGCTATTGAACTTATCAGACAAGGAAAGAAGATAGCTTTCTTGGATACTGAAAATGGATTTAGTGTTGACAGGATAAAACAGATTGCCGGAGAAGATTATAAAAAATGTTTGGATAGTATACTTTTGTTTAAAATAAAAAGTTTTAAGGAACAACAGGAGGCAGTAAAAAATTTAGAAAAGATTAAAGATAAGATCAGTTTAGTAATAATTGACTCTTTTAATTCTTATTACAGAAGATTATTTAATTCAAAACCACAGCTGGCTAAATCAATGCTAAATTCCCAATTAAAAATTTTAGAAAAATTGAATATTAAAGTTATTCTTACTAACCAGGTATTTGACACTCTTAATGGAGGGGTTCAGGGTGTTGGAAGCTACTTTACCGATAAGTTTAGTGACGAGATTATTGAGCTGAAAAAAGAGCCAAGAAAATGGATAAATAAAAAAACAGATGAGGAAAAGAGTTTTGAGCTTATTTCTTCTGGGGTTTTTTGGATTTAGCCTCTTTCTGCTGTTCTTCAAAATATTGTTTCTTTAGCTTGCATTCTTTATTTATACAATAATCAATCGGGCGTTTTCCTTTTCTTATTATCTTTACAACAGGATAGCCGCATTCTTTACAAACCTGTCCTGTCTTTTTTGGAAGACCCCAAGGCAAACTAAATGTTGTTTTACAATTTGGATAGGCATTACAAGAAATAAAATAAGATTTGAATCTTCTGTTAAAAGTTATTCTTAACTGGCCTTCTTTGCAAACATGACACGGACCAAGGAGGGTCATCTCGTCTCTTGTTTCTACACTTGCTTCTTCCAACCCCTTCCCAATCTTTATTTCATTTTCTTTAAAGTGCTTTAATGTTTTTGTCAGGAATTTTTTTGCATTTTCCAAAACAATTTCACCTTTAATCTTTTTTTCTCTTATTTTATCCATATCTTCTTCAAATTCCCTGGTTAGTTTTTCATCAAGAATTTCCGGACAGTATTTTTCCAGAGTATCTTCTATTTTCAAACCAAGATTAGTAACTTCTAGAGATGTATCTATAATGTAATTTCTTTCATATAATGATTCTATAATTGCTGCACGCGTTGCTTTTGTTCCAAGATTTTTCTTTGTTAATTCTTTTATTATTGATGCTGGGGTATATCTCTTTGGCGGCTGTGTTTCCTTTTCTTCTAATGTAATTTTCTTTACCTTAACCGGATCATCTTTTTGCGCTTCTGGAAGCTCTAAGTCTTTATGGCCAACATATTTTCCATAGAATTTCTGCCATCCCTGCTCTATTGTTTTGGTTCCTGATAAGACAAAGGGCTCTTTATTTACATCTATTTCAATTGTGACTGTCTCTCTTTTTGAATTTGGGGCAAATGCTGATAAAAATCTGTGTACTATTAGGTCATAAATCTGCTTTTCTCTGGCCTGTAAGGTTTTTATTTCTCCTGTCGGGTATATTGCCGGGTGTGCTGGATCATCTGATTTACCCTGAATAGGCGAAAGCTGTTTAAAGTTTAAAATTTCTCCAACAAGTTTTGTGTATTCTTTTTGCTTTATTAGACTTGATAAAATCTTTTTGTAATTTATACTTGGTGGAAGTTTTTGAGAGGATGTTCTTGGATATGAAATTAATCCTGAAATATATAATTCCTGAGCAAGCTCTAATGTGTGCTTTGGCTGGACTTTTAAGGTTCTATATGCTTCTGTCTGCAATGTGGTTAAGTCAAAGGGTATTGGCGGGGTTTTTTCAAACTCAATTTTTTTTACATCTGATATTATCCCTTGGTGGCCTTTTGTTTTTTTTATAATTTCTGATGCTTTGTTTTTATCCCAGAACTTATCTGCTTTATGCTGTGCTTTTATCTTTTCATTGTGTATTAAACCATCAAGAAATATTTCCCAATAGGGCTCTGATTTAAATTTCTTAATTTCTTTTTCTCTGTCTGAAAGGATTTTTAATGCCGGACCCTGAACCCTACCTGATGAAAGGATTCTAAAATGACCTGTTGATTTTACTGCTAGAGTTAATGCACGACTTAGGTTGATACCCCAATAAAAATCAAGGAAATGGCGCGTCTCTGCTGCTTCAAATAATGGAAAATCTATGTGGGGTTTTGCTTTTTCAAAAGAATTTATTAGCTCATCTTTTGTTAGTGTTGAGAACTCCATTCTCTTTCCATCTTTCCTTTTTACAATAAACCTTAGAATGTTCGCCCCGATTAGCTCTCCTTCAGTATCTTTGTCTGTAGCTACATAAAATTCATTACAATTTTTTGCCTGCTTTTCTATAACCGAGATATATGCTTTAGTAAATGCTGATGATTTTGAGACCTTGTAACTGGGTTGCCATTCTAATTTAAAAACAGGGTATGTCCATCCCTTTTTTTCTTTTTCTGCTAAGTTAAAAAGATGACCTACTGCACAAACTACAACTATATTCTTACCTTTATGTGTTAATTCATAATAGGGAACTTTGTTTAGTACTTTTTTAACTGGATGTGTATCTGCAAGAGATGAGGCGATTTTCAGTGCTGCTGTTGGTTTTTCAGTTACAATCATTATTTTTGACATTTTTAGCGTACCATAAGTATTCATATACAAATTTTCTCTTTAATTTCTTATAATCTACTTTATTTTGTTTTTTTAGATTATTTAAATGATGTTGTATTGTTCTTTTGTCTCGTTTTAATATAAACGCTATTTCCTTTACTGTTTTTAGATTTTGCTCTTTTAAAAAAGTGTATACTACATCCTTTGCACCATATCCATAAGTTTCTTTTGTTTCGGTAATTCTTTTAATGAGACGATAATGCTTTTTTGGATGTATCAAATGAATTTGATTATAAAACTTTTTAAGGTTTGGTATTCCACTAATAGTAAAATAGTATGCTTGTTTACCCTGCCAATTTAACTCTTTCTTTATTTCTGAACATTTTATTGGGAAATCTTTTTCAAGCATATTTTTAACATCTTCAACATAAGGTTCATATTTCATCTTTAGCCTCATTTGTCCTGTTTTATGGTGAACTGAGCCTTCATCATCAAAGACTGCCCTTAGATATGCTGATTTTATTTCTTTTGAAGAATTTTTTATTTGAAAGGGTATTTTGTTACTATAAATATCAAATTTGTGATATAGAAGTTTTCCTATAAAACAAGGGATTCTAATATTGATTGTTTTATTATCTTGACTTATTCTAGTAGGAAATTCTATAAATCCAAATGTTTTAATAAAATTAGATTTAAATTCTCTAAGAAGTTCCTCACTTTGATTAATATATCCTGTTATAAATCCATTTTTAAATTCTATACATCCATCACAATAGAGATTTGCTATCAAAGAAGCCAATTCTGGTGTTAAGTTTATTTTTATGTTAGGATTTAAAATTAATTGTGTTGTAGATTCTCCTTTAATCCCTTTTATTTGTGTTTCATCAAAATTTTTATTTAGATAATTTGATAACCAATAAATTATATCTAATCTTAATGTTTTTCTCTCTATCCATGATGACACTGTGGCTTGGCTTATCTTTGTATTTTTAAATGATTTTTTTAATTCTTTTGATAGAAGTCTTTGTGAGCCTGCTTTGTTTATTGCATCATCTAAAATAGAATTTTTATAATTTTCTTCCAAATATAAAAATAACCTATTTGGTTCAAATTCTTTTAATAAATTAATTTCCATTTTTTATTTTTTAGCCATTGCCCAAATATTTTCAAAGTAGGCTTTCATCTCTTGAGATACTTTTCTGTTCTTTATTTCTATTGTGTTTGGTCTATCTTCAATAAAAAAGAAAACCACATATCCATCAAATATAATTGTTGTTGCATCAGAAGGCAAATCAATAAATCTATTATCCCCTAGCACAGAAAACTTTCTCATAAAATCATTCTTTCTAAACTGGGGGTCCCATAATCCCCTACATTTAACAACATTTTTGATATTGGCCCTTGACAATTCATTAATTAGTCTCTGGATTAAAATAGTTGAACTTTTTGTGGTTATTTTTGGATTATTTCCCATCATATAAACAAATGTTAATTCTTTCTTCTTTGCAAGTTCGGATATTTTGCTGTCTATACCCAAGAAAGCACTTTCAGAATCAACATGTTTAACAAATGTCTGCTCTTTTGATTCAAGGGTTTTAATTTTTGGGATTAAAGAGGTTAGTAATTCTTCTTTGCTCTTTACAACACCCAAAATTTCAGTTATGTCTCTTGTGGAATAAATCATCTTATTCTTTTCTACAGATTTAGAAACAAACCCCTTAGTAATTAATCTTTCAAGCACATCATAACATGTAGATTTGTATATCTTTGTCCCATTAGCTATCTGGTAGGCAGTTGTACTATTATTTTCGACCATAAATAAGAATACCTTAATCTCCTTATCTGAAAGACCATACTCTTTTAATATTATTGATATTTCTTCTTCCATCTATCTATTTATGGATATATAACTTATAAATCTTTCTATTTGGTCGGAGAAAATGGACTATTTATATTTATAAGAGCATTGTTATCCTTAGATTGTAATAAAAATAAGAAGAAATCAAATGTCAAAAACAATATACTTACCTAAAATAGAACCTTCAAGGGGACTTTATATAGATGAAATGCTAACTCTTGCAAATGAAGTTCCAATAAATAATTGGGAAATGGTTAGTCCCAAATACGCAGAAGAAATTGTTTTTGTTCAAAATACCACAAACAGAGAATTTACATACAAATACCATGTTACATCAAAAGACCTTGCTTTTTATCTTACTGATGATCTTGGTATTTTTAGAAGAAAAGGAGCTCTTAAAATACTCAAGAAAGATACACTTAAACAAGGTCTTTCTGTGGGATTACTTATGGAAGATATACTTAAGCAAGATACTCCTGTTGGATATTCTGGGAAAATCCTCTTAAGAAAATATCCAACCTTTAGGGATTTATGTGATAAGGTATTCAAATACCTGTGGATGAGCGAGAGAGAAAGATTAGATGCAGAATTCAAAGCTGAGGATTTAGAAGAGAGAAGAAAACTAAAAGAAGAAATAAAAGAAAGAAGGGAAGCAATTAAGGATATTAGAAAAAATTTATTAAAATAAAGAAAGAGTCATATTTTAATAACTTTGCCTTTTCTTCCAACATTAATTACTCTTGTATTGCCTATTTTTTCCTCTATCCCTTCTGCCTCATGAATATGGCTACAAAGCAAAATATCCGGCTTTAATGTTTTTATTGCTTTCTCAACACCTGAAGAGCCAGGAACAAAAGAAGAAAGATTTTCCATCAGTGTTCCTTTCGGATGAACATGGGTTACCATTATTTTTTTCTTTAGATTTTTTATATTTGAGAACCCCTTTTTAAGAATACTATAAATCTCTTTTTCAGACAACTGAAATAATCCGATATTTGCAGAACCACAACCAAACAAACCAACATCATTTACTTTTATTGAATAGCCGTGAAGGTTTGTTGCACCGTACATCTCTGCAAGAAAATCTGCTGTTGCAATGGTTTCATGATTACCTGGGATTAAAACAACTCTTTGATTTTTCTTGATAAATGGACCGATTATCCCTTTTGTTTCTGTGTCGTTATAAGTCAAGTCTCCACAAAGAACAACCAGATCAACCTTTTCTTTCTCTGCTTTTTCTGCCAGTTCATTTGCAAGTCTGGTATCCCCATGTATGTCTCCTGCTGCAAGTATCTTCATTTTTGTCTTTTTTCAAACTCTTTTAAACATTCAGAACAACAAAATTTATAGTTAAATCCTGCAAATTCTTCTTCAACACCTTCATCTTCTATCAACCCCTTGCAATGCGCACATTTTATAGCATTACTTTCTTTTTCATAACCTTTCATAAATCCTTCTTCTAATTCATCGTCCTCTTCTAAATCTTCTTCAATTTTTTCATGATAGTCATCTTCTAAATCTTCTTCAAAATCATCTTTTTTCATTTTATCTCTTTAAGACCTCCCATATATTTTTGCAGTGCTTTTGGTATTTTTATTGTTCCATCTTTTTGCTGATGGTTTTCTAGTATCGCAACCATTGCACGTGATGTTGCAAGAACAGTATTGTTTAATGTATGCGCATAATACTTTCCATTATCTCCCTGGATTTTTATTCCCAAGCGCCTTGCCTGGGCCTCTTCCATATTTGTTAAAGAACCAACCTCAAAATATTTATTCTGTCTTGGACTCCAAGCCTCTACATCACAGGACTTTGCTTTCAAATCTGCCAAATCCCCTGAACATATTTCTAAAATCCTTGTTGGAATTTCTAACTGCTTGAAAATATCAACTGTGAATTTCAGCATTTTATCATACCATTTGTAAGAATCTTTCGGCTCACAGATAACAATCATTTCCTGTTTGTGAAACTGGTGAACTCTGAATAATCCCTTTTCATCTATACCATGCGAACCTATCTCTTTTCTAAAACAGGGAGAGAATCCAGTTATTTTTATCGGCAGTTCATCTTTTTTTAGTGTTTTATTAATAAACATACCAATCATTGGGTGTTCTGATGTACCAATCAAATAAAGGTCTTCACCTTCTATCTTATACATCATGTTTTCCATTTCCTTGAAAGACATTACTCCTTCAACAACTCTTTTTTTTATCATATAAGGAACATGGATATATTCAAATCCCTGTTTTAACATATAATCGCGTGCAAAATTAATCAAGGCCATATCAAGCATGGCAAGCTTCCCTTTTAAGATATAAAATCCTTTACCGGAAATCTCTGCAGCAGAATCAAAATCAGCTAACCCTAATTTCTCAACAAGTTCTGCATGATTTTTAATTTCATAACTAAATTTTTTTGGCTTGCCTATTTTTTTTATTTCAACATTCTGTGAATCATCCCTCCCGATTGGGACAGATGGATGAATTATATTTGGAATCAGCATTAAGTCTTTTTTTATTTCCTGATCTAATCTATCCTGCTTTTCTTCTAACTTTTTTATCTTTTCTGGGATTTCTTTTACCTGTTTTAATTCAGAAGAAGCGTCTTTGCTGTGTTTTTTTAACAGATTTATTTTTTCAGAAATTACATTTCTTTTGTGCCTTAGCTCTTCTGCCTCTTTTTTTAGTTCCAACCAAGAATCATAATTTTTTATTACCTTGTCTACAAGAGGAATTTTTTGTTCTTGAAACCTCTTTTTGATATTCTCTTTTATCCTTTCTGGATTGTCTTTTATAAATTTTATATCCAGCATAAATTAAATGTTTTATTGTTATTTTTAAATATATTGGTCAAATCCCTACCGATAGATATTTAAATATATACTATAATATACCTCTTGTAACGTGTATAAAAAGGGGGAATTTTTAGGGGGTTTAATTATGACAAAAAGCAATAATATGTTTGAGGTGTTTTTTAGAAAGAAACCAGCTATGATTTTGGTAGCTTTAAAAAGGGACTCAAAAAACAAATACGGCAGTATTTTAGCAAAAGAAGTTGACTGTACTTATTCTCATACAGTAAAAATTCTCCAAGAAATGGAAAAGGCAAAGCTAGTCAGCTTTGAGAAACAAGGCAGAATAAAGACAATAACCTTGACAGAGAATGGAACTAGAATTGCTGAAAACATTGAAAAAATAAGAAGTTTATTATAAGGTTTAAAGAATAATAAACTATTTATATCTTCTTTTTCTTTTTTTCCTTTATGGCAGGCGGGAAATTAAGATTATTTGCTTGTAGAAGTGGAAAAGAATTTGCTTCTAAGGTTGCTGAGCATTTGAATAGAAAGTTAGAGGAAGAAAAAAGAATTCTAAATGAATCAACCCACAACTGCAATCATGATTGTTACTTTTATTCCGAAGAAAGAGAAAGGCTGGGGAATGTTGTTGTTGAGAGTTATGGGTCTGAGGGCCTTGTGTTTAGAGAGTTTGCTAATGGTGAATATTATTACAAAATAAAAGACGAAGATAAATACAGTGTGCGGGGGGATAAGGCATATGTTATTCAGTTAACAGAAAAAGATCCTGTTTTAAGTTTATCAATACATGATAATATTTTTGAATTGATTGTTCTGTTGGATATGCTAAACAGGAGCGGTGTTGAAGAAACAAATCTTATAATACCCATATTACCTTATTCAAGACAGGATGCCCAATCTGGAAGGGAGCCTGTTATGACAAGAAGGCTTGCTAAAATCTTCGAGACGAGCTTGATTAACTCCCTTATCACAATTGATGTTCATTCCAAATCAGCTATTGATAATGCCTACGATATAAAAAAAGAATTACTATATGCGTCAAAGATAATTATTCCTGCATTGATGGAGGAGTTAAATGGAGATATTTCAAACCTTGTGCTTGTGTCTACTGATGCTGGGGGAGCCAAAAAAGTAAAATATTATGCAAAAGAAATTGGTGTTGACTCGGTTATTTCATTCAAAGAAAGGATAAAAGCAAACCTAGTTGATAGTGTTTCAATAAAGGGAGATATAGAGGGGAAAGATGTTTGTTTTGTTGATGATATAATTGATACTGGGGGCACAATAATAAAATCGATTGAAGAAGCTCATCTGAAGGGCGCAAGAAATATTTATATTATATGCACCCATCCCCTATTCAATGGAGATGCTGCAGAAAAATTTGAAGATTTATATTTAAGGGGGATGTTAAAAAAAGTAATTGGGACTGACACTGTAAATAAAAATAAAGAATTTTTAGAAAAGTATAAATGGTTCAAACAGGTGGCTGTTTCTGAATTATTTGCAGACGTAATTTTTTGTTCATTTATGAAACGACCAGTAAGTTCTGTTTACAAGCCTGCAGAAAAATTTTAAAAATAAAAAAAATAAAAAAAATAAAAAAAGAAAAGTTTATTTTCTCTTTTTTGCTTTCTTTTTTGCCATGTATTTTCACCTCTTTTTTTAATGATAAATATTTTTTGTTAAATTATATATTATGTTTTTCTTTATATAGTTTTCTATTTTTTCCGAATATAAAACGAGAAAAAATTTTGGTGGAAATTATTTTTAACTTACACAAGATTTAATTATTGCTTAAATTATTTATTATCGTATCTACAATTTATAGTAATTAATATATATTGTTTATGCGATAGGTAAAAAATAAAATAAAAAGATTTAAATATTAGACTACCGTCGTAATTTTATGGATTTGCAATCAATTATCAAAATTAAAAACTTGTTAAGGCTTCAAATTTTATCTGAATTAAAGAGAAAAAAATTGTGTGGTGATGAATTAGCAGATATCATTGGAGAAAATAAAAATGAAAAATTGAGCCCTGGAACAATTTATCCTGCTTTGAAATTTTTGAAGAAAAAAAAATTAATAATTCATAAACGAATTGGGAGGAAAAAAATTTATTCTCTAACAAAACAAGGGGAAAAAGAATTATTATCAGCAAAAAAAACTTTTAGAAAAATGTTTGAGAAGTTATTATAAAATAAAAAAATAAAAAAAAGTTAAGTTTATTTCTTTTTGGCTTTTTTCTTGGCTTTTCTTTTTCCACCACGTGCCATCTTTGCTTCGCAGACATAATAGGTCTAAGAGAATTAACTCATTAGATTTCCTTTGCCATCGACGTAGTAAAGATAGCCTGGTTTTCTACTAATAACATTTTTGGCTATAATTGTTCCCATTTTTCACCTCGTTTTTGTTTATTTTACCGACGATAGAAAAGCGCTTGAAGTATATAAATTTATTGGTGCTCGAGGAGGGGATTATTAATGTGCCTTTCTATCTCATTGACGCACCTTATTGGGGATTTTTTAATATCTGACTCAAAGAATCTTAAAATTTTCCACCCTTTTTTATTTATATACTTATCTTTTATTTTATCTCTATAAATGTTTATTTTTTGTCTTTCTCCTAATTTTTCCTTGTTGTATAAAGAAGGATTTCCATGCCAATAATCCCCATCGCATTCGATTACTAATTTTGAAGAGGGTATTGCAAAATCACAAACAAACCTATTATCTATATTGAATTGGCTTATAAAGGATATATCCCCTTTGGTCATTTCTTCAGATAATTTTAATTCTATTTTTGTGTTAAAAAAGGGAAATTCATTATTACTTATCCTCCTTATTATTGCCTTTCTTGCCCTTACCGAAGCCTTCTTTCTTAATTCATAGGCTTTCTCTTTACCAAAAAAAATTTCCCAAGATTTCCCAAAATGGGAGTGGTTGGCTCCCTTTAAAGAAGAAATGTATTGAAAATTTGGTCTTAAATTTATATCATATTCCTTAAAAAGATTAGATAATATAACTCGGTCATAACCTAATTTTTTCCCTATTTTTTCTAAGCTTAATCCTTCTATCCAATATAATTGGTTTAATAAATCTCGGAAAGTTTTATTAAATTTGAGTTCTATATTTTTTATTCTTTTTTGTTTTCTAATCCCCCAAATTATTTTTAATTTATTGCTTATATTCTTTAAACGGGGGTCTTTTTCCTTTGATTTTCCTTTGGTCCATACAATATCCCATTTAAAACGCTCTTTATTGGCTTCTGATTTATCCCTTCTTTTTATCTTGTATTTATTAAAATAATATTCTATTGTTGTTTTACCAACATTTAGTTCTTTGGCAATTCTTCTTATAGAAATCTTATTTATTAAATATAATTCTTCTAACTTTTTTTTATTAATTTCAAGGGGTAAATGCCTTCTTGCTTTGCAATAAAATTCTTTATCTTTTTTGAGGTTTAATTCATAGGCCTTATTATTTATAGAACTTTCAGTTTTTTTAAGTTTATTAGCTAAGTCTTTATTCTTATTATTACAATATTCTTTTTTTAAATAGATAATCTCCTCTTTTTTCCAATGATTTCTCATAAAAGATTACTAAGACACGCGCATATAAAAACATTTCTATGTGAGTGTATCCAATGGGTATTTTATTTTTTTTAATTGTTCTTTAGAAACATGAGTATAAATTTGGGTCGTACTAAGCGAGGAATGACCAAGACATTCTTGTATAAACCTTATATCAACACCCGAATCAAGGAGATGGGTAGCAAAAGAATGACGAAGCTTGTGGGGGTTTACTCTTTTTGCTATACATGCTTTTTCAGCTGATTTCTCCAACAGCTTCTGTATATTACGGGGAGAAAGAGTATTCTTCTTTCCTGGAAATAAGTATTCATTAGGGGTGTCTAGAGTAGAGATATGATTCTTAAGATCATCTATTATCAGCGGAGAGAGTGTGAAAAACCTGTCTTTTGCTCCCTTCCCTCTTCTTACCCACCCTTCTTTCTCTTCCAGACTAAGGTCCTTCACCTTCAGATTAACAAGTTCTGATACTCTCAAACCAGTAGAATATAACAATTTTATGATCAAGCGTGTCTTGCTTGTTGGTGCTGCATCAATTAATTTCTTGATTTCTTCCCTGGATAAAACTTCTGGTATTTGCTTAGAAGTTTTAGGCGTCTTAATATTTACAATACCTTTCTTCATCATCTCATCATAAAGAAATTTTAATGCTGATTTTTTCAGAGAAACTGTCTTGCCTGAAAGTTTTTTTACTGCCATGAGATCTGCCATGTAATCCTTGACATCATCCTCTGTAACTTCTTCCGGCTGCTTTTTTAGTGCTTCCAGGAATAATTTGTTATGCCTGACATAGGTGTCTACTGTTCTTTCTGAGAATCCCCTCAATTTTAATTCTGTTTCAAGTTTTTTCAGCATTTCCATTTTATTTCTTAAATATTTTCCTTTTTCTTTTTAATTCTTCCCATATTTCTCGAGAGATATCCTCTAAATTAAGCCCCAAATCACCCTTGTGCGGTTTAAAAGTTTCTTTAAACAGAGGATCTATGCTGTAAACATTTGATAGCTCTTGCTTTGATAATACCTGATGCTCATGCTCACTTAGCACATGAAAACCCCTTTTTAGATCACTTAGATTATATGCCGAGAAGTATTGGTGAAAGACTGTAATATCTGCCTTAAAGGTAAAATTATCCGGGAAATAATAAAGAATAGTCTTAAGGTCATGAAAACTTACCTTATTTTTTATTTTTAATGTATCATTCATAGCAATATAAATAGGCAGGAAGTTATAAAGATTACGCATAATTCTGATTAATAAAAAGAATAAAAAAATACAAAAGAAAAAGTCTAGTTAATCTTTATTTTTACAATAATTGTACGTTTTTTGCTTGTTTTCCTCTATCGGTTTCAGTAGCTTCAAAGGATACTTTGTCATTTTCTTTCAAAAATGCACCTTGCGGCAAGGCTGAGTGATGTACAAAATAATCCTGCCCATCTTCTCCCTGGATAAACCCAAATCCTTTTCTTGAATTAAACCATTTTACAGTACCTTCCATTCTTGTACCGTCTGTAGTACCTTCTGTACCTTCCTCTTGTTCGTCTGTCATTTACTTTTCCTCCAATCCTTTAGGATATAATTTTTGAGAATTTTGTTCTTTTTATAGTTTTGGATTTGAAAATAGATGCTTAGAGTGTGTCTAACGGATTCTTTATTCCCTTTAATTGTTTTAATCTATTATCCTTGAATTTTAAAAAGAGGTCCCAATTCGGTCCTTTTTTGAAGATAAACCATTGTATTTTCTTATTAAAAACGGGTGTTTCCCATGTATTTTCTCCCCTAGTTATTACCCATACTTCATCGGCTTTTGGTAAATAGTCCAATATTTTATCAATCCTGCATGAACAACATTCTACTACTATAATTCTATCTTCTTTTTCTGCAAAAATATCCGGTCTAGAACCCAAAAACATTCTCTCAAAATAAATCTCATTATCATTAAATCCTTGCTGGTGTAGAAGAGTTTTAGCTACATATTTCTCATCTTTTTGTATTCCTTTGACAAGTAAAAGATCTTCTTTTTCTGGTTTGTTTATGCTTAAAATTTCCCTTTCCTCCAAATCAACCGTTTTATTAAAAATAAATGATGAGAGAATCATCTCGTCTTTAGGGTTATTATATCTAGAATCGCCTTGATTTAAGATATCATAGACTATCTCCATTGCTTCTTCTTGGGTTTTTGGGTCTATTCTCATTTAAATCCTGCGTTTATTAGCTTATTTTTTGCTTGATCAAATAACTGTTTGTCTATTATTGGTTCATGCTGACCTTCTGACTCCTGTTTTGCAAATTTGACCTTTCCTAAATAAGTAGTATTTTTGAGTAGTTTTTTTATGCCTGCGGTGGTCATACCATATTTTTTTGCTAGTTTTGTTAGAGATATCTCTGAGTTTATAAATTCCTGGAAGATTTGTTTAACTTCTTCTGCTTGTTCTGTATGTGGAACTAGCTTTTTATTTACCATTTTATATCCCTTTGGTGCTTTTGTAATGAATCCCCCATCTTTTGCTTTTTTTTGCATGCCAAAAGTGGTTCTGTCCCCTATAATATTCCTTTCAAACTCTGCAAAAGCTCCGATTATCTGGAACATTAACTTTCCGCTTGCACTGGCTGTTTCAATTTTATCTTGCATGGAAATAAAATCAATCCTCCATTCTTTTAGTCTGTCAATAGTTAAAATCAAATCTTTAAGGCTTCTTGAGAATCTGTCCAGCTTGTAGATAAAAATTGCCTGAAACTTCCTTTCTTCAGCATCCCTAAGTAAATTTATCATCTCTGGGCGGTTCAGGTCTTTTGCGGATTTTCCCTCATCCCTATAAATTTTGAAAATTTCATAACCCAAGGCTTTTGCATAATTCTGCAGGGAATCTTCCTGGGCATCTAAAGAAAACCCGTGCTGGGCCTGGTCTTGAGTTGAGACTCTGATGTAAATTGCTGCTAAAGGCTTATTTTGGGTCATTTTTACTCTTTTAATATTTCTTTGGATATTCTTTAAAATCACTTATAATTTTAGGCATTCCAATCTCATCCACTTGTTTATGAATTTGCATCCAAGAGACCATATCTTTTAATCGTTTTTCTTTATCCTTGTGCCCGGGAATTTCATTTCTAAATTCTTTTAAGAGGAGGTTATAATTTGGAATTTTAGATAGATTAATTTCTTCTAATTTACATATGTCATAAAAACTATTTATTTCTAAGATAATATACTGGTTTAATACATCAGAAGGATTAAATCCTGCTTTTATTGAAATCTGATGGGCTTCTAACTTTAGTTCCTTTTTATGTTCATCTATCAATTCTTTGAAGTCTAATAAACTTAAAATAGTAGCATAAATGTATTTTAAACGAAATTTTGGATCTAGTTCTCCTTTTTTAGATTCAAGATAGTCCAAAACTTTTTTTGAAGATCCAGATTTTAATATTTCTCTAAATTCTTTATCCATTTCTCCTCTTTTTTGTGAACTTATGGACTATAATGGCTCGTCCACAGCAACTTAGGGTGCCCTAAGTATATAAATATTATGGTAAATTTGGGGGTTTAGAAGGCTTAAAATGCTTGTTGGTATTTTTGAATAACTTTTCGATGATTTTTTATGTTTTTGTATACTTGCTTTGATAATGAAAGAAAAAGTGTTTAGGTGCAAACAATGCGGTAAATGCTGCTTGACAACAGAATATGCTGATATTTCAAAGGAAGATATTGAATTGTGGAAAAAGATTGGCAGGTATGACTTATTTACTCCAGATATGTTGGTGGAATGGGATTATTTTGGTTCATCTGGATGGTTTAGAAACCAATTGTCTACTAGATGTCCTTTTTTAAGAAAAAAGAAGAATGAAGATACCTATTATTGTAAAATCCATAAAATTAAACCACTATTTTGTAGGTCGTTTCCAAAGGACAAAGAACATGCTAAGAACTTTTGTGGTTGTGTTGGTTATCTGTGATTAAATTATTATCAAAAGATTTTATTGTTTGGGATGTGGTTTCTTGCTATACAAACGTTCTATAATCCACATATATATATTATGATTTTATCTGTTTCTTATTCTTCTAGTATGCCCTCTGACCCTTATTTCTCTATATCTTGGTCTTCTTGTTAAAAACCATAATATAAAAATTATGGCCAGGACCACCAACAAAAATGTTCCAAATCCCATAATAACACCTCTTACGGCATATAGATATTTTGATATTTAAACTTTTCTAGAATATTTGTTGTTCAAATAAATGATTTTGTGTTTTTAAGATACTGGAATCAAACAAAGAACATCTACTATTGGTCCTAATGTTCCACTACTACTTATAAATATAGTAGCTATACAAGCAACATTCCATAAATCTCCTATTTCGCTCTTTGGTTCAGCATATTTAACACTACACTCAGTTCCTACTCTTTCTGCTTTTTCACATAAATCCAAAAAACCCTTTTCTTGTTCTACTCTTGAAGCTCCTTCACTTGTTTTAGCATCTATTATTTCAATTTTTTTAGGATAAGATTGATGAATCGTGTTATCCCCCTTAACTATCAAAATATCCGGTTCTTTTAAGAAATAGGGGTCTATTTTTTTGTTTAAATAATACTGGGTATTTTTTCCACCAATAAGAGTAAAATCTTCTATTTCAACATATCTATCACCAAAGTTTCCAGCTCTTGTTAATTCATCAATTGAGCTAAAAGAACGTTGTGCTTTCTGTGCATAATATTTCTGAACTGCTTTTTCCCAATCTGCTCCTTTCAGTCCATTATATTTTATTTTTTCTGTTGATGTTTTAATTTCTTTCTTAGCCAAATCATCGGCTTCTTTAAAGGTTTTAGTTTCTTGTCTTGATATTTTTTGTGTATCATCAATGTTCTTTTTGACTACATTTCCAGTAATCTTAGCCTCTTTAGATGATTTTACTCCCCCCTTGAATATATCACTTAACCAACCCCAACCAGCATTAACTGGTAGGGATATTACTAAAAATAACAAAAAACCCAAAAGAATAAATCTAATCCCCTTATTCATAAATATTTAATATTTTTATTATTTTTAAGGGTTTTGGTGTTTAGAAATATTATCCCCCATTGGTTCTAAAAAATCCTATAATTCTTTTAGCAAGTTCCACCATCCTTATTTCCTTCTTTTCTGGGTCGTCTGATGTATAAAATGAAACTTTTCCATTAATACTAATCTTAAAACTAATGCCTCCCTGTTCTTTTCCTTTTACATAAAGAGGCTTTGAAATCGGGAGGAAACCCCTATCAATTAATCTTGTTTTTTTTAAATTTTTATCTTTTTTATGTTCAGTACTAAATCCTGCAGTCTCCCCATACTTTCCATAATCCTCTATTATTTGTTTCATATATTTTGAGGGAAAATGGGGGTTGGGTTTTATTTTTCCAGGGTCTGTTATTTTTAATATAGAGACTGATTCTGCTTTGGTATAGAATTCCTTTAATAACTTATAATCAAATTCCTTAATCTCTTCTATTTTTATTTTACCTGGAAATTTAGAAGATCCCAATGCATCTATTATCCTATTTTTTATTTCCATAAAACTACCTCTTCCAAATCCAAATCCCTCATAAGCAATATATCCATCAGAAAAGATAATAACCATCTTTGATTCTGAATCTGTGTAGTTATCTTGTTGAAATCCACTATTTTCCTGATTAAGAAATTGACTTCTAGAGGGTAAATCTTTATAATAATTAAATGTTAAAAAGTCATTATCTTGTTTAAAATTAAGAAACCCCTTCCTGTTCCTCTTATAAGACCCCCTCATACCAAAGCTTTTTAAATCAGAGTAAAGAATTTTTATTAAATCTTCCTTTTTTGGAGGGGAACTTATGACCAATCTAGCAAAGCTAAGAGTCACGGATGCCATAAAATTAATATATCAACAAAGTATATAATCTTTATGGTAAAAAAGAATCTTTTTTTGGAGAATATTGATTTATTTTTTTCAGGGCTCCTATTGATCTTTTTGATATTCTCAAATTACAGGGGGTGGGTTACTATTTTTTTTATCCCAGAACACATTTTTTTTCAAGGATACTTAATAGTATTTGGAGTTGTTCTTGCTGTATTAACTATTTTTTTATCTTTGGATGAGAAACTATTTTATGTTTTAGACAAAAGAAATTTTAGAAAATTAACATTCAATATGTTTAAATTTCCCTTAATTGCTTCTGTTTTGGGATTCCTTCTAACCTTACTAAATCAGGGGGAGAAAAGTATCTGGTTTTTTTTCATAAATGTATCTATCCTTTTATATGTTATTTTATCTTGTTTTGAATTGTTTAAATTTATTTTTAACATCACTTATGGGATAAAAATAAAAAAAGCGGAAAAAGAATTAGAAAAAAATTAAAAAATCCTGAATAGTGGAACTTTAGATAAGCTTAAAAGTTTTAAGATTTTATTAAAATTAAGGTGATGGGAGATAAAAATGACTGAAAGAGGAAATAGAAAATATATCAAAAATAAAGTTTATGAAGATGGGAGATTACCTTCTATCTTGAATGATATAGAATTAGGAGACCTTGTTGAAATTGTTAGTGATGATGATAACAAAGAAGTTCAATTCCCCCCACTTAAAATGAGTGGATATGTCATAACCTTAGGTTCTATGCAAAGAGAAG
Organism: Nanoarchaeota archaeon SCGC AAA011-G17; assembly: GCA_000402515.1. GTDB lineage: Archaea > Nanobdellota > Nanobdellia > SCGC-AAA011-G17 > SCGC-AAA011-G17 > SCGC-AAA011-G17. Next base: position 50,959 of record AQRL01000035.1, read on the forward strand.
AAAATGGTCCGCATTACTTGTGTATTGCACTGAGTGTATTTCACCCTTCAATGATAGAAGAGATAGGCAGGACACAAAAAGAATGGATGCCAAAGAATCCCCCTATTCCTGCAAAAGATATAGACAAGTATAGAGTTTTATCTTAATTTTTTCTTTCTTTTTTCTCTGTCTAAAACTTTTAAGCAATGTTTAAATTATTTATTTATTTTTTTATAGCCAACATAGATTAGAAGTATTAATGCAACCCCTGAAATTATGAATCTCAAGTAATCATCCATTGCTGACCAATATCTTATTACACCAACTAATATTGATAGTATCCCCCCAAATAAGAAGCCGTTAGCAACTGCATCTACTGATATTACTGTAAGGCCTAAAATCAATGTTATAATGCCCAGGATAGTCAAAATTACAAAAACATTCCGGTCATATACCTCTTTTACTGCAGTGTATTCCTTATTGCATTTGTAGGTTACATCACAATAACCCATTATTACTGCACCGGTTGCTGTTGCTGTTTTTGGAACTTCTGGCCCTGAATAATGCCATAAACCACCTGCATCTGTGCATTCTTTTTCTGTTTGAATATTTTTAGAATAAAGTGTTTCCGGACAGAATTGAGTATATTCTGGTGATTTGTAGAAGGTAAAAATCCCATAATTAAAAAAAACATTTAATAAAATTACAATCCCTATTGCCAAAGCTATTTGTTTGAATTTCATTTTTTCCTCTTATTTTATTGATAATAATCTTTTTTCTTTTTCTGTTAATCTTTTGGCTAACTTATGACCCTTATCTGTTAAATTTAAAATAATTTCCCTTCCTTTTCTACTCTTTTTTAATAGCCCCCATGTCGATAAAATATCTGTATAGTTTGAAACTAAAGATTTAATGTTTATATATTTTGTCCTTGGATAGAGTGTTTCTGCTAGCGCCCTCATTGGGATCCATTCCCCACTTGATTCATTAAGAAGATTTACCATTCTCATCAAAAAAACCCCCTGTTGGTCAGTTATTAGGGTTTCAATATCTATTTCTTCATTTTTTAAAATCTCTTTTCTGGGTTCTTTGTAAGCTTCTTCTCTTTCATCTTCTTTTACTAAATAGCTTTCAAGCTTAGCTAATTTCATTTCTATATCTAATAATCTTCTATCAAAATTTTTAGAATTGTTTGTGTGGTGAGTATGGACCATATTTATCCGTTCATTTAATTTGCCCATATCACTTTTTATATTAATAAAGGAGTTCTGGACGGAATTATGAATATGATCTATTTTTTTATGTACGTCCTCTTTTTTTTTGAATAACCACCAAACCATTATATATATTAAAAAGTTTTTGTTTAAATAGTTTTGGGTGTTCTCTTATGAACTATATGAACGGTTCAGCAACGGTTCAGTGAATCCTGTGAACGTTCAGTGAACGTTCAGTGAACAGTAATTATAATAAATTACATGTAAGTACTTACGTAAGTTACGTAAGATGTGTAAGTTACGGTTTATTTTTATATTTCACCGACGGTTTAAGTTGAAGTGTAAGTTACGTAAGTTACAGATCATGAAAGTGTAAGTGAACATTTGGTGACGTCATAGGAGTATTTTAGTGACGTCAGCGACGCTTTATTTTTAGTGAATATGAAGGAGAAAAACGATAATTTATAGGCATCTGTGATGGTTAATCAGCGACGAGGAATAGATTAGTTCGCACAATAGGGGTGTTTTGAGGAGATATATTAGGTTAATGTGACTATATAGAGGAGAGAAAGAGTGAATAAATACGCAAAAAACAAGGGAATTAAGAGGGTTCTATTCATGAATAGGATGTGCACAGACCAAATTAGATGTGTTTAGGATGTGCATAAGTGAATAAGTGCATAGAATACAGGTTAAAATTACGTATAAAAATAGAGAAATGATAGCTAAAATAGTCTTTTCTGTCCTGGATCGGACCCATAGTAAGCGGTGATTATTCTTTCCTTGTAGTTGAGGTTCCTAAAATCATCGAGTATCGAGAGAAAAACAGTCTTATTGTTGTGTTTTTTCTTAATTATGGGAGCACCCTTTTGTATCAGAGAGCTTATGTAGGTTCTGATGCATCCTTCGGATAATCCCATCTTTTTTGAGACATCGATATAGGTTACATTGCTTTTCTGATCCTCCTCTAGCTGGTAGATTGTCAAAAAAGCCAGTAATTCCTGTTTTGTAAGGGTTTTAAGCAGGCTTTCAATGTTCTCAACTACTGTCTTTAATCCTGATTTGTCATGTGAATAACTGTTGAATGAATGAATGAATGAATGAATAGACCCTATTTTTTCCTCTGGAACTATTGTGTTTTCTTCACTATTTGGCTTTGATTTTGTTATTTCCCCCCTTAAATCCTCTATTTTCTTTAGGAGGGTGTCTATTTGTTTGTTTTGCAGAGAAATAAGGTGTCTATTGTCTTCTATTTCTTTTTCAAGCTTGTCTGCGTGCTTTTTAGCCTCAATAAAGGAGTTTTTTACATTTTCTTTGAAAAAGGGGTCAATTTCTACCATTTTTATCTGAATAGGATGTGCACAGACAAATTTATATGTGTTTAGGATGTGCTTAATATATGTTTAAGTGAATAATTGAATGAATAAATTGAATTCTTCAGAATTTGGGCATTAGAAGGCTATAAAACCATAAATTTTATAAATAAGCTAACTTTGTTTTTAAAATATAAACTAGTCGAGGTGAATAATATGACAGAATTATTGGTTGTAAGAAGCAAAATAAAAGAGTGCACAGATTTAAATGTTGCTGGAAACTTTGCAGATGCCTTAAGTGAAAAAGTAAGAGTTATGATTATGGATGCTGAGAAGAGAGCAAGAGGAAACGGAAGAAAAACATTAAAACCAGAAGATTTGTAAATTTTTTCTATTTCTTTTTTTATCCAATATACCCTTTAGCCTTATCTACATGGGGATTTAGTGTTGGCATTGGCAAGTGAGGAGGCAAATTAACATCCTGAGAAAGATTCAATGCCTTAATATTACATTTTATCAAGGCTGTATTGAGCAATTGCGCCTTTAATGTTAATTCTATTTTTTTATCCTTTTTCCATCCATTTGCTATCTCCTTTATTTTAGCAGGAGTATCCAGATATAATAAGTGACCTTGTAATATTGTTGAACCGACGTCGGGATCATAGAACACACTATATTCAAAGGAAAGTTTTAGAACGTCTTGTTTTTTATCCTGACTTAAAGAAATTTCGTCTATAGATATATCCTTAACTTCGATATTATTTCTAACTTTAATTCCCTTTTCTATTTTTCCTGTTCTCTCAACAGAAAACTTATCAAAATTAAAACCTACAACTGGCATGAATATTAGGTCTTGGGATAGTTTTTAAAGATTTTGGTTCTGAATCACATCTCTTCTGGAGCCGTTATTGCCAAGAGATTTAACCCATTGCTTAGAACTTGTTTGGTTGCCTGCAGCAAGGATAAACGCGCCTGTTTTATCTTTTCCGGGGCTTGTAATACCTTGTGTTTATGATAGAATTCATTGGATAAATGGGATAGTTCGAGGAGATAATTTGCTATTAAATATGGTTTGTATTCTTCTGCTGCTTTCTTTATTACAGAAGGGAATAAGGACAGCTTTGTGATTAAATTAAACTCTTCTGACTGTTCTAATGCCTTGTAGTTTACATTCTTTGGTTTTTCTTTTCTTAAGATTGAAGAGATTCTTGCATAGGTATACTGAATATATGGGCCTGTATCTCCCTCAAATTCCAAAGCTTTGTCTGGTGAAAAAATAATAACTTTTTCTGGTCCTTGTTTTAGAATATCAAACTTAATTGCCGAGGAGAAGATTGCCTGAACTGCTTTTTGTTTCTTCTCTGAAGACCAGGATTTATGGCGCTTTTTTACCTCTGATTCTAGTTTTGATAATAACTCTTTTTTAATCTCTGAATAGGTTATTATCTTCCCCTTTCTAGAGGCCATTCTCCCTTCTGGCAGCATTACTAATTCATAAGACAAATGATAGCATTTTTTTGCCTGTTTAAACCCGTATAATTCCAAAATCTTGAATAGCTGCTGGAAATGTAATTTTTGTTCTGAACCTGTAATATAAATTAATTTATCCAGTTTATAGCTGTTTAAACGATCTATTGCCATTGCAATATCTTTTGTTATGTATAAAGAGGTAGAATCACTCTTAAGGACCAGGGCCTTGTAAAGGTTATATCCCTCTAAATTAATTATAATTGCCCCTTCACTATGCTCTGCTATCTTTTTCTTTAGCAATTCTGAAACAATTAATTTACCTTTGTTAATATAATCTGAATCAAAATAAGTTTTATCAAATTTCACGTCGAGATCTTTATAGATTTTATTAAAATAATCTAAGCTGTCTTTTACCCCCTGTTTCCATATCTTCAGATATTTTGGATCTTTTTCTTCTATCTTTTTATGAATCTCCTGCTCTATGCCTGAATCCCCTAATTTTTCTGATGCTAAGGAATAAACATAACCAAGCCATTCTCCTCTATCTTTTGTTGGTTTTTCTTTTAGATGCTCTAGACCCCAGATACATTTGGATACATGGGTTCCTGTATCATTCAGATAGTTTACTGGAATCACCTTATATCCCTGAAATTTAAGAATTCTAACTAAACTTTCTCCCAAAACAGTATTTCTTAAGTGACCTATGTGAAAGGCCTTGAAGGGATTAGGGCCTGAGAATTCAACCATTATTTTTTCTTTATTTAGTGATGAGCCATATTTGTCTTTTTTCTTTAGAATTTCCTGGATTGTTTGCTTTGTCAGCTCTGCCTTATTTATGTAAAAATTCAGATAAGGTCCTTGCGCCTGAATTGATTGTATAAACCCCTGCGGTTTTATTTTTAGCTCTAGATAATTTGCTATCTCATGTGGCGGCTTTTTGAATAGTTTTGATAGCTGAAAGCAAGGCAAGGCATAGTCTCCAAGTTCTGGATTTGGAGGAATTTCTAGTTTCAGGTCCTGCTTTGTCTCTTTTTTTAGAAGTTTTAGGATTTCTTTTTCAAAGTCCATTTGCAAAAAAAAGCTTAATTTGTATATAAATCTTGGGATTGTCAACCCATTATTTTAAACGGATGATAGGAATTCTTATATAGTATTTTGCATTTTAAGACCTTGATGAGCCTAATCTCTGATAATAAAAAAGAGAAGATAAGAATGGATATATTAAGATTTCTTTATGATGAATATCCTAAAATGCTTTATACCTATGAGGTTGCGGATGCACTTACAAGGAATGATGAGTTTATTTTGGGTTTATTAATAGAACTGAGAGATAAAAAAGCAGTACATTGGATTGAAGAGACTAAAGGAGGAAAGATTAAGAGGAAATGGGGAATGAATGAACTGATATTCAAAACCTATAAGGAATTACTTTAATAACTTTTTAAGAACCAATTCGTGCCCTTTCCAGACCAGAGCTTCTTTTAGAACATCCTGGATTGTTGATGCGGGAATAATTTTTATCTTTTCCTGATTTTCTTTGGATAATTTAACATCTTGAATATTTGATTGGGGGATTATAACCCTTGATATACCTGCTTCAATTGCTGCTTCTATTTTTGGAGTAACGCCCCCTACTGCCAATACCTCCCCCCTTATTGATAATGAACCAGTCATTGCTGTGTCTTGTCTTATTGGAATTCCTTTGAATGCTGAAATGATTGCTGTTGCTACTGCTATTGAAGCTGAATCTCCTTCTACCCCCTCTGAGGCGGTTTGCAAAAACTGAATAAAAATATCATGTTTAACATCCTCGCCAAAATGTTTTAAAATAATTGCTGAAACATTCTTTACTGCTTCCTTTGCAATTATCCCAAGCTTTCCTGTTGCTACAAATTCTGATTTTTTTCCGCCGGGGGTTACTTCTGATTCTATTGGCAAGACAATTCCGGAGAATGCAAAACCATCCCCTATAACTGCCAGACCATTAACTCTCCCTACTCTTTGTCCTTTTGTTATTATTATATCATATTTTTTCTTGTCTTCTATATACCTGTCTGCCATTTGCTGCTCTAGTGTTCTTGCGAGTTTTTTTGCTTCAATTATCTGTTTTCTATCTACTACATTTAATCCCTGTTCTTTTGCTAAATCCCCTGCTGCTCTTATTAATCCGCCAAGCTCTCTTAATCTTAATGTTAATTTCTCGGATGTATTTGCCCTTCTTTTTGCCTCATTTATTATTTCCTGAACAGCTTCATGAGTAAATGGGGGTATTTTTTTGTCCTTTGCTATTTCCTGTGCTACAAACAAGGTCAATTTATTCCTGTTTTCCTGCGTATCATCTATCTCTGAATTCATATAAATTTCATAACCATAACCCCTTATTCTTGATCTTAATGCAGGATGCATTCTTTTTATTGTCTCAACGTTTCCTGCTGCTACTAAAATAAAGTCTGTTGGAACTGGTTCTGACATTGTTGTTGAGCCAGATGAACGTTCGGATTGCCCCTTAATCGGATATTTTTTTTCCTGCATTGCTGTTAAAAGTTCTTGTTGTGATTCTGTTGTTAGTGTTGCAACCTCATCCATAAATAAAACTCCCCCACTTGACTTGTGAATCATCCCTGGTATTAGTCTCTCATAGGCAGGAGTACCCAGACCCCCTGAATTCTTCACTAGAATTCCATTTACTATTAGATTGCCTGACTTTGTAGTTAAATTATACAAATAACCCCTGTAAGACACTTTTTCTATTTTCTTTATTTTTTCTGTTTTTAGTTCCATTTTTCCAATGATTGTTGTGTTAGGATGAAATTTAATATATTATTATTTTACAAAAACTTCTTCCCCTTTTTTTAGTTTTGAGGCTTCTGTATACTGCTTTTTTCCTTTGTTATTAACTGCTATTTTGTGCTCTGGTGTAACTAACAACGTTTTCCCTGACTCTGTTGTTATTTTATATAGATAGGGTTTGTCTGATTTGTATTTATTAACTGAAAGTACTTCTACAGGCTGGATTTTCCCATTCTTTTCTGCTAATATGTATAATTCATCTTTTTTAAGATATACTGCTATGTATCCCTTTTTCTTAATTAATTCTTTTTCGTGCTTTTTTAGTATTTTATTTACTTCTGTTGAAATATTTACTTTTTTTCCATTTTTTATGAGTTTATTGTTACCACTAAATGATTGTAACGGGTCATGAAGTACATCACCAAGCAATGCCCCTATTCTCGCCCCTGTTGCATCTAAGAAGGGTGCCTTTGACTGCTTAGAGTTATCAATTAGTAATTTTGGTATTTGTATTTTTGAAAAATTTATTCTTTTTCCAATATTAATAAATAAAATAAATCCTGCTAAGAATATCATTGAGCCTATCAGTGATGCTGCGGCCATTATATCTCCATATTGCTTTCTTACTATCCATGGGGTAATTAGAGAGATTATTAACAAAACAAAGAAAAGTATATTCTGGTTTTTTGTTGAAGCAACTGCCTGAATTTTTAGTTTATCTACTATTTCCTTTCCTTTTCCCTTTGCAACTGTTTTTATTAATGGGGTGTTATCATCAATGGGATTTGGATAAGACAAAATATCTTGTAATTTTTCTTCTGGCAATAATTCTGCAAGACCCTGAGCAAGCATACTCTTACCTGTTCCCGGATCTCCAATAAGAAGGATGTTTCTTCTTTGTTTGGCTGCTTTCTTGATTAAATTTACTGCTTCATTCTGACCTATAATCTGGTCTACTAATTTCTCCGGTATTTTAAGTTCCTTAGTTGTTTTAAATTTTAGATTGGTCATAATAAGAAAATAGTAAGATAAAAAAGCTTTTAAATTATATCTTCTTCGGCAACTACTACAAAGTCACCTACTGCCATAACAGAACTAAAAGGTATTAGTAATTCTCCATTTGGTGTTCTTTCCAACTCAAGTCCCTCTGTGTACCCTGTTGGGTTTCTAAGAACTATTTGAAGTAGTTCACCTGTTCTTGTTTCAAATGTTATATCGGCAACTTCACCAAATCTTTTTCCTGTTTTGCTTACAACAATCTTACCCATTAGTTGTCTAGAATACTTTTTTTCGTCTTCTGCCATGACTTGTGTAGAATGTTAGGTTATTTATATACTTTTCTTTTATTTAATGCAGATTTTTGAGTTTATGTTGGATATACCCACACACCTATATTTCGTATGGAGTAATGGAGATTATTATTTCTTATGAATAACTTTTATTTATTATTTATTAATTAGTTTCTTTTTTAGTTAATAAGCAAATGGTTAATTTCGATGATTTTGGGGTATGATAAAATGATAGTAGAAGGCTTGTATTAACTTATCTCTATTTCCCATTATAAATTTTTCTATGTTATATTATATTATATACTATTATATATATTTTGTATTATACTTTTTAGAGTGTTATAACTAAAAAGTTCTATGAGAAACATAGGTGTTCTTGATGAGTGATTATAACTGAAAAGATGGCTAAGTTTCAGCAATACAATCTCCATAGGCAATGATGGTGTGGGTGTTATTTCCTTTAAAGAAAATTCTTAAAAGCAAGCAGATGATTTTAGTTATATGGTTAAGGTAGATTTAAACAATTTTTTTAAGGATTATCTCGATAAGAAACCCTTAATTCTAAATAAAAGATCATTACAAAATAATTATACCCCAAGTGAGATTCCCCATAGGGATGAACAGATAAAGCAAATTGCTGGGATTCTTGCACCTAGTCTGAGAATGGAAAAACCATCTAATCTATTCATTTACGGAAAAACGGGAACGGGCAAGACAGTTGTTACAAAATATGTCACTGAACAAATAATCAGCGCAAGCAAGGAAAAAAAGATACCACTAAAGGTATTTTACTTAAATTGCAAGATGAAAAGAGTTGCTGATACTGAGTATAGAATAATTTCTCAATTGGCAAAGGCCTTTGGTGAAGAGGTTCCTGCCACTGGTTTGCCAACAGATGAGGTTTATAGACTATTTTTAGATGCAATAGATAAGGAAAAACAGCTATTAATCTTAATTTTAGATGAAATTGATCAATTAGTCAAGAAAGCAGGCGATGAAATTCTTTATAATTTAACAAGATTAAGCTCTGAATTAAAAAATGTTGAGATTTGTATAATTGGAATAAGTAATGATTTATTATTCACAGAGAATATAGATCCTAGAGTAAAAAGTTCTTTAAGTGAAGAGGAATTGGTGTTTCCTCCATATAATGCCTTGCAATTACAGGATATTTTGAGAACAAGGGCAAATTTGGCATTTAGGCCAAATGTTTTGGCAGATGGTGTTATTGAAAAATGTGCGGCTTATGCTGCTAGAGAGCATGGGGATGCAAGAAGGGCCTTAGAATTGTTGAGAGTAGCTGGTGAATTAGCTGAAAGAAAGAACGAGGATAAAGTAGTTTTAGACCACTTGGATGAAGCAGAAGAGAAAATTGAGAAAGATAGAGTACTTGATGTTATTAATACACAGCCCAAACAATTCCAAATTACTTTACATTCTATTCTATCTTTGGATTTAGAGAATGAAAGTATTTTTACCGGAGATTTATATGATGTTTATAAAACTAATTGCTTAACAATGGGATTAAAACCATTGACACAGAGAAGAGTTTCTGATATTATAGCTGAATTAGATATGTTAGGAATTATTCATGCAAAGGTAATTTCCAAGGGAAGATATGGCAGAACCAGACAAATTTCCGTGGCAATCCCCCCCTCAACAATTCCAAATATAAAAAACAGTTTGAAAGAAAATTTAGGTTTATGAACGAGAACATCAGTTATTTTTTGAAAAGGGGTTTTTTGGTATCTCCTGATTTTTTAGATAAATTGAATTCTATTGATAAATCTGAATTTTTTAAATTAATAGAAGAAAAAATAAATAATAAGGAGAATCTTATTTTATTAAACAATGATTTGAGCTCGAATATCTTTAGCGGGAACAAGTTAACTCTTAACTGGCTGGAATTTGATAATTCAAGAGTACTTTTTGAAAAAAATAAAAATAGTGAATTGTATAAAACTTTTTTGGATATCTTGAGTTATGATTTAGATTCAAACAAAAAAGAAGAATTAAATCATTTATTAGAAGAAGTGAAAATAGATGAAAAAAATTTAGGATTAGCAGAAGAAAATGGCGATGAAAACAATGTTATTATCCTAAAATCTTATAATGATGAGTCTAAAAAGAGGGATATTCAGGATTTTGTTGCCTATTTTAAAAACAGATATGAATTTTTGAAGGAGGTATTATCAAACAGAAAAGAATTACAAAATGCGATTTCGATTAAAAGATTGTTAGGCAGAGATAAGAATGAGAAAGGGGCTGTTTCTTTAGTAGGATTAATTTATGACAAAAATATTACAAAAAATGGAAATATAATATTAAAATTAGAGGATAAAACAAGCATAATACCCCTAATTATTACTAAAAATAACCCCGAGATTTTTAATTTAGCAAATAATCTGGTTTTAGATGAGGTTATAGGTATTAATGGCTTTTGTGGGGATAATGTTGTTTTTGTAAATAGTATTTTTTTCCCGGATGTTCCACTAACAAAAGAATTAAAGAAATGTAATGAAGAAGTTTATTGTGTTTTTACTTCCGACTTACATATTGGAAGTAAATTATTTTTAGAAGAGGATTTTAGCAGGTTTATAGATTGGTTGAATTGTAAGGATTGTAATGATGAAGAAAAGAAGATTGTTGAGAAGATTAATTATCTTTTCATAGTGGGAGACCTTATTGACGGCATTGGCATCTATCCAGGGCAAGAAGAGGATTTGATTATAAAAGACGTATATAAACAATATGAAAAATTTGTTTATTTTATAACTAAGATTCCAAAAAGAATAAAAATAATTATTTGCGGAGGAAATCATGATGCACTAAGAATTTCTGAACCCCAGCCAATATTAGAAAAAAATTATGTTGGGTCCTTATATGAAAAAGATAATATTTTTTTTGTTACAAACCCTTCATTAGTGAATATTCAATCTTCAAAGGATTTTTCTGGTTTTGATGTTTTGATGTATCATGGATATAGTTTCCCTTATTTTGCAGATCTTGTTGATGCTATAAGAATGGAAGGGGGGCAGAAGAGGGCCGATTTAATCATGAAATTTTTATTACAAAGAAGACATCTTGCTCCCACACATACTTCAAATTTATACATACCAGATGCCAATCAAGACCCCTTACTTATTGATAAGATTCCTGATTTTTTTATCACAGGGCATATCCATAGAGTAAATAGTATCAATTACAGAAATATAACCGGACTGAATTGTGGGTGTTGGGTTAGCCAGAGTGAAGAGCAGAAGAAGAGAGGATTGGTTCCAGACCCATCTAAGATTTTTTTGGTTAATTTACAAACTAGAGAGGTCAAAATAAGAGATTTTAGTAAAAATGAGTAAGGAAGATAGTGAAAAATATTTTGATGAAATAAACAAAAAGATCAATGTAGCTTATGCTATAGCAAGTGAAGCTAGAAAAGAGGGCTATGACCCTGTTGATTCTGTTGAGATTCCAATTGCAAAGAATATGGCTGAAAGGGTTGTTGGATTAATAAGTTCTATTGTACCACAAATCAAGGATACTAATATTGTTGAGAGGATTCATGAATTAGAGAAAGAGTATGGAAGTCAAGACTGGAGAGTTGCTTTGAAAATTGCTGAAGAGGTAACAAAAGAAAAATTTTGTAAATTTAAAGATAAATTGGGAGCAATGGAAGTTGGAATCAGAGTTGGGATAGCTTATGTAACTAATGGGGTTGTTGCTAGCCCTTTAGAGGGATTTACCGGAATCAAAATCAGAAAAAGAAGAGATGGAGGAGAATATTTTTCATTGTTTTTTTCTGGACCCATAAGGAGTGCAGGCGGAACAGGGGCTAGTGTTAGTGTTTTGATTGGCGATTATATCAGGAAAATTATGGGCTATCAGAAATATGATCCCGATGAGAAAGAAATTAGCCGGTTTGTTATTGAACTCAGAGATTATCATGAAAAAATTACTAATCTACAGTATTTTCCAAGCGAAGAAGAATTAAAATTTATGGTTGAAAACTTACCTGTGCAGATAGACGGAGATCCTTCTGAAAAATATGATGTCAGTAACTATAAGGGATTGGACAGAATGGACACCAACAAATTAAGAAATGGCGTCTGTTTGGTTTTGGGAGAAGGATTAACACAGAAAGCCCCAAAATTATGGGCGAAGATAAATACCTGGGGAAAGGAGTTTGGAATGGATGACTGGTTTTTCTTAGATAAATTTTTGAAACTACAAAAAAGTATGAAGGCCAAAGAAAAAAAGAGCGATGCAGATTCTAATGTAAAAATAAAACCGGACTATACCTACATAAATGATTTAGTTGCTGGAAGACCTGTTTTGGGGCATCCATTGAGAAATGGTGCATTTAGATTAAGATACGGTAGGGCAAGAAATAGCGGATTAAGCGGAACTGCAATACATCCAGCTACAATGATTATACTAAATGAGTATATTGCCATTGGAACACAATTAAAGTGGGAGAGACCGGGCAAGGGAACTGTTGTTAGCTCATGTGATAGTATTGAGGGACCAATTGTAAAACTAAACAACGGATGTGTTTTGTTATTAGAAAATGTAGATGATGCCAGAAAGTATTCAAAGGACGTTGAGGAAATTATCTTTTTGGGAGATGCTCTGATTTCCTATGGTGATTTCAAGAATAGAGCACATCCTTTAGTTCCTTGCGGGTATAATGAGGAATGGTGGAAATTAGAATTTGATAAAGCAATTAAAAACAAAGGGATTATTGAAATTACTCAAGAACTGGATGTTGATAAAGAATTTGTAAAGAATTTGTTTAAGGAGAGATATGTCAAGGTTAGTTTTGATAATGCACTTAAGATTTCTAAAAAATTGGATATACCCATGCATCCAAGATGGACATATCACTTTAAAAATATAAATCAAGAGCAATTTCTTAGTTTAATGGATTGGCTTGAGAATGTGAGTGTTAAAAGAGATGAAAAATTCAAGATTATTTTACCCTTTATTTTTGATACGGCGAAATTAGTTGAGAAACCGGATCCAAAGAGAGTTTTAGAATTATTAGGAATACCTCATCTTGTTGTAAATAAAGAGTATGTTGTTATAGAAGGAGATGATGCAAAAGCCTTTGCCTTTAGCCTTGGATTCTTAGAAAAAAATATTGATGAAGACTTATTAAAATTAATTGGAAAGAATTTGAGAGAAGATATTTTAGAGTTGATAAATAAGATTTCTGGAATTAAATTCAGGGATAAGAATGGAACGTTTATCGGTGCTAGGATGGGTAGACCAGAAAAAGCAAAGATAAGAAAAATGACAGGCAGTCCGCATGTTTTATTTCCGGTTGGAGCAGAGGGGGGGAGATTAAGATGTTTTCAAGAAGCATTAGATAAAAAAAGTGTTACTGCAGACTTTCCTGTTTATTTGTGTGAAGGCTGCAGCCGAGAAACAATTTATCCCACATGTGAATATTGCCATAAAAAAACCAAGAAAAGATATTATTCTAATAAGACAAAAATGTTTTTAGATGAACCTCCGGAAAATATTACAAAAAGTAATTTTGGAGAATATCTTCCCCATAGAAAGAAAGCAGTGGATATAAATTATTTCTTTGATAGAGCAATGCAAAAATTGAGAATCAGAACATGCCCAGATTTGATTAAGGGGGTAAGGGGAATGAGTAATGAGGAGCACATTCCTGAGAACCTTGCTAAGGGGATATTAAGAGCATTTCATGATATTCAGGTAAATAAAGATGGAACCATAAGATATGATATGACTGAATTGCCCATAACTCACTTTAAACCTAAGGAAATAGGAACAAGTGTTGAGAGATTAAAAGAATTAGGCTATGAAAAAGATATAGAAGGAAAAGATTTAATAAATGACGAGCAAATTTTGGAGCTAAAAGTACAAGATGTTATTTTACCAAGTTGTGACGGTTCTTTTGAAAGGGGAGCAGATGAGATTTTATTTAGGGTAGGTAATTTTGTTGATGATTTATTAGTCAAATTTTATGATATGGACTCATTTTATAATTTTAAAGAAAAGGGAGATTTAGTTGGTCATTTAGTTTTATGTCTGGCTCCACATATTTCTGCAGGGATGATTGGCAGAATAGTTGGATTTAGCAAGACGCAGGGATTTTATGCACATCCATATTTTCATTGTGCTGTCCGTAGAGATTGTTTTGATTATAATACCTTCATTACAATAAAAGAGAATGATATTTGGAAAAATTTGAAGATTGGTGATTTAGTAGAAAGATTAAATCCAGAGAAGGTCGTTGATAATTTTAATACAAAAGAGATTAAGGTTGAAAACTATAAAACCATTGGTGTTGTAAAAAAATTGAGGGAAGTTAATATTAATAATTTTACAAAACACAGTAGACAAATGATGTATAAACTTAGGACCTCCTTAGGTAAGGAGGTGATTGTTACAGAAAATCATAAGTTCATTATTGATGGTAAAATTAAAAGAATGTGTGATTTGAATATTGGGGATAGGTTACCCTTGGCATATAAAATAAATATAAAATCAAAAGATAAAAGAGAAATTAACTTATTGAAATATCTGAAGGATGAGAATTTAATGGTTAGGGGAATTAGTAATATTCTCTCTAAATTAAAACAAGATAAGATTATTAAAATTCTTGATGGATTAGAAATAAGTAAAAAACAGTTTATGAATTTTAGGTTGAGAGATAGTTACCCCCTTTCTTTTGTTTTGGGGTTGGATAAGAATATTCAAAATGAAATTTTTAATATCGGAAAAATTGCTGCGAAAAGAGATAATATAGAAACTCCAATAAAAATAAATTTAGGTGATGATTTACTTGAAGTTATTGGTTTGTATATAGCTGAAGGTTATTCCAGAACAGTTAAGCCAAAGAAAGGTCTAAATCAGGTATATATTGCATCAAATGATGTGGATATTAAAAATTTTATCAAGAAGGTTATTAAAAAATATTTTGGATTGATCCCTACAGAAAATAAAAATGATAGAGTTACCTTTTCTTCAAAAATATTTTATCTGTTCATCTCAAAAATTCTTGGCTGCGGTAATAATGCTAAAAATAAAAGAATACCTAGTCTGTTTTTAGATTTGCCTTGTGATAGATTGGCTTGTGTTTTGAGGGGATATTATGAAGGGGATGGAAGTGTTTCTTTGAGTGACAGGAGAGTTAGTTGTGATAGTGTAAGTGATGGTCTACTTTATGATTTGGAATTTTGTTTAGGTCGATTTGGAATTTTTGTTAAGAGATATAAATATAAAAAACAGCCAGGTCCAAAGGTTAGACAGTTTTATATTAACAAAAAAAGAGACATCCCTGAATTTGAGATAACTAAATTAATCATTGGTTCAAACTTTGTTGATAATTTTATGAAGATTGGATTTTTATCTGAAAGGAAAAAACGTATTTTAAGATTTCATAAAGATAAAAAATATTTGGGCATGAGGATTGATTATGATGAGAATTTTGTTTATGATCCTGTAATTTTAATAGATTATGTTGGTGAAAAAGAGAGTTACTGTTTAAATATTGATTCTGATAATCATTTAGTTTTAGCAAATTCAATTATTAGTAAACAATGCGATGGCGATGAGGCCGCGGTTATGCTGCTGATGGATGCTTTACTAAACTTTTCAAGGAAATATTTACCCGGGCATAGAGGTGCAAAGCAGGATGCCCCCTTGGTTCTAACCTCTTGCTTAATCCCCGGAGAGGTAGATGATATGGTTTTTGATATGGATATTGTCAATAGTTATGGTCTAGAATTTTATGAGGCTACCCAGGAATATAAACTTCCGGGAGATATAAAATTAGAGCTTATTAAAAATAGATTAGGAAAAGATGAACAGTATTTTAATTTTGGATTTACCCATGATACTACAGATATTAATCTGGGTGTTACAATAAGTGCTTACAAAAAGCTACCAACAATGATGGAAAAGGTTTTTGGACAGATGGATATTGCTGAAAAAATAAGGGCTGTTGATGAGGATGATGTTGCTAGATTAATTATTGAAAGGCATTTTATGAGAGATATTAAGGGTAATTTAAGAAAATTCAGCCAGCAGGAATTTAGGTGTGTTGCATGTAATGAGAAATTCAGAAGACCTCCATTAACAGGCGTTTGTCTGAAATGTGGCGGAAAAATAATATTTACCATTGCTGAAGGAGGGATTACCAAATATATGGAGCCTGCTTTAAGCTTGGCTGAAAAATATGACCTGCCTGCTTATCTTAGGCAGGATTTGGAGCTGACACAGAAGAGAATTGAAAGTGTGTTTAGCAAAGACAAGGAGAAACAGGAAGGATTGGGGAAGTGGTTTGGTTAGAGAAGAAAGTATAGTATAACGGGGATAATCAAACAGCCCATCATATGGTTTTTTGCAATTCCTAATAAAGACGGAACAATACCAAATGCAGTTGAAATTAATAACACTAATAGTCCTAGAGGACCGGTTAGGATTATAACTATTGCAACAATAAAAATAATTATTCCAATACAGAGTTTTTGATAGTTTATTTTTGTTATTATAGAGGAAAAGATTCTTGCTATTCCTTTTGTTAGATAATATGCTATGAATGCACTAACTAATGTCGCTGCTAAAAAAATTATAAAATCAGAAAATGTTATTTTTTCCATTATTTTTGAGATGATAACTACTGAGCCATTTCTTGCTTTGTCTATTGTGTAGAGTGCGATAAATGAGATTACCATGACGACTGTGTTTATTGCTCCCGTTAGCAACAAGAAATATTCTGAGGTTATTTTTTTGAATGGTGAAGAAGCAATTATTGCTGCCTCTGCCGGTCCTATTCCAGGGAGGAATCCGCACAGAGAGGAGGTTATCAATCCTGATGAGAGTACTTTTGCAGATTCTTTTTTTTCTAACTTTGGATTTGTAATTTTTTGGGGGGGTATTTTTGACTTTTCAGATAAACTCACAATTAAAATAGAAATACCAAATAAACCAGATAATAATGGAAGAAGCGGCTGTTTTAGTGTTGGCAGATTGAAGACTGCTATTCCTAACGTCCCTGATAATAAAAATATTATTAATGCTAATAATCTGGATTTATGCTCCTTGGATATTAAAAAGATTGATGAGATAATTAAGATATAGGGGATGTAATCTTTGATTAAGGGATAAGTAAATTTTACAAAGGGTATCAATAAAGGGGTAATCATCAATGTCAGGATAACTGCTGCTAATGAGCCAATTGCAGTCAGCATTACTGCCTCATACCCTCTTCCTTCTAAGAGCAATCTGTGCCCCGGAAGAACAGAAAGCACTTGGTCTGAATCTGGCGCCCCAAGGAAAATAGACGGAAGCGCATCCAAGAAAGTGTGGGTTATTGACATTGCAATTATAAACACTGAGATTGTTACTGGTGAAATAAAATTCAATAAAAAGTATGAAGCTGAGAAGGTTAATACTGCCACCAGATTTATATGCAGACCCGGAGTTAAACCTGTTATTATCCCGGTAAAACATCCAAGAAGTATTGCAATCAACAGTTCAAGAATCATTTTTAATAGTTATCTCATCTGCTATTATTTCCAAGACATTGTTATATTCAGCTATCTTCCCTGTAACACTTATATTTTCTCCCTTGGTCAGGTTAATCTGGAAATCCTTGAAGGCAACCACTGTCATTTTTGAAGTATTGTCTTTTAGGTCAAGAAGGAATAAACCTGGAAGATCTTTTGTTTTTGTTATTGTTCCCTCAATTTTTATCTGTGTGTCCAGCTGTTTGTCTGTTATATCATTTATTTGATAGTATTTTGGCTGGGAGAATTCTGCAATTGACAACAAGAGAAAAATACCTAGAATGGATATGACAAGGCAAATTTTCAGCAATCTTTTTTCATTCATCGGATTAGAGAAAGTTTTATATTATAAATAAGTCTTTTGCTTTTGAAAAAATATCAGGACTCTACAACTTTAGTAGGGAAACATTTATAAAATTATACCAAAGTTAGACTGCTTATGCATACTAAACACCCCAAAAGATTTATTATATCCATATCTGTAATAATCTTTGTAGTATTGTTAATTACTATTTTCTATCTCTCTAAAACACTTTCCAATAGCTATAATGAAACCATGCCTATTTGGGTACACAAGGGAACTATAATCCACAACACAGCTGAAGGAAAAGATTTTTGGGGATTGAAAATAAGCTTTTTGGATCGTCCATTTGGTCCGAGAAAATTACGAATAAGCAATCTCTCCAATGATTTCCAATTAGATCAATTAAAAGTAAGAGTTAAATATGGAACAGCTGATGTAATAGGCACTTCCGACTGGGATGTGATAGTTAAAATTATTGATATTCAAAAGATTTAGATAGAGATTCTGATTAAGAATTTAATTATATTTTTTCTAATATATTTTTGGTATACAGTCCTTTATCTGTTAATTCGTAGATTCCTCTCCTTATTTTTTGTACTGTCCCTTCATTTATTCTTTTTTTAACCCAGTTATAACATATTTTTTTAGGCATTAATTCTCTTATATGGTTTCCACAAAATATTGGATTGAGATTTTTGAAATGTTTTTGAGATTTATACCACCTATGATTTTTTAAATTCCATATTAGTTTTTGATGTTGTTTTTTGGAATCTTTTATTAAATCTGTTTCTATTAACTTTAATAATTTATCCCAGTTTAAGTAAATATTCAAAATGTATAGATTTTTATTTCCTTCTTTTCTGATTTTTCCATTTAATTCTAATTTTTCCAATAATCTTTTGTAATCTTCTATGTATTGTCTTTCTCTTTCAAAAAATCTAAGAAAGGAATGCAAACTTCCATGTTTGTCTTTAGCACAAGCAAAGTTTCCATCCCCATTGAATAGGCCCCTTAGAAATAATTTAGTTAATTTTTCACTTTCTTTATCACAATTTTCTGATAAATAGTTTCTTGTTTTGTCCACCATATTAATAAATATATCTGTTAAGATACTACTACTTATCCATAATTTAATGCTGTAATTCCTAATTCTTTTAGCTTTGTTTATATAGAGATTTTCTTCTCTTATACCATATTTAATTAGTTTTTCTTTAACTTTTTCAATTCTATCTTTACTGAGTTTTTTATTATAATAAATTGTTGTTTTTATTATTTTTATGTCTATAAGGTATTTTAACAGACCTATAAAATCTTTTATTATTTTTAACGAAGTATTAACAAAAGAAAATTCTCTTGCTCGTCTTTTAGCTAATTTGGGCTTTCCTCCTTCTGCTTGATAATATCCTAAACATTTTGCAAACTTGGAAGGCATATTTTTATTGATTATTACTTCTTTAGAACCTCCATAATTCAGATACCAACATAATAATTTGTTTTTCTTTTCTAAAACTAAAATAGGATATCCTGATAATGTTTTTTCTGGAATGAATGCTAAACTATTAAACTTGTTATTTTTGATTATCTCTTTTTCTCTTTTTATATTTTTTATTTCTTTTATATTAATTGTAATTATATCTTTAGGTTCTAAGTTTAGTTTCTTCCTTATATCCCTTGGTATGAAAAATCTTCTTTCTTTGTTAAGGTATTTTATAAATGAGAGTGATTTATTATTTTTTTGTATTTCTACTTCAAAAAATTTATCTTTAAATTTATGATATTCTTCTTTGTGTAAATAGATTCTTCCATCTTTTAATATAGTCTCTTGTTCTGTTGACATTTTATTCTTTTTTAATTATTATTGTTAGCTCATCTCCGACTTTGAGTTCCCACTTTTTGACTATTCTTTTTGGTATTGTTATCACATAACCATTGCCTGTTTTCCATAATTTTGTATCTACTTCTCTTCTCATTTTGTATTTATTTTGTAAATACTTTAGCCTATATAAATATTGTTGTTTTATAGAATACATTTGGGTATTGAAAGAATAGTTAAATTTATATTATATACAGCATTTTTAACTTCTATGGGAATGTCGTCATTTGAATTAATAAAGAGAAACACACAAGAGATTATTACTGAGCATGAATTGAAGGATTTGTTAATGGAAAAAGCTCATCCAATTGCTTATATTGGTTACGCTACTACTAATTTATTACATATAGGGCATTTTTTACCTATTGTGAAAGTAGCGGATTTTTTAAAGGCGGGCTTTAATTTTAAGTTTTTACTTGCTAATTTACATGCACATCTAGATGATCAGAAGAGTCCCTGGAGTTTGTTGGACGCTAGAACTGCGGTTTATGAAGAATTAGTTAGAAATATGCTTAACTCTATTGGTGCTGATATAACAAGACTGAAATTTGTAAAGGGAAGTGATTTCCAGACAGAGCAGCAGTATAGCATTGATGTTTTAAGAATGAGTGCTTTGACAACTTTGAGTAGGGTTAAGAGGGCTGCTTCTGAGGTGGTTAGGTTTGGTGATGAACCAAAGATGGGTGGATTTATTTATCCTTTAATGCAGTGTGAGGATGTAGTTGCTTTAGAAGCAGATATTGCATTTGGCGGGATTGATCAGAGAGGAATTTACATGCTTGGTAGAGAATTATTACCCGAGCTTGGATACAAGAAGCCATTATGTGTGTTTTCCCCATTATTACCTTCTTTTAGTGGCGGAAGGATGGGTGGAAAAATGAGCTCTTCTGAAAATAAGGGAAAGGTTGGTTTATTGGATGAGGAAGATGCAGTTAATAAGAAAGTAAATGATGCGTATTGCCCTGAAGGAATTATCAAAGAGAATGGGGTTATGGCTTTTGTTGAATATATTATATTTCCATTAAAATATGACCAAGGCAAGAAACTTAAGATTGAGAGAAGTATTAAATTTGGAGGAGATGTTGAGTATACTAGCTATAAAGAACTTGAGAAAGACTTTGTTAAAAAAGAATTACATCCTATGGATTTGAAAAAAGCTATAAGCAGAGAGATTAATATTTTATTAGAACCAATAAGGAAGAATTTCAGCAAGAAAAAAGATTTGTTAAGGGAAGCTTATCCTGAAAAATGAAGATTCTTGTTATATTTTATTCTAGAACCGGAACAACCAAAACGGTTGGAGAAAATATTGCAAATATTTTGAAATGTGATTCTGAGGAAATTTTTGATACAAAAGATAGAATGGGAGTAATGGGCTATATGCAAGCAGGCAAGGATGCTATGTTAAAGAAACTTACAAAATTAAAAAAAATACAAAAAACTTCTGGATTGTATGATTTGGTTATAATTGGCGGTCCTGTCTGGGGATTTACAGTTTCTACTCCCATAAGAACTTACATTACAGAAAATAAATTCAAGAATGTTGCTTTTTTTTGCACCCAAGGGGGGAGTGGAGCAGAAAAGGCATTTAGTGAAATGGAAAGATTAACTGGAAAAAAGCCAAAGGCATTACTTGTCTTGAGAACAAAAGAGGTTTTAGATGGAAGCTATTCCAATAAAGTTAAAAATTTTGTTAAAGAAATTAAGTAATTATTCAATCTCCTTTATCATCCTTCCAATCTGATCAAATCCTTTCTGCCAGAATCTCTCATCATCAATATCAAAACCAAGTTCTTTTACTAAATCCTTTGGCGATTTTGATGAACCTTCTGACAGCATTTGGATTAGTTTTTGTTTTGTATTTTTATTTTCTAAATATGCTGAATATACTGCCAATGATAAAAGATTTCCAAATGCATATGCATAACAATAGAAGGGAGTATTAAAGATATGGCGGATGTATAACCATTCATATTTGAAATAATTTGGAATATACATCTCTGGGCAAAAATGCTTTTTTATTCTATTAAGATACAAATCACTAATTTCATCTACTGTTGGGTTATTTTTTATTATCTTATGGATTTCTTTTTCAAATTCTACAAATTCTATCTGCCTTGCTATAGTCCCATATAGTTGATCTAACTGCTGAAAGATTAATTCCTTTGCAATAGATGGATTTTCTTTTTTTAGTTTTTCAATTAAAATTAATTCTGAGAAGATAGATGCTGTTTCTGCTATTGGCAAGGCTGAATGGGCATTAAATATGTTCTGTTTTTTTGCCGATAAAATGAAATGTATAGCATGACCTAATTCATGCGCTAATGTTGTTGTACTTTCATAATTATCTGTGAAATTTATTAAGATATATGGATAAATTTCTGGGATTGAACTGGAGCAAAATCCTCCCCCTCTTTTTCCCCTTTGGATTGTTGAATGAATATGCTTTTTATCCAGAATATTTCTTGCTTCATTATAAAATATCTCTGAGAAATTTTTAAAAGAGGATAAAACTTTATCTGCTGCTTCTGAATAATTTATTTTTTCTTTTGATTTTTTTAAAGGAGCATAAATATCTGTCCTGCTTATTTTTTTAATTTTTAATCTTTTGGCCTTTAGCTTGAAATATTTTTGAAATAATATTTGATTTTTTTGTGTAACTTTAATTAATGTCTCAATTGTTTTTTCAGATATATCCTGCGATTTGTTCCTTACAGATATTGGTGAAGGATATTTCCTCAAGAAGATGTTTTCATCATGCCAGTCTGATACTACTGCCTTATAAATTTCTCCAATTATTTCTTTATGCTGAGAATAAGTGTTTATTAATGTTCTATATGCCAATTCACGAATTTTTGGACTTGGGTTTCTTACTTCATTTACCAATTCTTCCTGCGTTACCTTCTTACCTTTAAAATCAAATAATAGATTAGATGATAGAATTTCATATATTCTGTCAATTATTTCTATTCCATTTTTATCTTTAATATTTATTATCTTTTCTTCATTTTCTTTTAGTTTATACTTTTTATTTTTTACAATTTGCTCTAAATAATATTTAATGTGCGGGCATGAGCCAATCAATCTTTTGATATCTTTTTCAGGAAAATCTACAAAATTTAAGCTAAACCAAAGAAGCCTATTGCTGATATCTGTGTCTATTTCATTTATTTTTGTTTCAAGTGCAATAGCCTTTTGATTTTTTGTATTTTCTGAGAACAAGAGAGCAGCGTATTGCTGTATCTTCGCTAAGCTTAAATGTAATTTTTCAAAATTAGCTATAATTTCTCTGAACTTTTTTTCTGATATTTTATTATTAAATCTTGATTTATATGACTCTATCTTTTTTGTTATTAGCTCTACTTCAGATAATAATCTTGGGATATCTTTTTCTGAAAGAATATCCTTTAAGTTCCATTCCTCTTTTTTGTAACCCATTTTAAGAAATTAAATCAACCATTTGCCGTTTTTTTGAATGACTTTTCCATCTAAAATAATTTCCCCACCTTTTTTTAAATCTTTGACAATATCCCAGTGAATTGCTGAATCATTCGGCTGACCGCACTCTTTGTAAGCCATACCAAATGCCAAATGAATACTAAACATCTTTTTTTCATCAAATAAAAGTTCTTTTGTAAACCTATTAACTCTTGGATTCATTCCTATACCCAACTCCCCGATATATCTTGAGCCTTTATCTGTATCAAGCATAGAATTCAAAAACCTTTCATTTTTGTCAGCTGTGGCCCTTACACATTTTCCATCTTTAAATTCGGCATAAATATTTGTAACCTCTACCCCTGATTTTATTGCTGGGTAGGTAAATCTTATATGTCCCTTTACAGATTTTGTAACTGGGGCGCAGAATATTTCACCTCCTGGCATGTTTTCTTCTCCATAATCTGCAACAAAACTTTTATTGTATATCTCCATTTCTATATCTGTATCTTCACCAATTATCCTTACTTTTTTACCTTTGTTTAACTGGTCTTTTAGATAACAGAACCTTTTTTTTAATTTTTCCCAGTCTTGTATCACTGAATTAAAAACAAAATCCTCAAATTCCTGGATAGACATTTCTGCATCTTGTGCCAGGGCCTTGGTTGGATAACATGTTGTGCATCTTCTTATATTTGGCCTGCCATTTACTATATAATCCCCTACTGGTCTCATAACTTTATTCCTTAAAGAAATAATCTTCGGATTAATATTCGTCAAATCCCTAGTATTACTCGGAGAGTTAATACTAAAATAGACTTGGACCTTTTTTAATTCATTCATTCTTAGCTGCGGGAATTTACTAATTTGTTCTTCAGAGGCGTTTTTATAATAAATGTAGTTTAATTCAGGAAATTCAATATCTAATAAGGGATATGCCCCTTTTTTTAAAACTGCTTTGTAGAGTTCAAGAATTAAGGGCTTTGCTTCTGTTGTTCCCCTTATCTTTACATACTCCCCCTTTTTTACTTTCATAGAATAATTAACAAGAATATTGGCAAGTTTTTCAACTCTTTTATCTACCATAAATTAATAATCGCAATAAGATATTTAAGCCTTTTGAATTTAGTATATTTATGAAAATTGTTAAGGTTAAGAGCAGTTTGGGGGGATTAGGAAAAAGCAATAGTGAAGATGCTCCTGATTTGGTTGTTAATCAGTTAAGGAATTATACCCAGAATTTTGAAGTTGATGAGATTAAGATTATTAAAGAAAACCTTGATGAGACCAACAAAAACATTTCTGAGAAAGAAGGGGATATTTTTATCGGTGGGGATCATAGTATAACTTACTCTTGTTTTAAAAATTTCTGTAAGAAACATAAAAATCCCGGGCTGCTTGTTTTTGATGCACATGCTGACTGCATGGATAATTTCAAGATTACACACGAGGACTGGCTAAATGTCTTGGTTGAAGAAAAACTGGTCAAACCTGAGAATGTTATTTTGGTCGGACTAAGAAAAATTGAGAAACAGGAATTTGAATACCTTAATAAGAAGAAAATAAAATTTTTCGGAATGGATAAATTATTTGGCAATATTGAGGATATTTGTGACACGATTATGGAAGACTTAAGGAGTTGTGATGGTTTGTATATTTCTGTTGATATTGATGTTGTTGATCCTGCATTTGCTCCTGGAACGGGCTATCCTGAACCGGGCGGATTAAGCAGCCAGGAAATACTTTATTTTACTAGAAGACTGAAATTGTTGAAGAATCTTAAAAGAGTTGATTTAGTAGAAATTAATCCTAAGAAAGATATTAGTGAAATGACTGTTAAACTTGGAGCTAGAATCATTTGTGAATTTCTTAAGTAATATTTAAATAGAAGTTGTATCTTTCTAAGTTTATTTATGGAAACATTAGTTGAAGGGGTGGATATAGGGTTAGAACATCAACTTAAAGCTATTAATGACAAAATTTTAATTCTGGATAAGTCAGTTTCTTCATTAGAAAAAGGGTTAAAAGAGGCATCTTCAAAAGAAGTAAAAAAAGACGACCCAATTTGTTATGCGTCTACTCTTGTCATGTTGCTTGGTTATTATCAGGAATTGAAGGAGGAATTTATAAATTTAGGCAGAAATTGTATGGGTTTAAAAAATAAGTTTCCGGATTTATCAGATAGTTCTATTAACAGAGAATATAAAATTAAACAAAGATTAGATGGAATTCACCAGAAATTCAATTCTTTACTGTACTCTCCATGACAATGAGATGTTTCATAGCAATTGACGTTCCTGAAGATATTTCTGATAAATTAAAAGAATTACAAAAAAAATTTGAAAATTTAGCCAGCATTACTTTTCCAAAAATATTCCACTTAACTTTAAAATTTTTAGGAGAGATTAGTGAAGAACAGATTGAAGAGGTTAGAAACAGCTTAAGAAAAGTAAAATTTAAACCATTTAACTTGGAATTAACTGAAATTGGAAGCTTTCCAGATGATAAAAGGATCAATGTTTTATGGATTGGTGTGGAGCCAGCTGATAAGGTGATTGAATTACAAGAAGAGATTGAGCAGAATTTAAATGGATTTGCCAGGGATTTAAGATTTCACCCGCATATAACTATTGGCAGAGTCAAATTTGTTAAAGACAAAGAGGGAATAAAAAGATTATTAAAGAGGAAAGTAGAAGGCAAATTTAGGGCAGAAAACTTTAGGCTTATTAAAAGTGAATTAATGCCTGAAGGTCCAAAATATACTAATTTAGGGGTCTATTCATGAAATGCGAACTGTGTGGAAAAGAGCTAAAAGAGAAAGAAAAGAAATTATGTAAGAATTGTTTTAAAAGGATTAATAGCCATAAATTTTTTTAGTACAATAATGTATATAAATTAGTAATGCTTCCTATTTTTTTTAGGATGACGAATATTCCTAAAGTTGAAGAGATTGTATCTTTTTTTTATGATTATGTTGTGGGATTAGGTAATAAGGCATTACACAGCAATCTGGTGAAGGGGGAGTATATCACTGTTGAAAATTTTTCTTTGCCTGATAATGTTTATTCCAGAAGACTTTTTTACTTTCCATATTATGTTTTTTTAGAACATAATCGAGACCATATTAAGAATCCTTGGAGATTAAATGAGGACCATTGTTGGTTGATTAATGGAAATTTTCCAGAGAAAAAGGTTTTTGTTAATGAAGTTTTAGCTAAATATAAGCCCAATTTAGAAGAGAACTTAAGACTTGCTTTTCAATCTGTTTCATAAAACTCATTTAAAATTCTTATAATTTCTTCTGTTTTTTTAGGGCCCATTTTATCAACTTTCTGAATTTTTTCTGGCTCTGCATTAATTAAGCTTTTTACTGTTTTGAATTCCAATAATAATGATTTTGCCAGAGATGGTCCAATACCCGGAAGAGATTCAATGATAAACTCCTGTTGCTCTTTTGTTGTAAGCGGTTTTTTTTCCAGCCTTACCCCGATATCTTTTGATTCTGCATCCTGCTCTCTCTTTGCTATGACTTTTATTAGTTCGGCAGTGTCTAGCTGATTCTTTGTTCTTATTATAGGTATGCCAAAAGAGATTGCAATTGTTGCCAGCATCCCCCTAATTGCATTTGGATGAATGTTTCTTACTGAATATATATCTTCTTCCCCCTCCAGAATAATCAGCGGATTAGAAAAATTTTCTTTAAGGTTTTTTATCTGTGAGAATAACCTTTTATCAATTATTGAGTTTACAAAGTCTTTTACATCCTTTCTTTCTATTCCTACTCTTTCACTGATTATATAATCTGCCACATCCAGATTTTTTGTTTCTACGGACAATCCCAAGTTAATAAGCTCTTTTAGAATTGTTGACCCCTTTTCCCTTGAATCAGCAAATACCTTTAATTTCTTTTCATCTGTAAATTCCTTTAATGTTGATTGCAGTTTTTCTAATTTCCCCTGCAATCTTTCTTTTAATTTTGATAAAAGCTCATTCATTCTTTTTTCTTTGTGAAAAGAAACCCAATAATACATTTCGTCCCGTGTATTCTTGGTCATTAAAACAATCACTCTGCCTTTTTCTAAACGTGCAGTTCTTCCCCTCCTTTGTATACTTCTTATTGCTGAGGGGATTGGCTCATAGAAAATTACTAAATCCACCTGCGGAATATCGAGGCCTTCTTCTCCAACAGATGAGCTTACAATAACATTATAATTGTTATTAGTAAAGTCCTCTATAATTTTTACCTGTTCCCTTTGGGTTAATCCAGTGTCTGCTTTTTTTGCCTGTCCTACAAACAGTTTTGCCTTTACATTTTCTATTTTATTCAATTCTTTTTCTATAAAGGATGCCGATTCCCTATAATGATTAAATACCATAATTTTTATATCTTGTTTTTTAGAAATCTCATGCTGGATTATCTTTTTTAGTTCTGTTATTTTTGGATGTTCTATATTCTCTTTTATTAAATTCTGTGTTTTTATATATGCAGAATGGAAGTTTAGATCTGCTGCTAAATTTTTAGTTGCTTTTACTTTTGTGTTTTCTGCTTCGTGATATAAATTTTTTAGGTAAACATACAAGGGATAGGCTCCCTGTGTCTCTAATAATTCCAGTGCATGTTCTATCTTGATTATTTCTGCAATCACTGAAATTGCCCGCATCACCTGAAAATCTTTTTCTCCCCTGATTAATTTTCCCTGCAGCGCTGCCTGTAGATTTAGGAGGTCTTTTTTTGTTAGGTCTGTGTTATTTACAACCCCTAGTTCTTTTATTATTCCTAATTTTGTTTTTAATGCTTCTTTTAGAAAGTTTCTCGTTTCTTGGAATTCTTCAGGGAGGGATAGTTTTATTAAATCAATATCTAATTTTTGGATATATGGAGCAACATCGGGAGAATCTTCTGTCCTTATTTCAACATCTTCAATAAATAAATTTTTTGAAACATGCTCTATTTTTTCTAAAGTGTCTCCAGGGGAGGCTGTTAGCCCTATAATCCTTGGAAATCTTGCTTTTTTATGATACTGTTTTGATATCCAGGTATAGGCGTAATTTTGCACGGCTCTGTGACACTCATCAAATACCAGCAAAGAGACATCCTCAAGATTTATCCTTTCATTGACAATATCTGATTCTATTGTCTGCGGTGTTGCTACAACTACATTTGCTGCTTCCCAAAGCTCTTTTCTTTTTAATGGAAGAACTGTACCTGTAAATAACTCTACATTCCCTATATTACTATGGGTCTGAATTGTTTTTTGATGCTGAGAGCATAAGGGCTTAGTCGGCGCTAAAATTAAAACCTTGGATTTTTGGAAATTATTAAGGCGTGAAATTGCAGCTAAAAGAAAGATGATGCTTTTTCCCATTCCCGTGGGCAATACTATTAATGTGTTTTTTTTGATTATGGTTGCAAGAATTGTTTCCTGGTATAACCTTGGTTTTAAATCTTTAATTTCAAACATTTTCAGAAAGTTTTATTAAATTACCCCCTATCTTTTGATCAATGATTGTTAACCTCTTCGGCATTATGGACTTTTTAGCAAGCATCGCTTTTGTGATGATTAGTTTTGGCTGGTTTAAAGGTTTTGCTATTTTTATGGCTCTTTATTTAATTATAAAAGGAATTATATTCTTTAGTGATATTGTCAGCTGGATTGATTTTGCCTGCGGTGTTTATTTATTATTAATTGTTATTGGGGTCAACCCCATTCTCAGTGTTTTATGTATTATCTGGCTGTTACAAAAAGCAATAATCAGTTTTTTTAGCTAAATTTATTGTGAATATTCTTTATAATAAAAATAAAAGGTTGTTAATATTACTGCTAAAACCCCTGCAAGGATTATTGAAAGTATTACCGGGAATAAATATAAAAAGCTTACAGATGCTACTATAAAACTAATGCTCAAAACATAAAATATTCTATTTCCAAAAAATATTTTACTTCCATTTAGGGGAGGCAAGGGAAGAATGTTTACTATTGCCATTGTTGCTGCAATATACATCCCCTTTTCAAAGAAAGGCAGGCCGGTTAAACTAAGCAACTTAAATGCAATTACAAAAATTAGACTGACTATTGTTCCAGCAAATGCAATTTTTGCTTCTTCAAATTCTGTAAGCCTTGTAAATCTTCTTCCTGTTCTTTTTAATTGATCATCTTCTGTTGAAAAGCCACCAACCATTGGCAGGGCTAGTGAACCATTTGAAATTACTGAGAATACCAAAGGAACAATTATTCCCATATATATTTTAGTTTTAATAATGTGGGTTATGTACCTTGGCGCTTTTATTTTCCAAAGTGAGTAAAATACATTTACTCCCCACCTTTCTCCTATTACCTTTTCTATGTACACCTGGGTGAGTAATATAATTGCAGAAAGAATTATTGCTCTTATTAAATTTTTTATCCCAATTATAAAATTAAAGCTTTCAATACCCCACTCATTAAATGAAAATATAAATCCTAGGATTAAAATTACTATTGTTAATTCGGCTGTTTCTTTTTTTGTGAATAGCATTTTATTGTATTTATTATTCCCTCCTCATGCCCTGCTCCCAATACTGCCACTACTTTTTTATTTGCTGACATCAGGGAATATAATCTTTTTGCCATGAATACATCTCTTTCTTCAACCAGTACCTTATAGATTGAAGGATATCTTTTTTTCACTATTTTCAGCAATTTATTTATAATCTTTTTTTCTGGGACTCTTGTTAAGTCTATTTTTAATTCCTCTGACGGGATTAATGATGATTTTATTATATCATATATTATTTTTATCTTTTCTTTAAATGTTAATTGCTTTTTTAATCTTTTTAATGTAATTCTTATATCCTGGTCAATTAATGCAATCTGTATTTTATTTTTTTCGGCTAATTTTACTGCTTCTTTCATTTCAGCGCCCGGTGAGACGCCTACTTTTTCACCTAATTTTTTTTCTATATATGCACCTATTAAGTTGAGCAAGTTTATATTCTTTATGTTAAATTTTTCTTTTTTGTCAAAAATCAGCTTGTTAAATCTTAAGGGGTCTAATTCCAGGGCAATAATATCAGGAGATTCATTTTTTATGACAGAATTAACCTCGTTTATGCTTTGTTTTGCAATGTGGGATGTTCCAATAATCACCAAGTTTTTATATTTTAACATATATTGCAGAAGGAAAATCTTTATATATATAAAATGTATCTTAAGAGGTTAAGAGCAAGACTAAAAGGAGGCTAAAATGCTAAAAACTAAAAAAATAAGTGATTCGATTGATATGCGCGTTTTTACAGACGTGGGTGAGTATTTCGGGGATGTTGAGGAATGCATACTTACATTAAATAAGATTTCTGGATGGAGAGTTAAAGCTACTAGAACATCAACTTTGAGTAAGTTATTGGGCGGAGCAAAAGGTGTCATTGTACCTCATCAGCTTGTTAAGGCTATGGGCGATGTAATGATAATAAGCAAGGCTGCAATACCATCTTATACGGAAGAAGAAAAACAAGACGAAACTATTTAGAAAGGAAACTTTTAAATAGGAAATCTACTAATCTTCTCTTATGGCAGACAGTGCACTAGGGGTGACTATTGAATTTTTTAAGAGATTCGGCATCTTTGATGTAGTTCTTCCATTTTTACTTGTTTTTACTGTTGTCTTTGCTATTTTACAGAAAAGCCAGATATTAGGCGAGAATAAGAAGAATCTGGATGCTACTGTTGCTTTTGTAGTTGCAATGCTTGTTGTTGCTGCTACCAGAATTGTTGGAGTTATAAATGAGGCCTTACCTGCAGTTGTTTTGCTTATAATTGTGTCTATGTCTTTTTTGTTGTTAGTTGGAATGTTTGTTAAACCAGGGGAGATTTTTAAGAATTTAGAGGGTCCATGGGTTAAATTTTTGATGATTTTACTTTTTATTGCAGTACTTTTAATATTCTTAGCAAATATAAGAATGGAAAATGGGGATAGCTGGCTGGAGTATACCCTGAGTTATGTTAGTGTTTATTGGAGCGGGGCAGTTGTCGGCTCTATTATTTTAGTTGTAATATTTATAGCTGCAATTGTTTGGGTTACAATTGGTGAAAAAGATAAGAAGAAAAAGGAGGATTGATTATGGTTTTAGAGCAAGTTGATTTTGGCGGGATGTTTAATTGGTTTGGAAGTATGGGGGGATTTGATGTTATTTTACCTTTCCTGTTAGTATTTACTCTTATTTTTGCTTTAATGGAGAAGGTTAAATTATTTGGGGATAAAAAGAAAAATGTGCATGTTATAGTTGCTTTTGTTGCTGCTGCGTTTGTAGTTGCACAACCAGATATTGTTTTTTTAATCCGCGGGTTTATACCTAATGTTAGTATGTTTATTTTAATTATATTAATGGGTTTATTAGTTATGGGTATGTTTGGCTTAACTGGTGATACCAAATGGTCGTGGGGCTTTGCTGTTATTGTAGCTGTTGTGGCTATTTTGTGGAGTTTGAGCGCTGCTACTAGTGCCTATTACTGGCCATTTTATGACCTACTTACTTCGCAGGATATTGCATGGCTTATTGCAATTGGTGTTTTTATTTTAGTGATATGGCTTATTGTTAAAGAACCAGGAGATAAAAATAAACCAAATAAATTTTGGGATTGGGCTTCGGAAAAAATTCAGGGGAAATAAATTATGGCTAGTCTTTTAGATACGGGATTACTTGGATATGTTGCTCCAATCTTTTCTTTCTTATTGGTTTATGCTGTTATTTATGCTATACTCCTCAAGAGTAAAATTTTTGGAGAGAATAATTTAATAAATAGTGTAATTCCCTTGGCAGTTTCTGTTATGTTTTTATTAATGCCTGGTGCTGTTGATTTTGTTAACTTTATAACTCCCTGGTTTGTTGTCTTGGTGATTGTTGGCTTTGCTGTTGCTCTGTTATTCTTGTTTTTGGGCGCTGAAAAAAGCACTGTTCAGGGATGGATGAGTAATCCGACTATTTACTGGACTGCATTGATTTTTGGGATGATAATTATTGTAGCTGGACTAACCCATGTCTTTGGAAATTTTTTTGGACAGCCAGATACTGGCAGCGGTTCAATTGGTTCAGAGGTACAGTTTTCAATTTTTAATCCAAAAATTATTGCTACTATCTTTGTTTTGATAATTGCAACCTTTGCTATTAAATTTATATCAGAAGAAACCAAATAATTATTTCTTTTTCATTGCTTCAGTAATTCTTCCTAATTCCTTAACATTCATGGTTAAGGGCTCCATTATTTTCTGGAATACCTGGTTTAGCGCTTTCATTTCTGCACTCACTCCACCTATATTTTTATTGTATTCATTTACTTTTCCAATTACTCCTACTTGTAGATTTTCAAAAGAATTTCTTAATCTTATTATTTCCTGTTTTATTGCTTCTATTTCTTCTATTGTTTTTTCTTTCCAGAGATTAATATCCCCAACATCTGCCATTAACTGATCCCATTTTTCGTTTATTATCTCTTCTGCTATCTCCTCTATTTGTTCTATATACTGTCTTTGTGATGGAATTTTTGTCGGCTCTGCATTAGGAAGCTTATACTTTTGCTGATAAGAAGATGGTTCTGCATATTCTTCAGGCTGGGTCATATAATCTTCCTGCCCTTCTTCCTGTTCTGGCTCACCTGGGCTTGGAGCCTCTAAACTAAAATCTTCAGAAGGGGGCTGTACGTTAAAATCTTCCATGCCCTGATAGATATCTTTGCTAGAATGCCCTTCTTGTTTTAAATTACTAACTATAGATGGATCGGATATTCCTCTTGATTTCATAGTCTGTATTTTTTTCTTAATTATTTGCGGGGGCATTTCCTTTATCTTTTAAACTCTTATCAATTAGTAGTTTTACCTCTTTTTCTGTTGTAAAATGAAGGGGGTTCCACAGGTTAATATATCTTTCTAAAACTTTTAAGTCATCCTTTCTTGCAAAGGCCTCTACTTCTGTTATCATATGCCTAATTGTTTGTTTGACTTTTGTAAGGTCTGCTTTTATCCCTTTCATTTCATTATTGATATTTTTTAGTTGCAGGTTTATACTTCTGTATTCTTCAATCATATTCTGGTCTGTTACAAATATTC
Organism: Nanoarchaeota archaeon SCGC AAA011-G17; assembly: GCA_000402515.1. GTDB lineage: Archaea > Nanobdellota > Nanobdellia > SCGC-AAA011-G17 > SCGC-AAA011-G17 > SCGC-AAA011-G17. The sequence continues at coordinate 84,251 of AQRL01000035.1, forward strand.
TATCCCTAAGAATTACGACTTTATTTTCTATATCCCTTACTCTTCCAATTACATCCTCTTCAGGCATTTTAAAGAATAATGTTTTCTTATATATTAATTTAATGGTTAGGTTTATATAATTCTGTTATAATTATTAATTTATGGAAAAAGAGGAAATAACTCCTGGCGGATATCAGATTATCAAACAAGGCAAAGAAGATGTTCTAAAAATAAATATGGAAAATGTGAGCTATCCTCCTTCTTTAGAAAATAGTTCCTTGTGTATGATGCAGACTATTTCCAAGCTTGCTCAGGTTCCAGGTGTTGGAAGGATTATTTTTTCTGACGGCAGAAATTATGAATATAACTATGAGCAGACACAAATACTTGTTGAGATTGCCGGAATTTATAACCATTTAATTAAACAAAAAAATACCTTAACCTTTGGGTTGGATGAAGGGGATAGCACAAGAAGAGAGATTATACAGAGCTTAATAATTAATTTATTGAGAAGTGACCCCATTGGATGTTATGTTGAATTAAAGAGGATTATCAGAGAAGAAAGAATAAGGGTGAGGGGGTTAACAAACGATACAGAGATAAGATTAACACAAATGTATGTTTCTTTATTGGATTATATTCTTGGGCTGCTTGACCGAACAAAGTTAGTACAAAGAGTCAGAGAGTCTTTAGACGGGCATATTGTTGGTGACAGGCTTGTGTATAAAAGAATTTTCAGCCCAATTATAACTCCTGACTTTATGTATACCAAATTAATGTCCAGAATTCCTCTTAATGGCGAATTGGTGGATAGTTATAAAATTGACAGGGATACAGAGGTAAATATTTTTAGGATGCCGGGGCAAATAAAAAATCTGTATCATTTGAATCCTCCGGAATTTAAATTTGATGATGACAAGTTTGAGTTAATTCATTTAGCAAGAACTGTTTTAGCAGAGCATAAACCAAGAGAAGAGGAGTTTATTGATCCTGAAAGAATGAGAACTACTTTTTTTAATATCGGAAGGGATATGCTGCAGGAACTTGCAGACAGAAAGGGACTGAGGTTAAATTATGCTGAGTTAAAGCAATTAACAAATGTTCTTGTCAGATATACTGTTGGATTTGGTTTGGTTGAAACTTTATTGAAAGATCAAAAAGTACAGGATATTACTATAAATGGACCGATGGGCCAGACACCGATTTTTATAGTTCATGAGAATTTTGATGAGTGTGTTACCAATATTGTTCCATCTAGGGAGGATGCTTTAAGCTGGGCAACTAAATTCAGAATTTTAAGTGGCAGACCATTGGATGAGGCTAATCCTGTTTTGGATACTGAGCTTGTAATTCCAGAGGCAAGAGCAAGAGTTGCAATTGTTTCTACTCCCTTAAGCCCATGGGGACTAGCTTATGCATTTAGAAGGCACAGAGACAAGCCGTGGACACTGCCTTTATTTGTTAATAACAAAATGATTACACCTATGGCTGCAGGGCTATTGAGTTTTTTAATTGATGGTGCTAGGACATTAATTGTTGCTGGAACAAGAAGCTCGGGTAAGACTTCTTTATTGGGAGCAGGTTTGGTTGAAATTATGAGGAAATACAGAATATTAACTACTGAGGATACTTTAGAGCTGCCAACAGATGCACTTAGAAATCTTGGATATAATATACAACCGATGAAAGTAAGAAGTGCTTTATCAAAAGGAGGAACAGAGGTTGCTGCTGATGAGGGAATCAGAACTGCATTAAGAATGGGAGATAGTGCATTAATTGTAGGAGAAATTAGAAGTTCTATTAGAGGAAGTGAAAAAGTAGTTGTTGTAGATAATGGGGAAACAAAAAGAATTCCAATTGCAGACTTAGAAGGGAAAGATATAGAGAAAATGTATGTTCCTACTATAGATTTTGACTTACAGGTTAAATTGTCCAAGCTTAATGGGTTTGTTAAACATCCCAAAAGAAAAAAATTATTAAAAGTCAAAACAAGAACTGGAAGAGAGGTTACTGTTACACCCGACCATAGTTTATTTACTTCTCATAATTTTAAAATATATCCAATAGAATGTAAGGATTTGAAAGTTGGAAGTAAGATTGTTTTACCTTCTAAATTGCCTTGCGGGTATAATGATATAGGTCATTTAAATCTTTTAAATATTATTGGGGATGCTAGAGTTGAGAATTTTGAAGAACCGATTAGGCGGGTTATATCTAAAATAGGATGGAAGAAAGCCACTTCTCTTTGCAATATAAAATGTGGAGATATCTATAATTATTATAGAGTAAATCAAAAGACCAATATCCCTATAAATTCTTTTAATAAATTAGTATCCCTTGCAGAAGAGAATAATAATCTAGAAAGTTTGTATATAAAGAATGGAACAAGTAATACTTTAAGTGCTTTATTCCCTATAAATGTAGATTTTTGTAGATTTTTAGGTTATTTTATTTCTGAAGGGTATTTCCATGATACTTCTATTGTGATATCAAATGATAATGATAAAATAGTCTCAGATATTACTTCTTTATGTAAAACTCTCTTTAATCTTGAACCATATGTTAGAGAAACAAAAGGATTGGGGAGGTCTAAACAGATAGCGATCAGTAATTCTCCATTGGTAAAATTATTTGAAAAGATTGGATGCGGAAGAATTAGTAAAGAAAAAAGAATTCCTTCATTTATCTATGGTTTATCTGAATCTAAGATATACTCATTTTTAAGTGGATTATATGCTGGTGATGGAAGTTTCACATCATCAAAGTCTTCTGGTAATTGTATTAGATATTTTACTATTTCAAAAGAACTTGCAGATGATTTGATGTATTTATTATTACATATAGGCATTGTTTCAAGAAAATTAATGAGGAAGAGCAATGGCTTATCAAACAATCCTATTTATATTGTTGAGTTTAAGGATAGGAATTTTGTAAGAAGATTTATAGATAATGTTGATTTTGTTAAATATAAACCAGTGATGACTGAAAAAAATGTTTCACACTCTCGTTTTAATAATGTAAGTTATGATATAAAAGAACTTGAGAACCATTTGAAATTAATTAGAAAATATAGGCATTTGAGAAAATATAATTCATGCGGAAAAGAGTTTCTTAGAAAGATAGTTTTAGATAAAAATACTAATTCCGATTCTTCAATAAAAACATTTGTGAATGGTGAATTTTATTTAGACGAAGTCAAAGAAATAGAAGAAATAAATTTAGAGGAAGGAGAGTATGTTTATGATTTGTCTGTTGATCCAAGCCAGAATTTTATTGGGGGATTTGGAGGAATTTTATTACATAATACAGAAGCTTTAGCACTTTATGAGGCTATGAGAATTGGTGCATTGGCTAATGTTGTTGCCGGAACAATTCATGGTGATAGTCCGTATGGTGTTTTTGACAGGGTTGTAAATGATTTGAAAGTTCCTAAGACTTCTTTCAAAGCCACAGATATAATTATTGTTGCTAATCCTATAAAAAGTGCAGATGGATTACATAAATGGAGGAGGGTTACACAGATTACTGAGGTAAGAAAGAATTGGCAAGATGATCCATTAAGGGAGGGAGGATTTGTTGACTTAATGAAATATGACAGCAAAGAAGACAGATTAAAACCAACTGATGATCTGATTAATGGGAATAGCGAAATAATAAAAGGAATTGCTGCAAATGTAAAGGAGTGGGCTGGTGATTGGGATGCTGTTTGGAATAATATAGTATTAAGAGCAAAAATAAAAGAGGCTATAGTTAATTATTCAAGAGTTTTCAAAAAACCAGAAATGTTAGAGGCTGAATTTGTTATCAAGGCTAATGATATGTTTCATATTACAAGCGGGAGTGTTCAGGAGAGAGAGGGGTGGCTGAATTCTGAATTGATTTATACTGAATGGGAAGACTGGCTGAAAAAAGAAATTAATGGTTAGATTTATATAATTCTTTCTTGTAGTTTAAATAATGAGTAAAAAAGAGGTAGAGGATATTCTAGAGAAATACAGGAAGAAACTAAAAGAAGAGGTTAGTCCAGATCTTAACCAGGGTGCATTTTCCAGAGAATATTCAAAATTTAAAACTGAGGTAATTGGGAAAGAACTTACATTATATGAAAAACTTTGTAATTTATCTGAGAGAATATTAAGAATAGGAACAAGTTCTGAAAAAAGACAAAAATTAGAGGAGAGCATTTATCATACTGAATTAAATATCAGCCCTGAAGGGGCTATGAGTTTTGCCACCTTATTTGGTTTTTTTCTTATTATTTTGTCCTTTGTAATTGGCGGGATATGGTATTTATTTAGTGGCTTAACTGCTGGAGTATCTTTTTCTGTTATACTAATAATTCTTATTGGACTAGTCAGTATGAGAGTTTTAGCTGAAGTTCCAAACAGAAAGGCAATGATGTGGAGGATAAAGGCCAGTGACCAGATGGTTTTGTGCATTCTGTATATTGTTATGTACATGAGACATACTTCTAATCTAGAGCATGCTATTAAATTTGCAGCGCAGCATCTTGATGATCCATTATCTGCTGATTTGAAAAAAGTTTTCTGGAATTTGGAAACAGGGAAGGCCAAGACGGTTAGTGAGAGCCTTGATATTTATTTAGAGGGATGGAGAAAATATAATATGGAATTTATCAATTCTGTCCATCTTATTGAGAGCTCATTATATGAGCCAACTGAGAAGAGAAGATTAGAGATTTTGGACAGAGCATTGGAGGTTATTTTAAACGGAACTTATGAAAGGATGATGAACTATGCGCATGATATAAAAAATCCAATCACTACTTTGTATATGCTTGGTGTAATACTTCCGATACTGGCATTGATTATTCTTCCTCTGATGGGGGCATTTTTGGGAGTGAAGTGGTACTGGCTTGCATTCCTATATAATATATTACTTCCATTATTTGTTTATTTCAAGGGAAATGATATTTTGAATAAGAGACCGGGTGGAAGCAGTGAGAGTACTTTATTGCAGGGAAAGGATTATGAAGATTATAAGAGAATAGAATTTTTGGGAATACAGATGGATCCTTTAGTTCTTGGCTTGCCTATTTTATTTTTGGTTTTAATAGTTGGATTAAGCCCCTTGATATTACACTCTTTATTTCCTGCAAGCCTTTTCTTGAATGCTGAAGGTGTTTTTGGTTATTTTAGTGATAATGGGCTTTGTACTGGAAAGAATTGTATGGGTCCTTATGGAATCTTGGCACTTTATCTGAGTTTGTTGATTCCTCTTAGCTGGACTTTGGGAATTGGATTGTATTACAGATTAAAGACGAGAAAATTAATAAAAATAAAGGATGATACTACAAGATTAGAAAAAGAATTTTCAAGCAGTTTATTCCAATTAGGAAACAGAATTGGAGATGGATTACCGGCTGAGATTGCAGTTGAGAAAGTGGCTGAGAATATGAGGGGAACTGCAACTGGTGATTTCTTCAGGATGATTGCAATCAATATCAGAAATTTAGGGATGGATCTGAATGAGGCTATTTTTAATAAATCAAGAGGGGGAATTATTTACTATCCTTCAAATGTTATCCAGAGCTCGATGAGAGTACTTGTTCAGAGTGTTCAGAAAGGCCCTGCAATAGCTGCCAGTGCAATGATCAGCATTTCTAATTATTTGGATAATATAAATAAAATAAATGAGAGACTTAAAGATTTATTGTCTGATATTACCAGCAGTATGAAGGGGCAGATAAATTTTCTAACTCCTCTTATTGCCGGAATTGTTATTGGTATTGGGGCTATGATAACAAGCATTATTGTCAAGCTTGGTCCATTATTAGCAATGACTGGGGGAGATAAGGTTGAGGGATTTGGTGTTGACCTGAGCATTATTGCAGACATCTTTCCGCTTGACAAGGTAATTCCCCCATATTTCTTCCAGTTGGTTGTTGGGATTTATATTTTACAACTTGTTATTATTTTAACTAAACTAAAAAGTGGGATTGAATTTGGTGTTGACAGATTAAGAGAGGAGAATGAAATGGGTGGAAATTTATTTAAGGGAGTGGGGCTTTATGTTATTGTATGCATAGTTGTTGTATTCATATTAACTATGCTATCGGAAGGAGTAATGTTAACAACAGGTGGACTATGAACAAAAAAGGTATTGCTGATAAAACTATGATTGTAATTGGTATTTTAATACTCGCTGTTATTTTGATTTTAATCTTGAGGGGGATTATTAACAATGTATTCTAAAAAAGGAATCGCTAAGCTTACAGTTTTTCTTATTGTTGGTTTACTAGGAGCGATTGCTCTTTTTTCTGTTTGGGGAGGTATTTTTCCAGCTTCTAGAGATATTGTTATGCATAAGGTGTGCACTTGGAGTATAAACTTTAAAGACAAGCTCATTATAGGAACTAATTTGTGTTATACTGATGACAAGGAAGTAAGTGAAAAAGATAAGGAAGCTGTAATGAAAGATATTGCAGACAAGATGGTTGAATGCTGGAAGAGAATGGATGAGGGAAGAACTCCAATTGATACAAATTGGTTTGTTGGGGGATATAAATGCTTTAAGTGTTATAGAATAAAAATTACAGGACTAAAAGATAAAATTAGTTATGAAGATTTTTTTAAATTTTTAACTGAAAATCCTATTAAGGGAAAGGAAGAAAGCTATAATACTTTCTTTAAGAAATATGATGAGGATAATGCGATTGTTCTTCTTGGAAAAAGTGGCACTATTAAAGAGGCGTTTATTGATCCAAAACAATATGAATATTATACTGTGGCTTTTAAGGGCTATACTCCTGCTGGGAAGGGAAGTGTTGCTGCTACAGCATATAGCTCTGTAAAATTAGCCCCATTTACTGGAGGATGGTCTCTTCTAGCAGGTGCCACAGCCCTGACTACTGGAGGTGTTCGTTACTGGATTAGTGAAAACTCAATAATTGTTGCATCTTATGATAAATTGGAGGAAGAGTGTTCATCAACTTTAAGATGAAAAAGGGACAGACAGTTATGGATACAACAAGAGAGTTAATTTGGGTATTATTAATACTGCTCGCTTTGGTTTTTTTTGTTTATTTTTTGAAGGATAAAATAACTCATTTCTTTGAGGTGATGTTTGATGCTCTCAAATAGGAAGGGGAATGAAGGAATGTGGTGGACAATTGCTGGTGCAGGGATTGCACTCATTATTTTAATTATCTTAATTTTTGCTTTTCTTTCTGAAGGAGGTATTTGGGGAAAAACAAAAGTAGCTATTACTAAATTTTTTGAAAAGGGTGAAGAGGGGATTAAGCTATATAAGGAATATTTTGGAGATAATCCCAGCAAACAGGTAATAAAGGCAGGGCTAATAAAAGATTTTATTATAACTAATCTTAGCCGGATTGAGAATAAGGACTGCATAGGTTATCTTGATTTGTCTGGCATAAATGAAGATATTGATGGCTATTCTGTTTATTTTAAGAAAACAGATGAGGGAACTGATTTTTATGTGTATAGTGGGGGGAAGAAAGATTATGGTGAGATATTAAAAGACCATCTTGCTTATGGTCATGTCAGTACTAATCTATTTGGGTATAATCCTGTCTTTAAAGAAGAATATAGTGAATTTTGGCTTCTTAATGGGATGACAAGTATCATTTTTCCAGTTGGTGTAAGCTATCCACTTTTATATTCCTCTTCAAAAGCTAATAATCCTTATTACTTAAATTACAAAGACAAGAGATTGCGTTTTGTTGTATTACCTGATGAACTTTCCAAAATAAATAATCCAAGTATAAATAAATGTTAGACGAAACATTTAAATAGAAAATAAAAGAATTTATATATAAGTATATATTGAGAGGTGTTATGAAAATGAATAAAAGAGGTCAAGGTGGACTTTCTATGGATACTATTATTATAGCTGTAATTGCTATAATTGTTTTGTTATTGATTGTTACTTTCTTTACAGGCGGAATGGCTAATGTTTTCGGCAAGATAAGGAATGTATTCTCGACTGGGACAGCAGGAACAGATATTGATCTTGCAAAGAAAAGCTGTGAAAGTTATTGTGAAAGAGCACAGGGATTAGCAACAGAAGGTGAAAGAAAGGTATCAACTTATTGCACTTATGAATTTAAAATAGATACAGATAGTAGTGGGAAAGTTGATAAGGCTGATGGGGATGGATGTACTAAAAATAGAAGAGATAGTAATGGTAATTCTGTAACTGCAAAATCTGATTGTTCTGTTGGGGTTGTTTATTGTGATAAATCTCCAATTGTAATCAGTTGTCCAGGAGTAACTTGTGCTACAGTTTAGTAATTTTTTTTCTTTTTATTAAAATGAACAAAAAAGGGGATTTGAACTGGGAAGTAATTGTTACTGGTATTATAGTTGTAATTGTTTTGGTTGTTCTTGTAATATTTTTCAGACAGCAGATAATGGATGTTGCTAAGGGTTTTAAAAGTATTGTTGAAGGGGGAACAGCTGGTGTTGATGAGATAGATGTCAATAAAATGGCTGGAGAGGGAAGCAAGACATTTAGCAGAAATTTTATATATACCTCCTGATTAGCTATTGTTATGTTAAATAAAAAAGGGGATGAAACAGTATGGCAATATACCATTGGCTTATTTATTATGTTTTTTGTTCTTTTTGGTTTGACCAGCTGTGGTTATAAAATACTCAATCCTAATTGCGATCCTGCTTCTGTTGAGGCTTTTAATGAATTTGTTAAATATTATGAAGAATGTACCGGCAAGAATGGAGACTGTGGGAAGTTTAATTATTCCAAGTTGGACAAGCTGGATAATATAGTTGTTGAGCCAACAGGCAATAAATTAGAGAGTACAAGCATTAATCTGAGATGCAATGGAAAAACTTCATTCAGAAACAGCAGAAAAATTGATGTTAAATTATGCTTTAAATACGGAGAAAATGTCAGATTAGCAAATAGCGGTGATTCTGTGAATATTTATCCTGATGAAGGGAATGATCTTGAATATTTTTTAAATAATAATTTGAACTTATACAACATAAATCAGGATAATGTTTGTTTTGTTATGATTGGGAAAACTATGGAAGAATATACTAAGGAAGAAGCAAGAAAACAATTTATGGATAAAGATTATATGTCTAAGTAAGTGGATTGATTAAAATGAATAAAAAAGGCCAGGATTTACCGACTGTAACAACTGTTGAACTTTTTATTTTATTATTAATATTTGGAATGCTTGCTTATGTAACTTTTAATGCAAATATCAGCAATGATGTCAATAATATAAGGGCAAAGGATTTGGGATTGGCAATAAGCCTAATCAGCTCTTTTGACAAGAATGTTAAATTCAGCTATAATCTTGAGGATGAAAAAAAAATTAATTTTATAGATAATAATGTTGAAATTTCCAATAAAGACGGAAGCCATTTTGAGAAAAGCAAATTTAATCTTAATAAAAAAAATACATTTAACGGGAAAGACGGCAATTATCAATCATTAAGCATAAAAAAATCAGGAGATAGTGTTGAGGCAAAATGAATAAAAAAGGCGGGGGAGAGATATTATCAGGAAAAACAGGGTATTATATTGTTTATATTTTTATTTTTGCAATAAGCATTGCTATTGCTGCAGCTTATATTAATAATAAAGTTACAGTGAATGTTGATTTTTCTGTACTGGAAAGGGATGTTGTCAGCAGCATGGTTTTTGACTGTTTGAAGGGCAGTGAATTTGGAATTATTGATTATAACAAATTCAAGAGTGAAAATCTGAAAGAGTGCTTTGATGAAAATACATATTATGTCAAGGTCAAATTGAGAGAGAGCGGAGAGATAAGGAATTTTGATTTCAGCAGTGATAATCGTGTTGAATATTATGTTCTTGTTGACAAGGGAGAATTACAAAGAGATTTTTTATCTCTGGAGTTTGAAAATGTTGCCTGATGATGTTAGTGATTTGATTATTGCAATGATTCTTCTAGTCTTGCTTGCTTCTGTTGTCTGGGCTTTGCAGAGCCCCATTGGAAAAACCCTTGCTGGTGAGGGATTAAACAGAGAGGCTAAAATAACTGCAGATATCCACAATTACAATTTTGAGGAGAATATATTTTTAGTTAATTATCTAAGGACACCAATTGCCAAACTTACAGTGGCTGATTATATTTTGATGTGCGATAATGAAGAGAAATTTGGGAATTTAAAAAAAGAGACAGACAAGATTTTGAGAGAGTATGGTAAGAAAATAAATATTATTGTCAGCTGCAAGGATGAGAAAAAGATTGTTGCTGGATATTTGATTGATGAAAGTGAAAGCAGGACTGGCTTATTTTTTAATGGTGAGAAGGGGGTTGAGATTAATTTCAGCCCAGAATTCAAACAAAATTATTATTATGGATTACCCTATGTACACTAAAATGAACAAGAAGGGAATGGTATTTGCAACATTCACAGTAATGATTGTATTCCTCTTTATCATAAGCAACATTATCTACAAGATGCATACAGAGAATAAGAGCAAACTAAAAGATGTCGGCTTGGGAACTGTAGACTTGATTAGGCAGAGAAGTGATTTTGAATTTGACAATCTGATTAGTGAGAAAGAGGTTGAGCTTAAAGTAAATAATGCACTTGTAAAATTTGCTAATGGCGAGGGGAAGAATTATCTTAATGATAACAAATTTAATGAGATGTTTTTTCAGTATCTGAAGAAAGACAGCAATTTCATATATGATTATGATTTTAATTTAATTGGAAATATAATTGAATTCAGTGTTAAAGAAACAGCTGCAGGAGAGATGATTAAAAAAACAAGCATTGGAAAGACTGAGGAGTGCAAAAAAAAAGTGGTTGAATTGGCTGAAAAGCAGCTTGGTTGCAAATATGTATTGGGTGCGAAGGGACCGTGCGGGAGTGCATTTGACTGTTCCGGACTTATTAAGTGGGTTTATATTAATGCAGGTGTTGGTGTAAATTATTTCCCAGATGGAAGCTGGATACAGGCTGATTGGGGAAGGAGAAGCAATCTTGAGGTCAGCAATGATATTGGAAAAGATGCTAAATTAGAGGTTGATAAATTAGAGCCAGGAGATATTGTTTTTTTTAAGGGTAGCCTGCCTACTGATGGTTATGGGGCTGAAGAACTGGATATAAGGCATGTTGGAATTTATATTGGTGATGGAAAGATTATTGAAGCAGCTGGAAAGGATTCTGGGGTTATTGAGTCTGATATCAGCAATAAAAGGAATTATAGGGGGGCTATAAGGGTCTGCTCTGAAAACTTTGTGGAAAATGAAGGTGTTTTTAGCTTGGATTCTAAATACGAATATAAAATTGAGCTGAATAAGAGGGATTTTATCACTCCAGACGGCATTAAGAGCATTAATATTTGAAATAACTAATTAAGTATAATCAACTATATAAACTAACTAAGATTTTTTGTTTCTAATATGATTAAAATAAGCTATGATGATATAATCAGAAAAATAAAAGAGGAAAAAAAGATAAGTGATGAAGAGATTAATTCTAAAATAGAAAAGAAGATTGAGCAATTAGCCGGCCTTATTTCCAGAGAAGGGGCTGCACATATTGTAGCACATGAATATGGGGTTAAGGTCTTTAAAGAGGGGGCTATGAAGATCAGTGAGATTCTAAGCGGGATGAGAGAGGTTGAAATAAACGCCAAGGTTCTTACTGTCTTTGGAGTTGTCAGCTTCAAAAAAGAAAGCAGAGAGGGAAAGGTTGCAAGCTTTTTAGTCGGAGATGACAGCGGTAAAATAAGAATTGTTTTGTGGGATAATTCACATATTTCTTTTATTGAAAACGGGCAGATAAGAGAAGGCAGTGTAATCAAAATTAAGAATGCATATGTCAAGGATAACCAAAATGGGCTTAAAGAATTACATTTAGGAGAGAAATCTGAGTTAATCTTAAATCCTGATAATGTTGAAATCAAAGAAATCAGCTCGGTAAATAATGCTGTATTTTCCAATTTAACTGTAAAAAAAATAAATGAATTAACTGAAAATGACAGGAGTGTTGCTATCAGAGGGGCTGTTGTGCAGGTTTTTGAGCCAAGGTTTTATGAAATGTGCAGCGAATGCAACAGGAAGGTTGTTTTAGAGGATGGACAGCATAAATGCAGTGTACATGGAGCTGTTAATCTCAGATATGGAATTGTCAGCAACTTTGTTTTGGATGACAGCACTAATACTATAAGAATTGTTGCTTTCAGGGAGGCTGCTGAGAAATTTTTTCATTTAAATAATGATGAGTTAATGGCAATAAGAACAAATCCTGGGAAATTTGAGGAGATAAAAGAGAATTTATTCGGAAGACTGGTTGAAGTGAAAGGGAGAGTTATTAAGAATATTATTTTTGACAGACTGGAGTTCAATGCAAATAATATTGAAGATTTAAAAGCGGAAGTTCTTTTGAAAGAATTAGAGAGATAGATATTTAATTATTATTGAACATCACATTTGTAAAAGATAATAAAAAGGTTTTTATATAATATTTATTATTAAATTTGAATATGAGAGATAAAATAAGACAATTTCTAAAAAACAAGAAACAACCTATTTTGTTATTGAAGCATAAGGGCAATACCAATCCTCTTTATGAATGGAGTAAGATTAGAAATCCCCTAAGAACAGCCTTTAATGCGTTTATTATAAATATTTGTAAAATTTTACCCTTAGGAATGAAAGTTTCTTTTTTAAGATTTTTTTTGGGAATTAAAATTGGAAAAAATGTAGGAATTGCTCCTAGCACAGAAATCGACCCATATTATCCCGAATTAATCTCAATAGGTGATAATGTGACTATAGGATGGAAAGTTAATATACTTTGTCATGAGTTTACACAAGCCCGCATTAGGTTTGGTAGGGTAAATATTGGAAAAAATGTTTTAATTGGTGCATTTAGTTTAATACGTTCGGGAGTTAGTATTGGGGATAATTCTGTTATAGCAATGGATAGCTTTGTAAATAAAGATATACCTCCGAGTGAGTTGTGGGGGGGAGTTCCAGCTAGAAGAATTAGAAAATTAAAAGAGGCCATATAACCAAAAACATTTAAACCAATAAGTATTTCTTGTTTTATGAAAAAAGAGCTGAATATATTACTTCTTGTCAGCGCCTTCTTTATGCTTGCCGGGGGATTATTCGGGCCAATCTATGCTATCTTTGTTGAGAAGATTGGCGGGGATTTGATTACAGCAGGAACTGCTTACAGCATTTATTATATATTTGCAGGCATTCTGATATATATTGTTTCTAAATTTGAAGACAAGATGAAGAATCAGGAATTTTTAATTGTAATTGGCTATTTTATCAACTGCATTGGTTATCTTGGTTATCTGTATATTTCAGAGCCATTGCATCTTTATATTGTCCAGATAATATTCGGCATTGGGGCTGCAATCAATGTACCGGCCTTTAAAGGAGTTTTCAGCCATAATCTTGACAGAGGGAAATTTGATTCTGAGTGGGGATTGTGGGATGGAATGTCTTATTTCTTCTGGGGGATAAGCGCTTTTGTTGGCGGCTATGTTGCTAAGATTTATGGATTTGAAATATTATTTTTCATAATGCTTTGTCTGTCTGCTATTGGCTTGATAATATCTACTAGGTTATTTTTTATAAAGAAAAGAAAATGATGTTCAGAACGCATCTGGCTTTTGCACTTCTTGTTGGTTTGCTTACAATGAATTTATTTGATTTTAATAAGTATTTATTTATTAGTTTGGTTTTATTTTCCGGGATAGTTCCTGATATTGATTATCCAAGATCAAAGATAGGGAAGAAGCTGAGAACAATAAGCATTCCTATCAAGTTTCTTTTTGGGCACAGGGGATTATTTCACAGCGTGTTTATGGCTGGAATTATTTCTTTAGTTATATGGTGGTTTTTTGACAGATTATGGATTCCTGTTTTTATCGGCTATTGCTCACACTTGATTATTGACGGCTTTACAAAGTTAGGTGTTAATTTTATCCATCCATTTAGTCAATTACATTTATCCGGATTTATAGAAACAAACGGGTTTATTGAGAAATTATTATTTTATATCTTAGTTGGATGTAATGTTTTAATCATAATAAAGAATATAAACCTGTTTTAATATTTTTTAGGCATGAAAGAGGGATTAGAAGAGATTTTCGATACTGATTTGCTAAAAGAAAGCGAGGATGATTTTGAATTTGATGAAGAGCTGAATGAACTGATAATGAGCAAAACTTTCAGAAGACTATATGTTGCAAGTTAAAAATGAACTTAGAAGATAGAGCAGATAAAAAAGGAAAATTTAGTTTGACAGAAGCAATATTGAACTATCCTTTTTTTGATACTAACTATAGACCTGTAGAGTTGTTTAAGGAAACGGAAAGAACAAGAAGATGGAGAGCAGAATCTTCTTATTCCAACTTAAGGATTGGCTAACTAATAATAAAAAATGACAGAAGAAAACTTAGAAAAACAATTAGGGCTAGGGAGGGAAGTAACTACAGAAGAATTATTATATAAAATAAACAACCCACGAAGTTCCCTCTTGGTGTATCAGAACTTTGACCTTAAAGAAAGACTAGAATCTTTAAAAAGATGGAGAGATTTATCTAGCCGTTCACAGCTTCTTGTTGGGTATAGTTAATTGTAATAAGAAATGAGTTTAGAAGAGAAAACTATTGAAAGAGAAGATTTTAAGAGGGCATCTTCCAATTGTTGTTTTTCAAGCTTTTTATTCTTGGTCTAATGTTCTTTTTAGGGAAAAAAGAGAAATTTTATTAGTTTAAATATAGAATTATTCTCTAATCTTTTTAGCTAATTCTGCCAAATCCTTATCTTCTGCCCTTTTATGGTCGTGAGATGAAATATATCCTTCATAAGTTTCAAAATACTTATCTACGTTGGATTTTATCGGTTTCCATTCTTTCATTTTTGTGCCATGCATTGGAAATAATTTGGCGTGTACATGATCTACACCAAACCCCTCAAAGATCAGTCCAGTTCTTCCAACAGTTTCTAATTTTGAATCTATTAATCTAGCAACCTTTTTAGCTGCAATTATTAGATCTTTTAAAACGTGGTCCGATAAGTCAAAAGCATAACTGGGATAGTGCTCTTTTGGAATCAATACAGAAAAACCTTTTGTGTTTGGGAAGATACTTAGAAAAGCTAAATGTTTTTCATCTTCCCAGATTTTATGACAAGGAACCTCTCCCCTGACAATCTTACAAAAAAGGCAGTTTTCTTGTGTTTTCATAATTTTATTTTACCCCTTATTATTTAAAAATGTATCTAAGAGTTATTTTAAATCATACTTTTCAATTAAACTCCTTAGATTTTCACTTCCATAATCATTTAGCCCCATATTCTCTGGTGTAATTATTTTTCTATCAGGGTAACGTGGCCATGGTTTTGTTAATCTTATATGGTCTAAACCCAATAATCCATATAATATTCTTTCTGGAGCAGCACCAATCCCACCATGAGGGGGCATTCCATTTTCTCTTAAAGCAATATAATTCCAATAATGTCTAACATTATGTTTTTGCCCCTTTTCTATAAGATTTTGGATAATCTCCTCAGGATCTGTGATTTTCTCAGCTACTCCCACCATCTCTCCCGCGCCATGCGGAGCAATTAAATCGCAGGTCATTGACAATCTGCGATCTTCAGGAAGCCTTCTATAAGGAAATCCTTCAGAGACAAAAGGAGGAAAATCTACCCAAACATATCTATCACCAAAATAATCAGTTAATATTATCTCATCTCTTCTTTTAAGACCCTCCCCCCATTCAGTAGTAGATCCTTTTCTTTGTGTTAAGATTAAAGTGTCATTATAAGAGATATGTTCATGATTTTCTGGTTTTAATCCGTCTATTTGTAAGTTAACACATAAAATATTTAATTCCTTCTCATTTAGTCTTAAAACTTCATTCATTGCATAATGGATTGAGTTACCCGATAGTCTCTTTAGATCATCAATGTTTGCAAATAGAGCTTCTGTCTTTGCATGGGTATATTCTGCTAAATGTCTTTTAGAACCAGAGGGCTCATTTCTAAAAGCTGGAGAAATAGTATAAACTTTTCCAAATGCTAAAGCAAGTGGTTCTAATTCAAATGTAGCGCATTGAGTTAAGAAAACGTTCTCGCCATGAACATTTGCAACAATTGCATTATCTTTACCATAAAGAGTTTTATCCGTTATTATTGGGGGTTCAACTAAGACAAACTTTTCTCTCTTGAAATATTGATGTAATGCCATAACAAAATCTGTTTTTATCTTCAAAATTGCCGCTCTTTGAGGATTTGAGAGATATGCTTCTGGAAAAGAAAAAACCTGATTTCCATATAAGGGATCTGAACCATTAAAATCCCAAGGAGAATCTATATTCAAAGTATTTTTAGCAATAATCTCCAATCTATTAACCTTTATTTCAGGGTTTCCTCTTTTATCATTTCCAAAACCCCATCTACAGATAAATATGCCCCCTTTCCTACAGCAGATAACTCTTCGTAAGCCCTAGGATTTTCAGATCTTTCAATAACTAGTTGAACTTGATTTGAATAATCAATCAAATCAACAAACAACCTTTTTTTGTGTTTTCTAATATTTTTGAGTTTTCCAAACACCGAAACAGAATTTTCACTTAATCTTCCTTCTAAAGAATTTTTTATGCTTTTCCATTCCATTTTTTAGGGGTTTAATCTATTTGGTCTACGATAAACAAAAGTTACTTCTCTTACATTATTCAACCCTGTTAAATTTATTAACATCCTTGTTAAACCAAAACCAAGACCTCCATGAGGGGGGCATCCATATCTAAAAAAATTAACATAAGATGCAATTGAATTAGGATCTGTTCCTTTCTCATGAATTTGATTAAGAAGTTTATTATACCTATGCTCTCTTTGTGCTCCAGTAGTTACTTCTAAACCTTTCCATATAAGATCAAAGCTTTTTGTCGTTTCTGGTCTATCTTCAAATCGCATATGATAGAAAGGTCTTGCCTTTGAAGGATACTCTGTAACAAAAACAAAATCGTGATCAAAATTATCTTTAATATATTTTGCCAATCTTCTTTCTCCTTCTGGATCTAAATCCCCTTTCTGTTCTCTCGGAACTTGATAACCCTCTGAATCAAGAATCTTATAAGCTTCATCCATAGTAACTCTTGGAAAAGGTACTTTTGGCACTTTCGTTTCTAAACCATAAATTTTTTTAATTTCTTCTCCATGTTTAGTAGCTACTTTTGATAAAAAATAATTTATCCAGTTTTCTTCTAACTCCATTACATCTTCATGAGATTTAATCCAAGAAATCTCCATATCAATACTAGTAAATTCTGTATCGTGTCGAGAGGTAAATGAAGGATTTGCTCTAAAAACAGGACCAATTTCAAAAACCCTATCAAAGCCTGCAGCCATTGCCATTTGTTTATAAAATTGTGGTGATTGAGCTAATGATGCTTCTTGTCCAAAATAATCTAATTTAAACAATTCTGCTCCAGATTCGCTGGCCCCTTCAACTAATTTAGGAGAATGAATTTCAGTAAAACCGTTTTGTAACCAAAATTCTCTCATTGCATGTTCTGCGGTTGTTTGAATTCTAAAAATTAGATGTTTTTTATGATCTCTCAAATCAATGTATCTCCAATCTAACCTATTATCAATGTTAGACCCTTGGGTTATAGGTAATGGTCCTTCAGGACGACTTTGTACATCAACATAATCTAATTGTATCTCATAACCATTGAGCTTAACTTGTTGATTCTCAACTAAATTTCCTCCTGCAAAAACTGTGGTGTCGGGAGACAATGAAGACACTACACCCTCTAAAGATTTTCCATCCTTAAAGTTTGTAGTTTGTACATATCCAGTGTGATCTCTGAGTATTAAAAATTGCATTCTTTTTTGATCTCTTAATTTATCTACCCATCCCGCAATATTTACATAATTTCCTACCTGGCTTCTCAAATTTCCTATTAAATTACGGTTTTTCATTTTATAGAGTGGAATAATATACGATTTATAAATGTTACTATTTAAAAGTTACTTATATTATCTGATTAATACTATATCAAATAGAAAAATTTGGGCGAATGAAATGAACATAACATGTGTTAGGTTCTTCTGAAAGTTTAATGAAATTTTTTTTATAACTGACTTGGATTGAAACTATCCAGAAAGGTTGAGAAAAAAATCTAATGTTGTGTTTTAAAGAAATATGCACTTGCGATTGCAAAAATAATTGCGAGACCAATACCAATATATCCTACTATTGGCGATGATATATACACAGAACTTGTGGCAAAAAAAGAGCTAACTGCGAGTAATGCTAAAACAATAGCTAAAATTCTATGACCCATAAAACTCCAAAGAGACATATACAAATTATATTAGATTAAATATATAAATCTTATCCCAATTTAATCAATTCAGAAACAGTAATTAAAATTGCTCCTTTGGCTGGCAAACCCTTATTTTCAGGCATCTTTTCAACAAAGATTTTCCATTTCCCGCCTGTGAGATATTCAGCGCTGCCGACTAATTTTACACCCTTCCATTCCTTATCCCAGACAGCAAGGCAGACATTATTGTTTTTTTCAAGGTTTTCTTTTGTCTGCTTCATATAATTATCAGTAATAAGAACCTGATTTTTTGAAACAACCTTAACATAGGCAACCCCGATTACATTTGGCTTTCCTGCTTTATCAACAGTAGCAAAAGCAAGAGGATTTTCCTCAATTAATTTCTTATCTTTTGAATTGATTTCAACCATATTATCAAAATAGATTATGAAAGTTTAATAAGGTTTTTGTTTTAGAGTAACCGTTTAGCTACTCCAGAACAATAATCAAAAAATAGTAGTTCTTATTACTAATTTTTGGGGGTTGGAGTGAGGAACGAATGGAAACCCCCAATGAATTGAAAGATTTGAGCAGAGAAGAATTAATAGAAATA
>AQRL01000036.1 GCA_000402515.1 Nanoarchaeota archaeon SCGC AAA011-G17
ATTTGATTTCCTTCTCCGTCATACAACTGTATTTTTTCATTATGGGCATCTATTATACTCATGAAATAAGGCATGAATAAAGCAGGAGTAGGCATAAATAACCCAGTTTCTACTAATTTATAATGGGTATCTTGCCAATTTAAGTTTTTATGCTCATTCGGCTCAATTTTAGCAATCAAAATGCCTGTATTTGGGATTTTTACATAATCTGCTTTGTTTATGTCTGCTTGGACAGATAAGGTTGTTGGCTTTTCTTGCTTAACAGTCTTCTTGCTATTAAGATATCTGTCCATTGCTCCTCCTATTTCCCTTCCGAATATCTTATCTGGTATTTTCATCTTTTTTAGCTAAGTTTTCCAGTAAGTTTCTCATAAAACCCCATCTTCCTGAAAAATCCTTTAGTACTTTTTGTTTTTCCTGCCCTTGCCTTGCCATATCCAATCCTGCATCAATCAGGTCTTTTTGTGAATCAAACTGTGCTTTTGTAGTATCTATAACGGCATCCATTGCCTTGTATGGGTTTTCATCATGGTTTTGCATAACTGCTGACTGATTCAAAATTCCAGAGTAAGCAGATGCAAATTTAAAGGCAGTCATCATTGAAACGAAATAATCTGGACCTGCTCCCTTTTCCTCTACTATTGAATCAAGGGCCTGGCTTAATGCAATAATAGATTTAGCTGCTCTTGGTGATACTGGCAATATCAAGGCTTCATCTGAGCCAGCTGCATGCCCTTCCAGTTTGTTAGGCCACCCTGATTTCAGGGCAGTTTTGCTTCCGTAATCTGAAAGATAGTCAAGACCGTGAATTAAATAACTGGCAAGGATATATTTCTCAAAGGGAACTTCTCTTTCCTGCAATTCTCTATGTTTCTTGATTATTTCTTCTGTTTTGTCTTCTCCAGAATCATTGAAGTTTATTCTTGGATTTCTATCTGCTGTTAACATTTCCAAAGTATCTATTGGTTTTGGCAAGAAAAAATCTGTATCAATAATTAAGTGCATTCTATCTTTCAAAGCCCTTCCTAATTCGTTTGAAGACTCTGTAAATTGCTGTCCAATATTTCCTGTTGCCATACCAACTGAATAACCAGAGCCAATTGGATAGGCTTTCCCGTCTATTTCTATAAACCCGTCAAATAAATTGAATAGTTGGGCTCTTACTGCTGGAACACAGTTTGGCAATTCATCTACTCCAATTAAATTATAATTTACCTTATCTGTTAATTCCTTGAATTTGATTTCAGAATATTCCCCTGTTTTTATTGCTCTTAAGAATTCTGGATTTACTTGCTGGAATAATTCCCTTGTATCCATATCGTTTCTTCCAAGTATAAATAATGATTTTGGAAGGTAATGCATTACATCTCTAACTAGCTGAGTTTTTCCAGATCCTGTATTCCCTTGCAAGAAGGTATTTAGCCTGCTTCTTAGAGCAGCATCTATCATATCATGCATGTAAATAGGAACTCCTGACAAATTTGCAAGTTCTGTACTATTTTTGTAAGTCTTAGGCTTGAACATTTTTTTCCTCCTTTAAAAATCTGTTAAGGCTGTATTCTATCAAATGTGATTTGTTCCTGAATCTGTCTTCTTTTAAGATTTCATCTATTAATTTTATTGTTTCCTCTTCCATTGTTATGCTAAGCTTTTGTTTCATTTTATACTACTAATTGGTAGAAAATACTACTATTTAAACCTTTCGGTTATGTTACTACTATAAAGAAATTAAAATATTAATGGATTCAAAGACAGAAGATTTATTAAGTATTTACAACAAAATAATATAAAATGCCAAGTATAACACTAAACAAGAATGTATTTGAAAAGTTGGTTGGAAAGAAACTACCAGTTGAAAAACTAAAAGACAGGATTTCAATGCTGGGAACTGATTTAGAAGACATTAGAGGGAATGAGATTAATGTTGAGGTTTTCCCAAACAGACCAGACATGCTTTCAGAGCAGGGATTTGCCAGAGCATTTTCAAGCTTTATTGGTGTAAAGAAGGGATTAAGAGAATACAAGGCAGTTAAATCAGGAGAAAGAGTAATTGTTGACAAGAGTGTTAAGGATGTCAGACCTTACACTGCATGCGCTATTGTCAAGGGAATTAAATTTGATGATGAAAAAATAAAGGAAGTAATAAACATACAAGAGAAATTACATATTACTTACGGGAGAAACAGAAAGAAAGTGGCTATTGGCATCTATCCAAATGAGAAGATAAAATATCCAATAAGATTTCTGGCAAGAAACCCTTATGATATTAAATTCAGGCCATTAGACAGCAAAAATGTAATGGATGGATTTGAGATAGTAAGAACACATTCTACTGGAAAGGAATACGGCTATTTATTAGAAGGGAAGGATAAATTTCCAATATTTATTGATGCTAATGACAAAATATTATCAATGCCTCCAATAATTAATTCTGAGGAGATTGGAAGGGTTAGTGAAAAAACCAAAGATGTTTTTATTGAATGCAGCGGATTTGATTTTGGCAGCTTGAAAATCTGCCTGAATATTATTGTAACTGCCCTTGCTGATATGGGGGGGAAGATTTATTCTGTTGAATTAATTGATGGAAAGAGAATAGTCAGCCCGGATTTAAAGGCAAGGGAGATGAAACTGAGCATTAATTATACAAATAAATTATTGGGATTAGATCTGAAAGAAAGTGATGTCAAAAAATTATTAGAGAGAATGGGTTATAGTTATAGAAATAAAAAAGTATTGGTTCCCTGTTACAGGGCTGATGTTCTTCATGAGATGGATATTGTTGAAGATATTGCAATTGCTTATGGCTATGAAAATTTCAAAGAGGAAATTCCAAATGTTTCAACTATCGGGGAAGAGAATAAGTTCTTCAAATTCAAGAAGAAAATAAGGGATTTATTAATAGGGCATGAACTAGTAGAGATTAACAGCTATAATATTACAAACGGGGATGAGCAGACAAAGTTAATGGGGAGGAAAATAGAGCTAGTTGAGTTAGAGAATTCCAAAACAGAATATAACTGCTTGAGAGCATGGATAATCCCTGATCTGTTAATGGTTTTAAAGGGAAACAGGCATTATGATTATCCACAAAACATATTTGAAGTTGGCAGTATTTTTAAATTAGACAAGGATAGTGAGACTGGTGTTCTAGAGGATGAAAGAGTAGCTGTATTATTTTGTAATAATAAAACGGATTTTACACAGGCAAAGCAATTATTAGACAATTTATTTGATCTGCTGAAATTAAAGTATGATATTCAAGAGACAGAGCACGAGAGTTTTATTCCTGGAAGGGTTGGAAGAATTTTAGTAAATGGGAAGAAGGTAGCTTATATCGGAGAGATACATCCTTCTGTCTTATCTAATTTTGGGATTGATATGCCTGTTGCTGGTTTTGAGCTTAATCTGACAGAATTATTTAATTTAATCTGAATAAGACTGTGGTTTTGGCAGAGTAAAGATAAAATGAACATAGTGCCCCTCTTCTTTTGATAAATCTGTATCGCTTTCTATATTTATTTCTCCTCCGTGCTTTTCTATTATCATTTTCACAAAATATAGACCTATTCCAGAGCCAGGGATAGAATGATCCCCCCTAACAAACAGATCAAAAATTTTTTCTATTTTTTCTTGTGCAACACCCATTCCATTATCCCAGTAATGACATTTTATAAAATCCCCCAAATCATTAGCCCCAAAAGAGATTTTTATTGGTTTTTGGATAGTTGCTTTTTGATTAAATTTTATTGTATTCCCTACAAGATTATCATAAACACTTCTAACAAGCCCGTCATGTACACCTACATTAAAGTTTATAGAATCTTTTGATTTTCCTAAATTATTCTCAAAATGAAAATCATCACCTATAACCCCTTGGTATTTTGTTATAATCTCTTCTATAATTGTGTATAAGTTTGTTTCATAGGATTTTGAAAGAGTTTCTACTCCTGCTTGAATATCATGAATTTTCTTTATGTCCCTAAGCAAATTTTCAGAATCAGTAACATCTCCTGATATAATCTGCAAAAATTGTTGTGTAATCGGGTCTTCTTCTTTTTTATATAAATTTCTTGCAAATCCCCCTATTTTAACTAATTTATTTCTTAAATCATGATGAACCCCTAAGTACAAAGATAGAATTTCATTTAATCTCTCATGTTCTCTAGATAAATTATCGGTTATATTTTTAGTTGTTTCTAAATTTTCTTTTAAAATTCTATTTTCTTTTATTAATTCTTCTTTTGTTTTTGCCATATGTAGTTATTTAAAAAATTCAATTTATAAATCTTTCTAATTGTTACTACTTTAAATAAGTTAAAATTTATACAATAGTTCTTCAAAATCAGCTATTTTATTATTTTTTATCTTTATTCCTTCTTTTTTTAGAAGTTTGGTCTTATTTTTCAATCCTGTTGCAAAGCCATGTAATTCCCCTTTTGAATTTACAACCCTATGACAAGGAAATTCTAAAGATTTATTCTTGTTTAAAGCATTGCCCACAGCTCTGTAGGCTTTTGTATTGAGTTTTTCTGCAAGAATTTTGTAAGTACTAATATTGCCTTTTGGGATTGTTTTGCATAAGGTATAAACCTTTTCTGAAAAGTGCATAGGAATATATCGCCCTGTACCACCTTGCCAGGGCTTATGAATGTTACCTTATTTACTCACTAGGCCTCATTTTATCAGCCAGCTTAAGGAATAAGGTATAAAAAGGATATGTTTATAAATATATAAAGCTTGCTATAATTATTCTTAGAAATGTTATGCTCTCGAAAAGGGAGGGATTCCTGGGGTTTTAAAAGTCACCTCTTTTTCCCCAGGATTCTTATAATCATTCCCAATCTTTCTTTTCAACTATAGAAAAATAAACTTTTACTGGTTTTGTAACTGTTTCCCTGTTTCCTGTTCCTTCTACAGGCAATATCTGTGATAGCTGGGCATAATATTCCCCTGGTGCTCTACCACTTGTTGAAAAAAATGCAGTACCTTTTTCATTACAAATATTACATGAACCATGCTCTGTCCTTAAATTTACATTGGCAACAAATTTAGAGCCTAATGGATCTTTTTTATAAATATTCAGAGAAGTATAATATTTTCCACCATTTGGTACAGCTGTAAAGAAAACATTTGCACCCTCAGCTACTTTTGCCGGTGAAACAGTAAGTGTTATTGGATTAGATGAAACTGAATAGCCTGTTGTATCTAATTTTCCTGTGTTATAAAGAGCTAATGATAAAACGAAAACGACTAATATTGTTATAATCCATTTCTGCTGCATACTATCTGATTAGTATAATTTATTTATATATCTTTCGTTTGTATCACGACTTCTTTCTCTGTTATATCTTTTATTTTCTTTGTCAGATTCTGGGAAATATCCTCGATATTCATCGGCTTTTTCTTTTCTAGTTCATTAATTTCATTCTGCAAAGAATTCTTTTTGCTGGTCATGCTGTTTAATTTTTCATTCAGCACGATTAATGTTTCTTCTATTTTATTTATCGATAATTTTTCCTTTATTGACTGCTGCTCATTTATCAAAGAGGTATATTCAGATAATAAATTTTTCAATGTTTCTTCTGAAATATCTTTTATTGATTCCAGTGTTTTGTCTTTTTTCTCTTCTTTTATGTCCAGCTGGTCATCTATCAATGCAGCTTCTATCTGCTTTAATATATTAAAAATCTTAAAATCTTTATCCTGCTTTAATGCTTTTAATGGATTGTTGATATAGTCCTGAATTATTTCTTCCGGGGATAGTTTGTTAAACTTTCTTAATGATTTATCCAAAGGCAAGAACAAAGCAAGCGCATCTGATTTTAATTTTTCTATTCTGTCTTGCAAGCTCTGATTTTCTTCCTTTAAATTATTAAGTTTTTCAAATTCCTCTGTTTTTGAGATTTCTCCTATCTCTTCAAGCATTTTTGACTGTGAAAATTCCAACTGGGCAAACTGCTGCTTTAATGAGTCTATTTCAACCTGATAATTTTTTTTTATCTGAACTGTATTAAATAATTCTTCTGTTTGTTTTCTTATTTCAATTATCTTGTCTGCATTCTCTTCATGCAAGAAAAGCTTTATTTCTTTTATATAATCCTCAAGCTCTCTTATTTTTTTTGCTACATTCTCCAATTCATCACCTATAAGATTTTTAGCAACATGAAAGGATTTTGTTG
The DNA here is from genome assembly GCA_000402515.1 of Nanoarchaeota archaeon SCGC AAA011-G17. Taxonomy (GTDB): domain Archaea; phylum Nanobdellota; class Nanobdellia; order SCGC-AAA011-G17; family SCGC-AAA011-G17; genus SCGC-AAA011-G17. Next base: position 6,180 of record AQRL01000036.1, read on the forward strand.
ATTTCTCAGTAAAGTCTTTCAGGTTTTGCTCAAATTCATAGCAGAACTGCTTTGTTTTTGAAAAAGATAATTCCTCCGGGAGCTTTATTGTCTCCATGAATATTTTTGTATGCTTAATGTAAGAATTACGATTGTCAAGAATCACGTTGACTATTTTTGGATTCATCTCAGTAATTTTTGCTGTTTTTAGCTGTGTCAATGCATTATCAAGCTCGGATATTTTCTCTTCAAGCTGCTTAAATAATTCATCCAGTTCTTTTTCTTTCGGCTGAACAAAATTATTTATGTAATTAGGAAGCTCAGAATATTCAATATAATCTTTTCTATCTTCTTCTGTTTGTATCTTTCTTTTGAACAGGCTAGTTAACCAGGACATATTTAGATTTACCAAAGAAAGGTATAAAAGGTTATTTATTTTCCATTATACATTATGTATGACTTAGAACTTGATAAGGTTATTGAAAAGATTAAGAAAGAGAAAGCAAAAAGAGTCTGCATACAATTGGCTGACGGCTTGAAACCAAGAGCAACTGAAATTGCTGATTATATAAAAAAAAGGGTAAATGCCGAAATATTTATATGGATGGACAGCTGTTTTGGTGCATGCGATGTGCCTGATGTAGATGTTGATTTGCTAATACAATTCGGGCATAACGAGTTTGGGTTTAAAAAATGAGGAAGATAATACTACTAATATTATTATTGTATATTTCTGGTTGTTCTATAACTGGAAATGTTATTGGAGAGCCGAAATTAGACGGGCCTTATCTTGTAACAAAGGTAGTTGATGGTGATACTGCTGATTTACAAGGATTAGGAAGGGTAAGATTCTCAGGGATAAATACGCCTGAAAAGGGAGTCTGTTATTATAGTGAAGCCAAAGAGAAGTTAACTAAACTAATTCTAAACAAAGAGGTTTATGCTGAAAAAGACAGGAGTGATAAGGACAAATATGACAGATATTTGAGATATATTTATTTGAATGACACTTTGGTTAATGGTGTTTTAGTTGAAGGGGGTTATGCAAGAGTTTTCGATAAATACAAGAAAGACACTGGAAGGTATGAGCAGTTGAAGAAGTTAGAAGAAATTGCTGTTGAAAATAAAGCAGGTGTCTGGAGCTGCAATTAGCATATTAAAGAAGAATAAAAGATTTAAACTGGAATAATTTTTATTTTTTTATGGAGGCATATGATTTTGTTATTACAGTATTGGCGCGAAACAGAAGATATTCTAGACTAATTGAAAATAATGGGACTATTAACCATGAATGCCTTTATGAAGATATTATAAAATGCCCTCCTGAATTCTTGAAAAAGGTAGGAATAAGAATACATCATATGCATAGATACTCTCCTGCGTTAGATGAAGCATTCTATAATCTTAGTAAGAATGTTTTAAGAAGATGGGATCCAGGAGCATATTATACCTGGGTTTTTTCAGACACACCAGAAAAATATTTTGAAGAGAAGATAAAGCCAGATCTAAGTGAAGAAGAAATCAGTGAGATTGAAGATATTGTTAATGCTATAGATTAGCTATTCATATCTAAGTGCATCAACTGGCTTTAGTTTTGAGGCTCTATAAGCTGGGACTATTCCTGAGATTACTCCTACAAAGAATGCAAACCCCAATGAGAAAATAAATATGTTGAGATTAAACTGAACTTTCAATAATTCAAAGCCTGCTGTTGCTGCTATAAACCCAACAAAATAAGCCATACCCAGACCAAGCACTGCTCCAATTAATCCTCCTAACAATCCAATTGCTCCTGATTCAATTAAAAAAATAATCAAAATATCTGAATTTTTTGCCCCTATGGATTTCATTATTCCAATATCTTTTGTTCTTTCCAAAACAGAGGTGAACATTGCATTTAAAATTCCAATTGCTCCTACTAATATTGATATTGATGCTATTCCAATAAGAACTGCCTGAACTACACCAAGGATTGTATTAACCTGCGCCTTAAGCTCCTCTGGCGTGATTACTTCAAAATCTTCATCATCCCTTGCTCTTTTCAATTCCTTTATTGTTCTTTCTTTTGCCTTTTCCAGTGTTGAGCCTTTTCTCAGATAACCGGCAATTGCACTTACTTCTTCCGGCTTGTTAAAAATTTCCCTTCCATCGTCTAAGGAAATCCAGAACATTGTGTCTACTTCTGAAACACCTGTTTTTTTTAAAATTCCAGAGACCTTAAAATCATAGCCATTAATTTTTATTTTGTTATTAACGCGCATCTCTTTGTCAAATCTCTTATCATCCTTTTCTGTGTATTTGCTACCAACTACCACTGCAAACTTTCCTGCTGTCTGGATACTATTACCCTGGGCTACTTCTCTTCCCATCTGTTTCATATCTTCATCAAATGTTTCTTTTGGCACTGCCTGGATTGTTCCATACAATTCTTTTTTATTGAATTCGATATTTGCTGGAAGCCATAACATTCCTGCCACTCTTTCAAGGTCCGGAACTCTTGATACTGTTTCAACATCTTTTTTTGTAAGACCTTCTGCCCCTAATGGCGGACCTCTAAGCCCTTTAGGCACAATCAGCACTCTATCTGCCCCCATTTGTGAAAATTGGGCTTCTACAGCATTTTGCAGCCCTTGACCTAATGAATAAAGAGATACAATTGCTGCTATCCCTATTATAATTCCAAGTATTGTAAGCCAAGCTCTTAATTTTCTATGAACAATATTTGTTATTACAAGTTTGAATATTCCTATTTTCATTTTAATACTTCTCTTATTTTTTTAATTTTAATAATGTCCTTTTTTCTTCCTAGTTTTTCATAGCTCTTGATATGCTCCTTGAGTGGTGTGACGGGAATTTTAATTCCTTCAATAATAATAATTTTTGATAACAAGGCTCTTGAAATCCATTTATCTTTTATTTTAATCTTAAAATCTCCAACCACTTCTACTTTGGTATTATTGATTTTAAACTCTCCAATATCGGATTTTACAAATTCTGAACTTGAAAATTTCATTGGTTTGACTTCAAATTCTTTTAATAAATTGTTTATTTTAAATGCATTTTCTTTGTCAGCAAAGATATCTATGTCTTTTGGATGAACTTTAATCCCTTGTAAAGCCAAACTTGTGCTACCTCCTATAACATAATCAAATCCTTTTAACATCTTTACCAAGATTATTAGTGTTTTTTTGAATTTTATTGGTAACATTTTATTTTCTTAGTGCATCCACTGGTTTTAGTTTTGCTGCCTGACGTGCTGGAAGATATCCTGAGACCAAGCCAACAACGACTGCGAATAATAATCCTCCTAATAAGACAAGAGGATTGATTGGGACTTTCAGCATTGCGAATCCAGAGATTTTTGCAATATATTCAACAAGCTTTCCTATCCCCGCTCCAAGAATAATTCCTACTAACCCTCCAAAAAATCCCTGTAATCCTGCTTCCACCAAAAAGATTGACAAGATATTTTCATTTCTTGCCCCAATTGATTTCATTATCCCGATTTCTTTTGTTCTTTCCAGAACATTTGTATACATTGAGTTTGTTATTCCAATTGCTCCGACAATAATTGATATTGCTGCTATTCCAACAAGAACAACTTGGATAACTCCAAGAATTGTCTGCATCTGCTTTAACACTTGCTCTGGTGTGTATAATTCAAAATTTTCATCGCCTCTTTCTCTTTTTAATTCCTTTTTTATCTTGTCTGCAACTTCATTAATATCCTTGCCCTGCTTTATTTTTATTTCGGCATAGTGCACTGTTTCTTTTAGATTAAATAAATCACGTGCATCTTCCTCTGGAACCATAATCTGATTATCATCTTCAGAACTTCCTATTTCTTCTAAAATCCCATAAACTTCAAATTTTTTATCACTAATCTCCAGCTTGCTGTTAATTCTCAGCACAAATGGATCAAACATATCTTTTGCTACTTTATAACCTATAATTGCCTTGCCTCTTTCACCACCTGAAAAGAATTTTCCATCAATCAGATTTATATCCATGTCTGCAAGTTTCTTATCAAGCTTGTCTGTTGAAAGGCCTGCTATTGTTGTGCTTACTTCTTTGTTTGAGAATTTTACTTTCCTATCATAAAAAATAATATATGAGTTCACCCAATCAACATCAGGCATTTTCTCTATTAGTTTTATGTCCTTGGTTGTCAGCCCTTGTGTTCCCTGACCAAATGCCCCTTTTGGTGAAAGATAAATCCTGCCAGCCCCCATTTTCTGGAATTGCGATTCTATTGAATACTGCAGACCCTGAGAAATAGAAATCAGAGAAACAATTGCTGCAACACCAATAATGATTCCAAGAATAGTAAGACTAGTTCTAAGCTTTCTGTGCTTTATGCTTGTAATAGCCAGCTTCAGGTATTCTTTTATCATCTATCATTCTTTAAGAAAAGACTTCAATTTAAGCTTTATTCTCTTTGGAAGGGTAATTAGATTCTTTGGATGCAATTGTTTAAGTAATTTAAATACAAAAATCAGTGTTTTTTTTAGTGTACTCTTTAGTGCTGTTTCAAAATTTCTCAGCCTTCTCCATTCTTTATATAACATATAAATTAAGACTATAACTATTAAATAAAATATTGTAGCTGAAAGATTAGAGGTTGGCTGCGCTAAACCATATGCTATTGCCTGGCTCTTTGAATACATCGGAAGCTTTACATATTTCGTATCTTCAAATTCCTCATTATAAGCGGTCTTGTATATTACTTTTAATTTCAGGTCAATTACTTTTGATGTCCTTGCTCTTATCTTGAAATCAACTGTTTCAAAATCATCCGGCTCAAGATTACCAATATACGTTCTTGGCGGTGAGACAACATCATACTGATTTGTTGAAACCAATTCTATTGATGAGTATCTTATTTCTGATGCACCGATATTTGAGAAGGCAATTATTATATCTCCTACCTGGCCTGCTGTTCCTATCTTTGATTCTTCTAAATCCAGCTGATAATCTATAGGTGCCTCTACAAGAATTCCGGTTTCATAGGTGTAATTCGAGCCTGTAGAAATCAAGGAACCATCATCATTATAATAATAAATTTCTATTGGGATTTTATACGGCTTGGATTCGATGGTTGGGTTTGCTATCAAATCAAAAGAAACGGTTTTATTTTTATTTGGCAGAATCCAGGAAATTCTTTTTTCATTTGTTGAACCCACAACTGTAAATCCCTCTGGTGGTTTTACTTTTACTTCTATATTTCTTGCTGTTGATGATACGATACTTTCAAGATTAATTACTAGAGTGGATATTTGCCCCTGACTTATTCTGTCCGGAATTGTGTAAATTAATGGCTCAAGGGATGGCTGGAGAGACTTGACTTCAATATTAAGTGAAACTATTTTTGGTCCGAATTTATAAGAACCCCCTGGATTTAATTCTACTTTTAGTTCTTGTGAGCCTGATGGGGTTTCTGGATTTACCTTAATATCCTCTATTTTAACAACAACATACTGACCTGGAGGGACTATTCCTGTACTTATTTGCTGACCTGCGTATGAAAAAGATGAAGATGGAAGAATAGAGACAGACATATCATCTGCTTTCTCTCTTCCTGTATTCTGAATTTTAAGCCATATATCAAAATAGGTTCCCTGCTGTACTGGATAAGGCTCATATCTTAATGTTGCTATAATAAGATTAGGATTAGACTAGCTAACAACAAGCTCAGAATATTCTTTTGTTATATTCTGCTCTATAGCTAGTGATAATGGCGATATAAGCAAAACCATCAACAAATAAATTATTTTTTTCATAACACCTCTTTACATCTAATGGTCTTTTTATTTATAAGATTTTGGGTTTTATTTCTTTCTTTGCACTATTTTTATTACCTGGCCGTCTTTAAGATAAGCTATTCTTTCTGCATATTTTGTCAGGTCTGGGTCATGGGTAATCATTATAATTGTTTTCTTCTCTTCTCTATTGAGTTTCCTTAGAGTTTCCATTACATTTATTCCTGATTGTGAATCAAGATTTCCTGTTGGTTCGTCTGCTAGTATTACTTCCGGGTCATTTGCAAGTGCGCGTGCAATTGCCACTCTCTGACTCTCCCCTCCTGAATTATGAAGATAAATTCCATGTGTGCCAATAAATCTATTATTTTCATCTGAGACATCATAAACATATTGTGTCTTATTTATCTTTTTTATTTCTTTTATTTTTACAAAACCAACATCACCCTGAATTATTTTTTTGTAATCTTCATGTTTCACCTTAAAAAGGATATAATTTAATAGGCCCTTTTTTATTGAATAATTTCTTTGTATATCCTGCCTCAAGATTGACCCAATCCCAGAACATTCTGTTGTAGTAAATAACTTTCTATTTGAATCTATAAATTCAATTAAGTCTTCTTCAAATGGAATGTAATTAGGCAGAATATCTGTTTTTCCCAAACCATTAACACCAATATTGTTAAAAGTAACATTATATCCCCTTTTGTTTAGTTCCTTAGCAAATATCTCACATTGTTTACCATAAAGACATAGTTTGTAGGATTTTCTTCTATCCCTTTGATTTGGAAAATGTGTTTCTATTGCTGGAATATAGCCCAATTGTAGGAATAAGAAATGAAGTTTCTTTGCTAATATCTCTGAAGTTGTTTTTATAGAAATCTCTCTTCTTTTTTCTTTACCTTTTATTGTTCCTTTCTTCCTATGTGTTCCATCTCCATAAGCTCCTGCTAAAAATTCTAATTTTAGCTCATTTGAAACGTTGAATAGAATATTTGGGATATTTCTTGAATAACAATTTTCTCCAACCTTAAATATTTTTAGGAAAATTAAGGAAAGTAGTTTATTGCTTGTCTCTAATTTTATTGTATTGTGCTCTTTTTCTATCTTTTTTCTTATTTTTACTTTAAATATATCTTCGAATATCTTTTTTATACTGTTTGCTCTTTCTTTTTCATTAATTCCTAGGGTGAAAGTTATATAGTATCTGCTATTTTTTTGATCGTGCCTTACACAACCTTCTGAAGCAAAATCTCCCAAAATCCTACATAAATTTTTATCTATTTTTATTTTAGTTGGGATGGCTTCTTTTAAATGACTTACTTTAAATCTTATTTTATCATTTTTGGTTATAATATATTTATATTGTGGTATTTTTTTTAACTCTTTTTTTAAGTCAATAATTTTGTTATCTAAATAGGGATTATTTGGGAGATTCATAGAAATTGGAATTGTTTCCTCTTTTTTTAAATCTGAAACTTTTTTGGGAAATATCTTTCCATTTTTATAAACAAATATGCTGTGAGATCCTGTACATTCAATACTATAACCATATTCTGTTTTTATTTTGTAGATTGAATTGGATTTATGCCTTATGACTTGTTTTAGGCTGGTGAATATTTGTTTATATTGGTCATTGAATGTTGCTATTTTTATTGGCTCTCTTACTGTTATTCTTACCCCTTCATTTACATTTGATATTTTTTCAATGTTTTTTGAATTTTTTATTAAACTATCAACAAATTCTCCAATTTTTATTGGGATTATTATATTATTTTTTTTTACTATAATATATTCATCTTTTCCTACACTTAATTGCGAGGGCAAATGACCAAGTCTTTCTCCCAACCCTACTTTTTTTAACAGTTCTGTTGCTCTTTTTTTTCTGTGCTGCTCGGTTGTATCCTGGAAGAGCATTGGAAGCATTACATTTTCTATAGCAGTTAAGCTGGGGATTAAATTATACTGCTGAAAGACAAAACCAATTTTTCTGCCTCTTATCTGAGCCAGAGTAGATTCTGATAAATGCGCTATGTTATGTTTATCTAGATAGATATTTCCTTTTGTTGGAACATCTAAACAACCAATTGAGTTAAGCATTGTTGACTTTCCTGATCCAGAGGGACCAAAGACCATTAAGAATTCTCCCTGTTTTACTTCAAGATTAACACCTTTTAAAGCAGGAACTTCTACTTCACCTATCTGATATATTTTTTCTACATTATCCAATTTTATTATTATATTAGTCATTATCTCTCAAGGGTTTAGAAAGTATAAATAGTTTATGGTAAATCTAGAGCATATTCAAGAACCAGGAATTATATAATCCATGGAAGTTTCATAAAACTCAGAAAAAATATCTTCTTTTTTTCCAAAAATAATATTTTCTATTCTTCAATCCCCTCTTTTACAATTCCTCCAGCAAGATAGTTTACCCCTCCAACTACCATAAGAACTACAGAAGGGATATAAAATGATTTTACAGTTAAACTACCAAAACTATGATGCTCCTCTTCTTTTAAGAAAGCACTTAGTTTGGAGGGAATTATTTCAATGATGGAGCCGGTCCTAGCAGTTATTAAAGCTGTTGCTTGGAATGGCAAACCTACAATGTCAGAAATCCTTGGAGTATAATAGCTTAGTCTCTCAACTTGTCTTCCTAATCTTGTATTATTGATAGACTGTCCTATTCCAGAGTTATTTCCAAAGTATTTATTATCAAATACAGGTTGCATTAAATAACTAAATTTCATATTCTTAGGAAGAACATTTATTTTTTAAATTTTATGGTAAGGCTTAAAAATGCAAAGTTATTGGAGTTTATTAAGTGGGCGTGCCGGAGCGGTCAAACGGGATAGAGATTTAGTCGTCCAAGCTCAAGAGACCACTTGGGGTACCTATTGGCTTAGTGCCTACGCAGGTTCGAACCCTGCCGCCCACATTTTCTCAGAATAATTTATATACAAGAATTAATTTATAGAATTATGAAAAAGAGGGTTGTTGGCTATATTTACGGCGGCAGACTAAGCAAAGAGGAAAGGATTTTTCTTAAAGTTGCCAAAAAAAAGAATATCCAACTTGTTATGATTAACATTTCAAAGGATGTAAATTTAAAAGAGCTTGAAAAAAAAATAAAGGACTGCGACATTGTCTATAACAACACTGCATTAGAGTTTGCAATTGAATTCAAAAAAACAATAGAAGAGCTTGGAAAAAAAGTTATTGACTCTTCAGAATCCTATTATTTTACTGAGGATAAATGGCTTTTCTATGTAAAATGCGAAGAGCACAAAATACCAACACCAGACACAATTCTTCTTTCAGATGAAATAAATCTTGTAAAAAGGGAGCTTAATGAATTTAATCACTGGCCTGTTGTCTTAAAAAGAATATGGGGGGAAATGGGAGAGTTTGTTGAAAGAGCCAAAAATACAAAAGAGGCTATTAAAGTTATTAATAAATTCTGGGATAAGGATAATGAAAGACTGCCTATAATTGCCCAAGAGTTTATTACATCACCAAGCTACAGGGTTACTGTAATAGGGGACAAGATAGTACAGACAGCGATAAAGGAAAACAAGGGCTGGAAGAAGACAGGGGTATATGAAAATAAATTCAAAAAATTCGGGATAGACAAAGATTTAAGAATAATAATCAATAAAATGATTAAAATCTCAAAGATGAAGGTTTTTGGCGTTGATTTGATGAAAAAAAATGGGAAGTGGGTTGTAATTGAAATAAATGCAGAGCCTGCTTTTGATTTCTTTGAGAATGAAAGGGAAAAACTAGTATGTGATGTACTTACTCTTATGAAGAAAGCTGCAATAAAAAATTAAGACCTATAAATTTTTGTTAATTTATTTATTTTATTAAGATCTATTTCTGCTGTTATCATTCCTTCCTTACCAACAATTTTATTTAATATCCTATGCGGAGATGCAATTGCAGAATAAGAGACCTGATATTTTGAATCCTGCACGGGATTGCAAATCGCAACAAAGAATATATTCTCAAATGCTCTTGCCATAATTAATGACTCAAGAAGCGTTATTTCTCTTTTCATGTGCTGACTGCTATGCTCTTTTGTTTCATACCACCATTGTGCAGGACAAAAAACTATCTCTGCACCTTTTTTCTTCATTTCTTTGAATAATTCCGGGAATGCAATATCCCAACAGATTACAATCCCTATTTTTGCAAAGTCTGTCTTAAAAACATAAACCTTCTTTCCTGGGCTGGTTGTATCTCCGTAAAGGTGTATTTTCTTATAATGCCCTTTAATATTTCCATTACGGTCTATAAGCATAGCAGTATTGTATTCTTTTTTTCTTATACCCAACAATTTATTCATTCTAAGGTCTTCTGTCAGGATACACCAGATTGAATTTTTTTTACACTCTTCCCTTATCTCCTTTATTAATTTATGATCAAAATGAAGAATGTCTGTTTTATGGACACATGACTCTGGAAAACAAATTATATCTGCCTTTGCTTTTTTTGCTAACCTGATATATTTTTTTATTTTTTCTACATTATTCCTTTTTGATATATCAAAATACTTTATCTGCGCAAGGGCAATTCTTACTTTTCTGGACATATATATTATAATGTTTAGTTTATTTAAATACCTTTGCGTGAAAAGGATTTACAATTCAATCTTTAAGATTCTTTTTATAAACTCTTCAATCCTATCTCCTATCTATAAACATTTATAAATAAGCAGTATGTAATAAGTAATATGAAAAACGAAACTATATTTGTGGAAGTATTTGGAAATAATCCTGTAATGAGAGTTTTAGACTTTCTTATAACTTTCCATGCATTTGACTATCCTTTAACAGAAATAGCAAAGAATTCAGGAGTTGGCTACTCTACGCTGCAGACTTTTTGGGATAAGCTAGAAAGAAACTGTATTGTTATAAAAACGAGAAGAGTGGGAAAATCAGATTTATACAAGTTAAATACAAATAATCCTGCTGTAAAGCAATTAATAAAACTTGACTGGAATTTAATAAAAGGCAGTGAGCAGGAAGTTTGCTCCTGATTATTCTTTAATAAATTATTTAATTTGGGTTAAATTTATATATATACTAAACAAAAAAAGACTGTGAAAAAGGTATTATACACGAATAAGGGAGATAAGCTGTACTGGGAGAAGGGAGATTTGCACACCCAATATGGAATGGTCAAGGAGAAAGACATCAAGCAGGGGAAGATAAAGACCCATATTGGAACCAATCTGAAAGTCTTAGATGCTGATTTTCTGGATAAATTAGAGAAGGTAAAGAGGGGTCCTGCATTTATGGTTCCTAAAGATATCGGCTTGATTCTTACTAATACAAGCATCAATAAAAATTCCAATGTATTAGATGCTGGAACAGGCTCTGGAATTCTGAGCGCTTATTTGTCAAGATTTGTAAAAAGGGTTTACAGCTATGAGAGGAATCCTGAATTTTTAAAATTAGCAGAAGAGAATTTTAAAAAGCTTGGAATCAAGAATGTTGAGTTAAAAAATGGAGATGTATATGAAGATATCAAAGAGAATGATCTTGACTTAATAACATTGGATTTATTAGAGCCATGGAATGCCTTGAAAAATGCACGCAGAGCCTTAAGAAGCGGGGGGTATATTGCTGTTTATACACCTAATGTCAGCCAGGTCAGCAGATTTGTTAAGGAGTTGGACAAGAATTCATTTATTTTTATAAAGACTATTGAGGTTATTGAGAGGGAGTGGGTAGTGGATGATTTAAGAATAAGGCCAAAAAACAGAATGCTGGGACATACTGGCTTCTTAACTTTTGTAAGAAAAATTTGATTAACCAAACAAATTCATAAACCAAGAAAGAATCTTTTCTAAGAAACCCTTACCAATACATTTATTACTTACACAAACATTACTATCACATTCAAAATTATTATTACATTGCATACTTTCTGTTAATTGTGTTTTTAGTATTTTATCAATATCACAAAATTCATTCTCTGTCCTAACACCAACAGGGACACAATTGTTACTAGAATCTAAACAACCATTACAATTATTCTCTCCTTCATTAGAAACTATAGCGCTCTTTTCGCTATTAGTTGTTTCCTCATTAGTAGAAATTGTAGACGTTACATCTGGTGATTTAGAACCAACCATTATCATCAACCCCCTTTGTACAAAAACCTGTTTCACCACAAATATTCACATCAGTATAATCACACCATTCTTCATAATAAGTGTCAAAGCTACCATCCAAGATGCAATGCTCATCATATCGTGATTCACATGCATAATTTCCATAATTTCCTCCCCTGAATATATCTAAGTAAATCAATTGTTCTCCACTAGTAGATTCATTTGTTGCACAATCTTTCACAATTCTATGTAATACATAATAATTATCTTCTTCTATACAAGAACCATCCTTACATCCATTTGAGCAGTATTGTTTAGCATACCATTTCCCCGTTATATCATCGCATGCCAAAACATAATCCCCTTCACTATCACAGGAATAGCTTCCAGACAAACATTCTTTTGTTTCTTGTGGAAATAATTCTATCAACTTATTGACACCAACATTTTCACTTAATATCTCTTTATGTTTTACATTTAATTTATCCAAAATTTTTATAAGTTCTGCTTGAAAAACAAAATGGCTTGTTGGAGAATGTGAACCAACAATAATGACTGCTTCTCCATTATAAACCAAAAGTGTAACTCTATTATCAAGAGTATTTATATCAATCTCACTAAATAATTTAGCATAGGTTGATGGAATCTCTCCATATTTTAAAGAACCATCATCATTTTTCATAAGTTGTAAAGAAGCTATTATTTCAGATATAATTTTGGTGTCTGAAGCAGGACCTAAATCATAAACGCCGATAACAGAAAATGTAGCTATGGTGCTTGTTTCCTCAGCAAAAACAAATGAGCTAAGTAAAATTAACAATATTCCTAATACTAATTTTTTCATCTTAATCCCCTATAAAATAATTATAATCACTAATAAGTTGCTATATAAATCTTTTGGTTCTCTCCAACTTGTTTCATTTTACGGCTTCTTAACTTTTGTCAGAAAGATTTAATTAGATTTATATTTCTTTAGTTTATATAAATAATATGAAAATTGTTTTAATTGCGTGTGCAAGCAAAAAATTGTCCAAAAAAACTGAGGCAAGGGATTTATACATAAGCCCATTATTCAAATATAATATTAGATATGCCAAATCATTAAATCCTGATAGTATATTTATTCTTTCTGCAAAATATGGCTTATTAGAATTGAATGAAGAAGTAGGACCTTATAACCAAACATTAAATAGAATGAATAATGAAGAGATTGTAAAATGGGCGGATGGAGTTATTAATAAACTAAGTAAGAAAACAGACCTTAAGAATGATGAATTTATTTTTTTAGCAGGAGAAAAATATAGAAAATTTTTGATACCCCATATCTCTAATTATAAAATTCCTTTAGAAGGGCTCGGGATTGGAAAGCAATTAAAATTCCTGAAAGAGAGGATAAAAGATGAGCAATAACTGCAATAAATTACATAAGTTAGTTAATAATTCAAAGAGATTAAAATTTCCTTTTAAGGAAGAAGATATTCCGCTGAATGGAATCTATATATTATTTGAGAAAGATGAATTTGCTCATAATGGTGATAGGATTGTTAGAATTGGAAGCCATACTGGAATAGGTCAATTGAGATCTAGATTAAAACAGCATTTTATTAATGAAAACAAAGACAGGAGCATTTTCAGAAAAAATATCGGGAGGGCTCTGCTTAACAAGAGTAAAGATAAGTTTCTTGAACAGTGGGAATTAGATTTAACTTCTAAAAAATCCAAAGAGAAAAATCTGCATTTAATAGATCTTAGTAAACAAAAAGAAATTGAAAAAAAATTTACAGAGTATATCCAGAATAATTTCAGTTTTATTGTTCTAAAGATAGATGACAAGAAAAGAAGGCTTGAGAGTGAGTCTAAACTAATTTCAACTGTTTCATTATGCAGGGAATGCAGGCCATCAAAAAACTGGCTTGGCTTATTCTCTCCAAAAGAGAAGATAGTAAAGAGCGGGCTTTGGCTGGTTAATGAGCTATACAAAGAGCCATTATCTGATAAAGAAACAGATGAGCTAAAGAATTACTTATTCAAGTCCTGATAAGCTGAGTTTGCTGCTGTTGCTCCCTCTCCGCATGCTGTTATTATCTGCTTCAAAGAATTATTTGTAATATCACCTGCTGCATAGATTCCATTAATATTTGTTCTCTGCTGCTTGTCTGCTATAATATAACCTTTTGAATCTGTTTTTATTTTTAATTGTGATATCAATCTCTGGTCGGGTATTGCCCCAACTTCTATAAATAATCCATCTACTTTTAATTTTTTTCCTGATTTCAGCTCTATGGCTTCGAGGAATTTTTCCCCTTCTAATTTAGCTATATCTTCCCTGAATATTTGTTTTATTTTTTTCTTACCTTTTAGCTGACTCAGCCATACTGGATCTGCCCTGAATTTATCCCCTCTGTATATCAAATAAACAGTGTCTGCATAATCAGCCAGAAGCAATGCTGTTGTTACTGCTCCATTTCCCCCGCCAGCAACTGCAACATTCTTATTCCTAAACAAGGGTCCGTCGCAAGTTCCGCAATAAGAAATTCCACGACCTAGTAATTCCATTTCCCTTGGTATGTTCAGCTTCTTTCTTTCTGTTCCTGCTGCAAGTATCATCTTCTTTGCTTCAAATGTTTTTCCTTTTGCTGTTTTAACCTTAAATTTATTTGATATTTTAATTACCTCATCATATATCATTTCTGCATTTAATTTTTTTACATGCTCCTCCATCTTTTTCATTAAATCAAATCCAGAAATATCTTCATATGTCGGGAAATTACAGATTTTATGGGCTGTTGTTGCTATCCCTCCCGGAATTTTTGTGATTAGTAAGGTCTTTAATTTATATCTGGATGCATACATTGCTGCTGTCAGTCCGGCTGGCCCTCCCCCTATTATTATTAGGTCATATTTCATATTCTTCCCTCAATAATGCATATCTTTTCTCATCATGTATTTTTCCTGTTGCTTTTGCTCTTCTGCTTTTTATTTTTGTTCCTTCAAATTTAAATCCCATTTTTTCTATCATTGAATAAGACGGCTTATTTTCCACATAAACTCCTGCCTCTACTCTTCTTAGTTTTAATTTATCAAATGCAAAGGAGATTAATTTCTTTAATGCCTCGGTTCCTATACCCTGCCTCCAGTATTCTTCTCCTATCCAACATCCTAATGATGCAGTGCCCTGATATTTATCAACACTAGATAAAGCCACACAACCAATTACTTTCTTCTCTGATTTAAGTTCAATTCCAAGATTATAATTTTTTCTTGGTTTAATCTTTGTCTCTTTTGTACATTCGTTGATAAACTCTTTTGCATCTTTTATATTTAAATCCCTTAAAATTAATCTTTCTGTTGTTAGTTTCATATGTTTAGAATAATACTGTAGTTTTTAAAATTATTCATTAGCAAAGATTTAAAAAGTGTTTTCTCTTTAAAAAAATTATGAAAATCGAGAAATATTTTGACCATGATGTAATGAGCGTACATCTTAAGGAGAAATTAAAGCCCTGTGTAAAGAGGGGTATGCCTGGAAACTGGCAGTTTGAAGAATTAAAATTTAATATTCTTAAAAGCAATGATCTTGTTGAAATATATGAGGATTTCATTGAAGAGGTTAATGCAAATAATAAGGGCTTTATCGAGATGGAGAGAGAGGGAAGCACTATTTTCCAGATTGGAAAGTACAGAATTGTTGTTACAAGACCACCATTTTCAAACTGCTGGGAGATTACTGCTGTAAGGCCTGTAAAAAAGCTTGAACTAAAAGAGTATAAGATGAGTGAGAAGCTAAAAAAAAGGATTGCAGAGCAGGCAGAGGGGATTTTAATTGCCGGTAGCCCTGGCATGGGAAAATCTACATTTGCATCTGCCCTTGCTGAATATTATTCTGAGCATGGCAAGATAGTAAAAACTGTTGAGGCTCCAAGGGATTTACAATTAAATGACAAAATAGTGCAGTATTCTTTGAAAGATAATTCTGAGGAGATACATGATGTTTTATTATTATCAAGACCAGATTATACAATTTTTGATGAGATAAGAAATTACAAGGATTTTGAATTATTCAGTGATTTGAGATTATCCGGGATTGGACTGGCCGGAGTTGTACATGCTACTACTCCAATAGATGCTATACAGAGATTTATCGGAAAGACTGAATTAGGAATAATCCCGCATATTATTGATACTGTTATTTTCATTAAAAATGGGGGTGTAGAAAAGGTGCTGGCTTTGGAGATGACGGTTAAAGTTCCCAGCGGGATGACTGAGGATGATTTGGCAAGGCCAATTGTTGTTGTCAAGGATTTTGAAACAGAAAAACTGGAATATGAGATTTATTCTTACGGCGAAGAGACTGTTGTTGTTCCTGTAAAGGGCTTGGAAAAAGAGAAGAAGATTGCTGCGCATGAGCTGGCTGCAAAACAGATTGAGAAATATCTAGCTGAGTACAAAGTAAAGGCAAGACTTATTTCAGATAATAAGGCAGAGATTTATGTTCCTTCTAAATTTATAGCAGAGATTATTGGAAAGGGCGGAAAAAATATAGACAAGCTAGAAAAAGAAATTGGAATCAAGCTAGAGGTGAAGGAGTATTGAATGAAGATAAACATACTTTCCGGCAGTTTGAGCCAAATAAATTCTACCCTTGATGCATATGGTTATGAGCATTATATTGATAATAGTGGTTTTCTTAACGTTGATGAAATCGGTGTAGAGTGCCTTGAAAAAACTCTAGGGATTAAATATGAAATTATTGAAGGAAAGAATGTAACTGCTAGAGATATTTACCTTTTGCCTAAAAAATAACTATTTCTTAAAAAATATATAGAGCGCATAGGCAACTGCCCCTGCTTTAACTCCCATTACACCCCACTTGTAAGCTGATGTTTTTGTTTCCCAATCTGCATATTTTTCTGGTATTATCATTCTCTCAATAGGCTCGCTTAATGCAGCTGCTGCTGCGCAGTGTGTTGCAATGGTTTTTATGTCTATATCTATTCCTGCCTGGTTTATTTTATCAACTAATTTTTCTCCTGTTTTTGCTGCAAGTATTCCGGATGAAATGCCCAAGACAAAGGCTAACTGGGAATCATATTTTTTTGTGTCTCTTATTCCTGGAATAAAACCCTTTACAGAATGAAAGGCCTCATTGCACAAAAATAGCAATGGGGTTTTTTCAAAAAATATAACTGGTTTTTCTACTTGTTTATATATTTTATATCTCATTATTTATTCCCTCTTGATTTATGAACCAAATGGGGGATATCATTTTCCTTTAAACCTATTTTTTCTGCTCTCTTCTTTCCTTCTTTTGCTATCATTTCTAAATCTTTTATTAACTCTTCTTTAGAAGGAGTCTCTATTTTTTTTAGAATAATAGTATCCTTGGTACCAAAAATTGCAAATGTAGTGCCTTCTTGCATGTTTAATTTATTCCTTATGTCTTGAGGAACAACAATCTGTCCTCTAGAGCTCATTTTAGTTATTTCAATTGCCATATTAACCTCCATTCTTATTATAAGAAAGTAAGATTAACTTATTTATAAACTTTTCTGTTTGGATAGTTTTTTAAAAGCAGATTTCTTTTATTTTTATGTGGGCTTGTAGCTCAGCTTGGATAGAGCACCACACTCCTAATGTGGGGGTCGAGGGTTCGAATCCCTCCAGAGGCTTTAGATTATAGAAGATTTTATTGTAAAGCCATTTAATGCCTCTAAAATTGAAGAGACTATGAAAAAGATTTTGAAGTAGATAACTTAATTATTAGTTTTATTAAGAGAACGAAAGATTTAAATATAAGTTCTATTTAAAATACTTATGTCAAATATAATTGATACTATAAAATTACTCAATCCTTGGTGGGAAGATGAAAGAGTTAGCGAGGAGCTTGCCAAACAGTATAAAAGAAGCTTTTTTGATAAAATACAAGAATTTAAGAAATATAAGCAAATAATTATTCTTACAGGATTAAGGAGAGTTGGAAAAACCACCCTTATCTATCAAACAGTAAAAGAGCTGCTTAATGGAACTGACTCAAAAAGAATTTTTTATTTTAGTTTTGACAAGGAGGTTGATGATTTAGTAGAACTTTTTGAAAATTACAAAGAGCTAACGGGAATAAACTACAAAAAAGAAAAAATTTTTGTTTTTTTTGATGAAATAACCCGATTTAAAAAATGGGCTATTGAACTGAAATTAATTTATGACTCCTGTCCTAATATAAAATTTTGTATTTCATCGTCAAGCAGCATTAATTTGGAAGAAGATGCTATAAAAAATCTTGCGGGGAGATATTTCCTAATTAATATAAGCCCTTTGAGCTTTAAAGAATTTTTAGAATTAAGGGGTAAGGAAAAAATGATTAAAAATTATAGGCTCTACTCAAGGGAAATAAAAAAAGAGTTTTTTTCTTATTTATTGAGGAGCTTTCCAGAAACAGTAAATTGGGATAATGAACTAGTTATCAAGGATTATCTTAGAACAACAATTATAGATAAGATAATTAAATCAGATCTTCCAGAAAGATTCAACAATATTAATAAAGAATTACTGTATAATCTCCTAGAATTATTTTATAAGGAGCCAGGATTTTATCTTGATTATGATAATTTATCAAAAAATTTAAGGATAAGTAAGAACACACTATACACTCACATTTTCTATCTTGAATTCTGCTATCTAATAAGAATTGTGAAAAATTTCAGGCCCAGCACACTCTCAACAAGCAGAAAGCTACAAAGAGTTTATCCTTATTGGTGGAATTTGGTATATTGCTATGGAGAAAATAATGACAAAATTTTAGAGTCTTTTGTCTTAAGCATAATAGACGGAAAGTATTATTGGAGGAATTTAGAAAAAGAAATTGATTTCTTAAAAATTGAAGGCAGGAATATTCTGCCTATTGAAGTTAAAAACAGAGAAAGAGTTGAAGAGCGAGATTTGAATACATTAAAATTATTTATGAGCAAGTATAAATTAAAAAAATCTCTTCTTTTATATCTTGGAGATGAAAAAATCAGAGATTATGATAGTGGAAAGATTGAATTTATTCCATTCTGGAAATGGCTCTTAACAGAATAACATGGGAACAACAACTTTTTATTTAAGGCACAATGATATTGGGAGAAAATTAAGTGAGATGACTAAAGAAGAATTAGATAAACTTGATAATCTTTCTCCATATAAAAAAGATAACTCTGCTTTTGGATGGTTTGTTCCATTTGAACTCCATAATGGAAATGTATATCTTCTAATTTTCTGGAAAGGAAGACTTATTAGATTAGACGAGGCACCAAATAAGCTTAATAGAAAATATTATAGCAGATTAGCAGGAAAAACTACTAAGGAACATGAGTGGACTGTTCTAAAGAAATTTCTATTAAATGAGATAGAGAAATTGGATAAAGAGTTTAAAAAATCCGTAAGAAGTAAACAAATTCATAAATCAAAAGAATAAAAATAAATATCACTAAGAGAAAGATATTTATAAAAAAGAAAAAGAAGAAATACTTAAAAAACTATAAGCTAGCTCTTAATTATGCCCGGGTAGCTCAGCTTGGATAGAGCACCACACTCCTAATGTGGGGGTCGAGGGTTCGAATCCCTTCTCGGGCGCTTTTATTTAATGTATTTTTTATGAACTTTCAAATACCTTCTTGTAAAATAATTAAAGAAATTATCTTCATCCTTCTGCAAAGCCCGATAATAAGATTTTCTCTTTTTATACTCAATTATAATCATAGGATAGTTAGCATGCCATAAAATATAATTTATTATTAATCTTCCAACTCTCCCATTTCCATCTCCGAAGGGATGTATCCTCTCAAATTTATAATGCATTCTTGCTGCAAACTCAACAGGATTCATTATTTTATTTTTGTTATAGAAACTGATTAAGCTTTTCATTAAGCTATTTACCTTTTGCCAATCTGGTGCGATATAATCTCCAACTCTGACATGATAATCACGAAACTTTCCAGCAATATCTTGCTTTGTATCCTTAAACAAAGATTTATGCCATTTTAAAATAAGTTCATTATTAAAATTTTCTTTCTTTCTAAGCATATCCAAAAAAACAGATACATGTGCTTCAGTTTCTTTTACATCTCTCAATGGCTTATTCGGGGCAATTTTGTATTCAACTAATTCTTTTGTTTCCTCTAATGTTATTTTTGAACCTTCAATAGCATTTGTGTTATATGTGAAAGAGATTGCAATCTGCTCTTTTATTTTTTCTTTTATCGTTTCCGGATATTTTACCCATTCTTTCTGAAACCCATTTTTTATCTTTTTGAATAATTTAAAAAGATTATTTTTGCTACATTCTTCTAAGAAAGACTTTTTTATATCTTCAATATTTTCTGGTATTTCTTTGCCCAAATATTTTTCTTTAGTTACTACTTTACTGTCCTTTCTAAAAGAATGCTGTAGATAGTAATAGTTCTTTCTTTTTATTATCCTCATACCAATACTATATCATTACAAATATTTAAATTTATTGTTTTTGTGAAATATGTAATGGTAATTATTGTGGTGTATATTTTTTATAACCCTTATTTTCTATATCTGTAAAAAAGAATTATTATAAACAAATTAACTATTAATACAAAGGCAGAAGTAAATGGCAGAAGGGATATTCCTACGCATGGAACCTCTGTCTGGATTTCACTGTCAACAATACCATTTGTCATTACTATTTGTTTTAGTATCTGCTTGCCGTCAACACACGGGCCATTTTCATAAGAAATGATTGTTCCATTTCCAAAATCAGAACTGCACTGATCCCAGCAGCCTATAAACGGCTGGTTTGCTGTTTCCTGAGGGCAATCCAGTGTAAAACCATAGTAATTTCCAACACCATTTATCCTGTCTAAGCCTGTATCTTCCAATATTTTATCACAACATTGGGCAGTTGATTTTTCCCCAGCTATTTCACAGACAAGAACATTATCACATAAATCACCTATACCGTCACTATCTGCATCTGCCTGATCTGGATTTGGAATAAAGGGGCAGTTGTCGATATCATCCATTATACCATCACCATCTAAATCACCAAGGCATCTTCTTGTCCCCAAAATTTCGTTTACAGAACATAATACTCCTGCTTTACAACTATCTTGCTGGCCCACACAATCATTACAACCACAGCCCTCCCCCTCTTCACATATCTCATTTTGAGTTATACAACCTTTTACTCCTCCACCACCACAATCTGGATCTTTTGGAGTACATCCACAAATACAACTGTCTCCTGCATTACATGTTGCTCCTCCACATCCAATTTGATTTTTAGATGAACAGTAAGAAGCAGAACAATCGGGATCTGGTACTGGACAACCTCGGGCACAGCCATTTCCTGAACTGCATGTAATTCCAGAACAATCTGGGTCTGATAATGGAGCACAATCTATTAAACAGCCATCTCCTGGATTGCATGTTGCTCCTCCGCAGCCTTGCTGATTTAGATAAGAGCAATAAGAAGCACCACAATCTGGATCTACAGGATTACCTCCAAGAGCACATCCATCTCCTGCACTACAGGTAATATCTTCACAAAAAAATCTACATGTCCCATCAGTACAAAGAACCTGCCCATCTTCACAAAGACCCCTACACAAAACACCAGATGGGTCTAATTTATTATTTTCATTTATGCTGGCTTTACATTCTCCAGGGCTACATTGATTATTATCCAACTGCCAAGAGCATTCTGTTTGTGATGTACAGATACATTTTGCACAGGGGTTTACTGTTACTAATGTATTTGGTATTGCTGGGGGATAAAAAACATCTATTGTTGTATTACACCCTGCATAGCCTATTTCTTCACTTGAAAGACAGTTTGGATTATCCAATGGACAGGCACAGACATTCAAAGAAGGATAACAGCCTGCTCCACAACAGATTGCATCTGAGGAAGGAACCAGAATTATTAATCCTGAAATAAATATGAAAAAAAATAATAGTTTTTTCATTTTCTTATTTTATGAATTATATAATAAGTTGCAATTGCCACTGCTATTAAAATTGCTGCTATAACATAATATGGATTTCTTTGCTTTTCTATCTGGGCCTGCTGTGTCTCTTTTTGGAATCCCTGCTTAAATAATTCCAATTGTTTTTTATTTGCTTTATTTAATTCCTCTCTCTGCTTCAAAACATCTGTTTCTGTTGAGCCAAACTGCAGTTCCTGCTCAAAATTTAATCCGTTAGATGAAGTTATAGTAATTGTATGCTTGCCTGGCTCTATTGTCGGAAAGATTGAGATTGCTTTTTTTGAGGCTAACCTTTGCACCAGAATGTTTTCTTCCCCTTGATCTATACTATATTTTAAATCATTGTAATTAATCGCTGTTGGGTTAAGTATTCTCAGCCTTGCTGAGCCTGTTTCTGGTGTGTAGGAAACTATCGAGATTTCTAAATCCTGGGCAAATGTAATTGGAATTAGGAACAGTGCTATAATTAATAAGATTATTTTTTTCATTTTTCCTCCTAATAACATGCTGGGTCTTCTGTTAAGGTATTTGGTTGACATTCTCCATAAGATATTGGCCATAAATCTTTTTCTCCCTTTGCCTGCCTTTGTTGATTTTCACTAACTTTAGCACGACATACATCATATTTATAACAACAAGTGGAAGATACCTCTGATGTTAAATCTGTACAGACATTACCTCTACATGCATCATTAGATGAGCATTGGGCATTAGATGTACAGCATTTTTTTCCATCTGTTTTTGTAATGCCGGCACAATTTTGGTCTGCACAATCTGCTAATCCATTACAATTATTATCTAGAGTATCTGAGCATAAAGCCTGTGTGTTTTCTAATTTACCTGGATTTATATTTACATTATTGTCATTACAATCCTGACTATTTGTTACATATCCTGCTGGTTTGGAGCAAGCAGTTGTTGTTGATGTGCTGCCATAATTATCACTATCAGAATCAAGATAATAAGTTATAAGAGGAGTACTTCCAACGCAATTATTATTACAGTCATTTGTTCCACCACAACCACAGGCCTGCCCATAATAAGAAGGATTTGCAGGGATTGCTGCTGAGCAAGAGCCATCACACTGGATTGTTCCCGGGTTGGTCTGGCCACAGTTGTTTGTCTGAGAGTTACATATCTGCCCAAAATTTTGTACACAACAGGATCCACAATCTTTCGAGCATGATCCACAATCTTCCCCCGATTCACAGATATTGTTACCACAGACTGCTCTTGGCGGAGGAGGAGAAGGAGGAGTACCGCATGATGCTCCCATCTTGATATTGCCGTTGGTATCAAATCTTCCCCTACATGGCTCATTACAGCCAGATAATTCTTCCTTTATATCCCCTGGCGTTCCGGATGAGCAACCGTCATTGTGATTCTCATAATAATAATGAAGCCCTACAGGGTATTTTGAAGATTCTCCCCATCTTTTCCATATACTATTTACAGTACAAATTATATTCTGTTTTTCACAGACACATTTTGCAACATCATACCAAGAACCAGAGCATGTTGTTACGGGGAGACAAGTTTGAGTTTCTGCTGGCTTGTTTGCTATTGTACCACAATTCTTTGAATCTGTACATGTTCTTGTTTGTGCTCCATTAGTACATGCTGACCAAGCAGAACAACTCCACGATTCCTGACAGGCAATGCTTTGTAATGTCGTCATCAGGCTGTTTTTGTCTGCTGTCCATGGTAAAATATTTTTTGAGTCAAAGGCATCTTTATTTTCATTATCATAAGCATTACATGTTGCTTTGATTGTTTTACCTGCCCAATTGGTGGGAATTGAAAATGAATATTTAAAATCAGCACCAGACCATTGCATAGGCTGTGGGTTTATTGTCCATGATTCTCCTAGTGGACCAACCCATACTTTAGCATTTAGGAAAGAGTCCCCTTTGTCATCTGTGAAATCACAAGTTAGAGTTACTTGTGTGTTAATTGCTGGATTTGAGTTAGAGGTTGTAACTCCTGATATATATTGTGGGGGGTTGTTTATACTTGGAACATAAGTAATAGCTATTGATGTTTCTTTTTGATTATTAGCTGTGTCATATGCTTTCGCTTGCAGATTAAATATGTCATATGCTTTCGCTTGCAGAAGAAATTGAGCTGGATTTTGGAAGGTTATTTGTTTACTCCAAGATGTTGTTCCTGTAGCTAACTCCCAATTACCCTCATCTAACCTTACTTCTACTTTTGCTATTCCAGAAGTATCAGAGGCTGTTCCTGAGACTGTTATTGTAGGAGTAGTAAATGCCTGACCTGTTGTCGGGGAGGTTATTGTGACTGCCGGAAGGATTGTATCTGAGATTGTACATCCACACCATCCTTGTCCCATTAGAGATATAGATTCAATAATTGATCTATCTGCATCTCTTGTACAATAATAATTTACGCTGCATATTGTTATTCCTTGTTTTGAACAGGTAATTGAGTTAACATTAGGGATAATCAATAAAGAGAATACTAAGAATATTATCAATACACCCCTTTTCATAGTATAAAAAAGAATATTAGTTTATAAAAATCTTTTGGTTAAATTTATATTAGATTCAGAATTATTTTCTGCATTCCTTTCGGGTAATGCCTTATATATGAATTTAATTTTTTTCTGTCTATCTTACTAATTGTATTCTTTAAAGCTTCTTCGCTTAATTTTTCCTTGAAGTAGAGCATATCAATAAATGTCTTTTCAATGTTGGAGTAAGGAAGAGCAACCCTATCATTAAAATAATCAAAACCAAAAAAATATTTTTTATTTATTCTTCTTATAAGAACATTCCCCCCCAAGATATTTCTTATTCCCGGCTTTATTTTTCTTGCTGTTATTATTATTGGGATGGTTTCCTGCTCCAATAAATTATGAAAACTAGAGAATCCTGCAAACCAAGATAGGCTGGCTTGAAACAAAAAACAGCCAAGGAAGAGTCATTTAAGGAGGTGTAATATCCTTTGGCTAATCTTTTTATCTTTTTCTTCAGCAATAAATTTCTTATCAACTACTTGGTATACTGCCTGACATTTTTCCTTTTTTTTACTATCTTTTCAATAGAATTATAACTGACTACCTTACTCTTTTTAAATAATTCCTTTATTTCTTCCTGATATTTTATCTTTCCCATTGTTTTATGTAATCAACATGGGTTACTAATATGTATAACTTCCGCTGATTCTTAAATTTTTATTATTTTTTAAAACAATAGTTTATTGCTGGAGTTGAGGCAGAGCTAATTGCAATACCAATTTACTTATTAGTTAAATGCTTTGACAAATTTATAATATTAGTAAAGATTATTTCGCAATTTTCCTCTTTTATTATCTTTTCTTCGCCTTTGTAAAATACAACTAATGCCTTTCTTGGTTTATATTCTTTAATAAATGATAATAACCCCCTCCCTATTTTTTTCGGGTTTGTCAGTTTTACTTCAATAGGCAAAACTCCCTCTTTTTCTATAACAAAATCAACTTCTGATCCTGATTTTGATCTCCAGTATTTTGGAATAAGGCTGGTTTTTATAAGTTCATCAAACACATAATTCTCAAACAATGCTCCATCAATTTCAGAATCAAACTTCTTTGAAGTATAATTTCTTATACCAGAATCAATAAAATATATTTTTGGCTGTTTCGTTATCTCTTTAAGCTTATTCCTAAAAAAAGGGATTGCTGCAAAAACTAAGTTGCTCTTTTCTAAGGCGCATAAATATTTTTTTATTGACTGAAACGAGAGGTTAATGTTTTTTGAGATTTCATTATAAGAAATCAAGCCTCCGACAGACAATGAGAGATACCTTGTGAATTCTTCTAGAGATTTTATATTTTCTATTGAAAAGTTCTGCGCAACATCTTTTAGCAGCATTATTTCATATAAATCTTTTAGAATTGTTTTTTTAATTTCTAACTCGCTGTTAGCCACCACCATCGGATAGCCTCCATAGACTGCATGCTCCCAGACAATTCTTTCTGCTATCTGTTTATTAAGCTCTTTATGGTGCATTGCTTTGGTAAACTCATTTAATGAAAGGGGGTACAATCTTAAGATTGACACTCTTCCCACAAGATAGGACAAAACCTGCTTTCCTAAAATTAATTCAGATGAAGAAGTAATCCAAAGCTTATGGCCTTTATCTGCCAAATATTTTAAATTTCTTCCAGCTTCCTTGCAGTAATGAACTTCATCTAAAATTGTAACCTCATTGCTTTCTACATACTGCCTTTCAAATTTCTTGACATCTTCCTCAAATAAGTTTCTTACATCAGGATCATCAAAAAGAACATATTTTGATTTTAGAGTTTTTGCCTGTTCTTTTAAGAAAGTTGTTTTGCCTGCCTGCCTTGGCCCGACTAAGGCGATTATTGGATAAATTTCTTTAATCTTGTCAAATTGCTCTTTTATCTCTCGTTCAATGTATTCTGCCATAATTATCTATAATCATCTGGATTTATAAATTTTACTATTATTAATGTTTAGTTTAATTTTAGTATGACTATTATTAATGTTTAGTTTAATTTTAGTATTTTAGGTGGGTTATAATCTTTTTTCCTTTCTTCTCATCTTTTGTTGCACTTATAAGGCAATCTCTGACTTCTTTTGTTGTACGATATCATGACATTTGTCACGGTATCACACAATATGACAACATTGGGTTAAATTTATATATAAGTTTTCTTTCTTAATAGATATGAAAAAAGAGGGAGTAATATTTTTATTAATTGTTATTTTATTAATGGGCTCTGCCTATGCTGTTGAGATGAAAATAAAAGAAGAAGTGAATGGGGCTGTTAAGACTTATTATACCTCCGGTGTTGCTGCATGCGTAGGAAAGCCACCATGCAAAACTGTAAAAATTATTGATTTTGCTAGTGGGCAGCAAGGCTATATTGGTTGCGATAAATATATACCCCCATATTTATATGCAAAGGCTAGTTGCCAAAATTACAAGTATGCTTTGGTCAGAGACGGCAGTTTAATGTCCAATATTTATTATAATGACGGGAATAGTGCTTGTTCGGACAAGTGGGGCTTAACATGCTTGTCTATTAATTATGGGAATGATAGAAATGTTCCTTATAATGACAATAGCGGATGCAGTTGGTATTTTGGCTCAAATTTTATTACAGCTACATGTGATTATAGTTGTACAGGCACTGTTCCTACAAAGGCTGCATTATGCACAGGTGATGAGACAGGATTAACAGCAGATGCTTCCAGAACTACAGTAACCAGCTGTACTACTGCTAAAAAATGTGAGTATACCTGTAATGCTGGCTATACTCCATCAGCAGATAAAACTAGCTGCATAACAACATGTACTCCCAGTTATGTGAATAGCTGTGATAATTCAGATGGGTGCGGAAATACAAGAAGCACTTCTCCTTATAATTCGTGTAATTTAGCAACTGCCGGGGCATGCGGGACAGAAACAGCCTGCACTGATAGTGTTGATAATAACTGCAATGGAGAGTCTGACTATGACAGCAGAGATGGAAGGCATGGCGATTCTTCCTGTGCTGTTGGAGTAACTGGAATCTCTGTAAGCAATGCAAATCCCTATGTAAATACTGCTATTAGTGTTTCATGCACTTCAACTGCTACCAATGTGAATAGCATTAGCGCAACTCTTGGGGGAAGTTCCTGTCTCTATAGCTCATGGAGTGGAAATGTTGTTTCTTTCAGCTGCAATACTGGAAGCTCTGCAGGAGCTAAAATGGCAACCTGCTATGTTGATACAACTAAGAGCTATAAATCCGGAAGCGACCCAAGTAAATATGTTAATGTGCAGGTTCCTGTCTGCTCAAGCTATTCTGCCTCTCCCGGCTGTAGTTCCAATGCTAATTGCGAGTGGTGTGTTCAGTGCAGTAATCCATTTTCTACTGGACAGGCTGATGCTTGTGTAACCAAAGGAAGCTGCCCTGTTAGAACGTGCCGCAAAAATCAGTGCGGTGCTGCTTGTGATAATACTGTTGGTGGCTGTCCTGGATTTAGCTGTAATACAAATACATGCAAGTGTGATGGTGTGGATGGCGTTTGCGGAACTGCAAATGGAAAAACTTATCCATCTGCAACTACCTCATGGGGAAGTGATAGTTTCTGTAACTCTGGTACTGCTAGTCCTACTAACCCCGCATTCCCCTCTGCTGGCGGAATAACAACATGGTCTTGTGTTGGCACCTATGGAGGAACTGTTGCTTCTTGTTCTGCTTCAAGAAGTACAGCTACTTGTACTCCTAATGCTTATCATACAACAGACTGTTACAGCACTACCCAAAGAAAAAAATGTAATTCTCAAGGAACAGCATGGATTGGAGAGACATGCGCTTCACCAAATACACAATGCTCCGGGAATAATCAGTGTGGTCCTCCTATTGCTGTTTGCAGCTCAAATAACTGCGGGGCTTGTACTAGCTTAAGCAGCTGTCAGGCACAAGCACAATGTAACTGGGACCAATACCATAATGTTTGTATTCTAGCAACTGCTAACTGTGGAACTCCATGTAATCCCTTTGTTAGTAATTGTTTTATAGAAGCAAATCAGGCCTGTTGTACTGTAAGCGGTGGGACTGGAGAAGTTTTGTTTGGTATTATTACTTTTTAAAATAAAAAAATTATTTAATTTTAAGTCTTTTGGCTTCTTTTTGTAAGCGTTTCAAATGTGCTTTGTTATCTATATACCATTGTTTTTCACTTCTGTCACAAAAAGATTTATCTCCTTTTTCAGCTACTTCCTTATCCCATTTTTTAGTTATATCCTCAAAATAATTTAAGGCCTTTAAAACCCTATTTTTGTAAATTGAACTTTTTTTAAATTCATCTAATAATTCAGTTGTTTTATTGATATCTTGTTCAATAGATAATATTGATGCCATTGGTAAAGGATCTTCTGGCTTTGCCTTTGAGGCTCTAATTTCTTCCTTAAGTATTTCTAATCTATCATATTCCATTTTAATCACATCATTTGATTTTTTTCCATCTGCCTTTACTCACTTCTTTGAGTACATCAGATTTTGTCTTAGGAAAACAGGTTATTATATCTTTTCCATTTATATCCCCAACTGTTAGCATTCCAGTAGAGGGATTATAAGCAATGCTTCTACCATCAGCCACCTGAATATATCTTTCAATTTTTGATGATTTGCTGTTCATGTTATTTAAACATTCTTTTTTGAATTTGCTTTTTGATGGAGGAACCTTCCAGATATTAGGAAAATCATATCGATGGTCATATGCATGTTTTGTTAATGTTTTGTAATTATATGCACTATAATATATCCATGTAGAGTAACTAACCCTATAAACAATATATCCAGTGGCAATAACCGCAACACCTATTGCAATATAAGTAACCCCTACACTAAATAATATTGCAACAATCCATGTAACTAAACCGGGAAAATTATAATAATAGGATGCGGGTATTGGTTGCTGCTCATTCTTTATTTTTTGCTCTTCATTTATCTCTTGAGCAAAACAAACTGGCAACATTATTAATAATAAAGAGATTAAAATCACAGCAGAAACTTTAATATTATGTTTCATAATATCCTCTTATAGATAACAAGATATATAAATATTGCTACAAGGATTAGTATCCCTTTGGCACTAAATGATAAATTGTTCCTATGTTATCTTTATCCAACTGTGTGAAGTCTTTTGCTATCTGAGAATCATGATATAGTGTTGCAGCTGAATAAGCTGGATTAAAAGTGTCTGACAAATTCATATGTGATTGAGAAGCCTCTTCCCTGTATATCCCCTTGCTGTTATCAGTATCACTAAACATATCTAAGTACCATATTCTTGCCCCTGTAACTGTATTTGTATTCCAATCTACATAAACCTCATATCTTGCCAATGCACCCGAAGGAATATTTGGATTCCCTATTGGAACAAAATAATGCTTGACATTTGCCTGCAGAGAATCATTTACTATTTCTGGCTTTATTTCTGACTGGAAATTAACATAATCTTCAGTTATTACTTTTATTAACGCAGGTTTAGCTTGAGATGTGTTTGCATATGGATTTAAAGCATTATTCTCCTGTATCCAATCCTTTGGTGTTGTTTCCCATTTTGCTACTGGAACATTCCCCTCATTATACCCTTTTTTCAAGACCTGATAAAAAAATTCAATATCAATGTCTTTATTCAAAATAACTCCATATTTATTTAGATTTGAATTAACTTTTGTATCAAAGTAATACCATACAACATAAGGGTTCCTATCTTCAAAAAATGGATATTTCCAATAGCCATCTGCATCAACACACATCTCATAATCTCCAGGCAATAAATAAACTGAATAATTTCCCTGGGCATCTGCTGTATCTGCCTTTACCAGATTCCAATTCTTGTCTTTAAAGGAAACAACTGCATTTGGGACTGTAGAGTATTCCGGATTTCCTGCATGTATTCCAAGAACTTTTCCAGAAACCTTGTATTTCCCGTAATTTCCTCCAAGAACCTGCAGTAATGTAATCAAGTCAAAGATGTCTGTTTTGCTGTTATTATTGACATCCCCGGATAGTGCAGGATAGCTCTCTGGATGACCAAGGATTTTAAGCAATTCCAATAAGTCAAAGATATTTGTTTTTCCATCATTATTAACATCAGAATTGGGTGTTTCTGAGGCTAACTGCGCTAGAGAAAGTGCCTTCTGCTTTCCACTATCATAGGGGGCTATTGCCTCTGCTTCTGAAAGCATTTCCTCCAGTGAGTAATTTCCCGACTGCACTAATGGCTCGTATTTCTGTGAAAACTGCTCAACTGTCTGTACAGGCTCTTCATATTTAGGGGAGGTAATGTCTCGTGAGCAGGCTACTGGGAGGGATATAGAACCAGCTAATAAATAAGGCGCTATCTTCCTTCTTAGTTTAGTTATTAAGCCCTCTTTCATAGCTTTTTACAGTGTTTTTAGAGTATTTAAATATTATGGTTTGTTACTACTTAAATAGAATAAATTAAGGAAGAAGAAAGATTTATATAGTATAATCAATTAACTAATAGTATCAAATTTGATAATATAGGTTTATGAAAAGTATAATATTGTTAAAGGAACTTGAAAAATATAAAGTATTTAATAATAAGGTAGTTAGAGACATAATAAAAAAAGATCATAACTATACTAGGCTGCTTATATATCGGCTTAAAAAGAGCAACTTAATTATAGAAATAGAGAAAAACAAATACACAGTACACGAAGATCCATTAATTATAGCAGATAGTATGGTGTGGCCATCTTACCTTTCCTGCTGGACTGCTTTGAGATTTCATAACTTAACAGAACAGCTTCCAAATACAATCTTTGTTATAACAACAAGGTCTAGAAAAAACAATAAAATAGTATTTAATAATAATAAAATCATTTTTATAAAAGTAAAACAAAAATATTTTTTTGGGTATAATAAAGAAAATTACAGGGGTTATGATACATTTATAGCTGACCCAGAAAAAGCCATAATAGATTCAGCATTATTTAAGAAGATATCTTTATCTGAGTTATACACCATTATTAAAAATAATTTAAATTCAATAAATGCTGCTTTGTTTATTGATTATTTATTAAGAATAAAAAATAAAACCCTGATAAAAAGATTTGGAATTTTATTTGATAAGCTTAGATTAGACTTTTATGACAAATTAAAATCCTTTATTAATAATAAATATATTATATTGGATTATGCATTGCCCAAGAATAAAAACAAAAACATGAAATGGAAGGTAATTGAAAATGTTAGATATTAATGAACTAAAGAGAATTTCTGAGCTAAAAAGAATTTCATTGATAAATACAGAAAAAGATTATATCCAGGATATTATTTTATTCAGCCTTTATTCTAATATCGGAAGAGAATTTATATTTAAGGGAGGAACTTGCCTTTATAAGGTGTATAAGTTAAATAGATTTAGTGAAGATTTAGATTTTACACTAATAAAAAATGCAGATACCAAAAATATTTTTAATAAATTAATTTATGATTTAAAACTTCTTAATATTAATGGAAATATTAAAGAGATTAAAGAATATAAAAATGAAATTAATGTGAGATTAATCTTCAATGGCCCCCTCTACAGGGGAAGAAAGGAAGAGCAGTGTTTTATTCCTATAAATATAAGCCTAAAAGAAAAAGTTCTTATAGAACCAAAAAATGAAATGATAATTTCTATGTACAAAGAAATTCCAAATTTTGAAATTTTCATTATGGATGAACAAGAAATACTGGCAGAAAAATTCAGAGCTATATTAAGCAGGGAAAAACCAAGAGATATTTATGATGCATGGTTCTTATTAATAAAGAAAAATATAAGCCCCGATATAAAGATAATCAATAAAAAGTTATCTCTATATAATCTTAAATTTAACTTGAATAAATTTATAGATAGCGTTGAAAAAAAGAGAGGCTTATGGAATTTAGATCTTAAAAATTTAATTATAGGAGAGCTTCCTGATTTTGATGAAATTAAGAAAGAAATTATTTCTAAATTAAAAGAAAATCATTAAAATTAGCTTGCATTTTTTAGTTTCTTTCCTAATTTAGTTATTAAGCCCTCTTTCATAGCTTTTTACAGTGTTTTTCAACTATTTAAATATTATGGTTGTTACTACTAATAGTTAATGAATAAAGGAAAGAGAAAGGTTTAAATAACAAAAGTAATAAATAATTTTTATGACAGAAACAATAACAATGCCAAGAGGAGAATTTAAGAAATTAATTTCTGATGTAGAAATAGTCATAAACGATGTAGAATCAATTCTCTCTAGTGAAGACAAACTTACTAAAAAAAGGATTGATGATATAGAATCCGGAAAAGTAAAGGGTAAAACTGAAAAAGAATTAGATGAGTATCTTAAGAATAGAGGGATAAGAGTTGGCTAATTGGGAGATAAAAGAGCACCCAGATTTCTTTAAGGACTTAGACAGATTAAATAAAAGTGAATTAGAAATATTTTATAAAAAGAAAGAAAAAATCAAGAAAAATCCAGACTGGGACAAAAGTTAATAAAATTCTTACAATAGAAGAAAGGTTCAATAAGGTAGAGAATGAGCATAATCTTGTTATGAATAGCAAACTAAAACTCAAAAATAGATAATTCTTGTAAATTTATTTGAATTACATATTAAAACAATTCTGACCAAAACATTTAAAAGTAAATTTTCTAAGAATCTATTAGTATGCGTCAGTAGTCTAATGGTTAGGTAAAATAGATAAACTTTTATACTCATTAATCTTATTTTTATTAATGAAATATCTGGATTTTAGTAAAAAAGACCAAATTTCATTTATGAGGTTAGTTAAAGAACGAAGTAATCTTAAATGGGAAAAAATTGCACATTTTCTTGGTATCCATAGAAGTATGATTTTTTTCTATTTGAATGGTAAATCAAAGATTCCATATGAAAATTATAAAAAATTATGTAGTTTAGCAAAAATAAAACAATCACACAAATCATATGTTTTTATAAAAAATAAAATACAACCAATAAATAAAATTAATATGATTGATAATAATCTTGCTGAATTATTAGGTATTCTTGCAGGAGATGGTCATATTTCCAATATAAATTATGAAGTTTGTGTTAGTGGGCATATGATTCTAGATAAAGAATATATCAACAAAAATGTAGTTTTCCTTTTTGAAAAGTTATTTGGTCTTGACTCTAAATTAAAAATATACAAACCATATACCCATCTTAGATGCTGTGTTAATTCAAAATTACTCATAGAATATTTATCAAAAGAATTTAATTTACCAGTTGGAAAAAAGAAGGGGAATCTACATATTCCCAAACAAATAATTGAAGATAAATTACTATTAAAATATTATATACGTGGTCTTTTTGATACTGATGGTAGTGTATATTTTAGACGCAAAAAAGACATTGTTGTATCAATAATTAGTGGAGATTTATTATTTTTGAATGAGGTAAAAAATGCATTAAAAATTTTAGGATATAATCCATGCGTAAGTGGAAAAAACCTTTATCTTTATAAAAAAGAAGAGGTAAAAAGATTTTTTTCTGAAATTAATCCTATAAATAAAAAACATTTGGATAGATATTCTAATTTTTTGAAACTGCGTTAAATTTATAAACATATTTTTCACTTAAATAATCAAGCGCTGGTAGTCTAATGGCTAGGAATCCTTTGTGGATTTCACAGGGATTAGCAAATAGGGGCCTTCCAAGCCTCTGATCCGGGAGATGCTCTGCATCCGGAAATTCGAGTCCCGGCCAGCGCATTTTCTCCAAAAGCCTTTTAAACTTAAAACAATCTTTCTGATATATATGAAGAAACAAACAATTTTGGTTTGTGTATCGCATTCTGATGATCAAGTCATTGGGATGGGGAGTTCTATCGCAAAATTTGCAAGCGAGGGAAAGGATGTAATTGTAGTTATTTTCTCTTATGGGGCAGAGTCAGTGCCATGGATGAAAGAGAAGCATATTATAGAAACGAGAGTCAAGGAGTCAATGAAAATAGATAAATTCCTTGGGGCAAAGAAAACAATATTTCTAGGGTTATCTGACAAGAATATGGAAGAGAAGATAAAAAAATTCAAAACAGAGAAAAAACTGGAATTAATAATAAGCAAATACAATCCGGAAAAGATATTTACGCATGCGCTTGACCCGCATCCAAACCACAGAATTGTACATAAAACTGTGCTTAAGGTCCTTGATTCAATGAAAAAGAATATTCCAGTTTACACCTTTGATATATGGAAGATGTTTGACACAAAAGAGCAGAAAGCAAGAATATATATTGACATAACAGAGACATTCAGCAAGAAGATAAAGGCAATGATGATGTTCAAATCACAGATGTATTTCTCGATTTATCCCTTATTACCTTCTGTCTATTTAAAGGCTTTTTTGAACGGGGTGCATATAAAAACAAGATATGCTGAGATGTTTTACAAAGAAAGATGAGAGTATTATTCACAATAACAGGAATAGGATTAGGGCATGCTACAAGGGAGTATGCAATAATAAAGAAATTAAACTGCGATGTGAGAATAGGCACTTATCTAAGCGCGTATGATTTTTTCAAGGATAAATACGAAACTTTCAAGATTTCGTATATAAAATTCCCTGACAACAAATTCAGGGTTTCTTTTTATAAGATAATCATGTATAATTTGTTAGCTCCTTTGAATCTTTATTTAGCTTATTTAAGAATAAAAAAAGAGGTAAAAGAGTTTAATCCTGACCTGATAATAAGCGATTCTGAATTAGTAACAGGCTATGCTTCCAAGAGGCTAAAAAAACCTGTAATAGGGATACACAACCATAATCTAGAGAGGATAAAAAATATTGAAAAATCAAAAGACAGGAATTTAAGATTAGAGGCAGGGTATCTGTACAAGCTTGTTGAGGCTGGGAACAAAAACTGCTCAATGATTATAGTGCCTGAATTATTGGGAGGAAAAAGAGACGGGAAGATAAGATATATTGACCCTGTTATTAATGAGAGCAAAAAAACAATAAAAAATAATGCAATCCTGATAATGCTCGGAGGAAGCAGATTTACACACCCTTTTATTGAAGGAATAATTCCTTTCTTAAAAAAACAAAAAGAGGAATTTATCATCTTTGGGTATAAGGATTTCAAAGAGGGGAATATTGTTTCTTATAAATTTAATCCTGAATTTATAAAATATTTAAAAAACTGCAAGGGGCTGATTACATTTGCAGGCTATTCAGCTTTATCTGAGGCTCTTTTTTATAAGGTTCCTTCACTAGTATTTTCAATTCCGGGGCATCTGGAGCAGTACATCAATATCAATACTGTCTCCAAAATATTCATGACTGATGTTGACAGCAAGAATCCGGAAGAGAGCATTTCAAGATTTTTAAATGGCATTCCAGAACAAAGGACAAGGTTAAAGAAATTAAAAATTAAGAATGGATTAGACGAGGCTGTTAGGATAATTAAAAATGAAGTTGCCAAGAGTTGAATTTAACATAGGACATTTAACATGGGATACAGACATTATAGAACGTTTTTTGAAAACCAAAAGAAAAGAATTAATTGAACTGAGAAACCGTCTTTTAAAAATATATCCCGATCTTAAAAAAATAAAAAACAGAGATAATATTAGAAAATTTTTGTTAAAAGAGTATAAAGAAAATTTTAATGAAATTCATAAAAAGATAATATACTTTCATGAAAAATGGGAAAAAATAAATAATAAAGTTTTGAAAGCCATTTCAGATGTTATTGAAAGCAAGTGGGGGGACAAAAAGGTTATAATTGCATATGTTAGTGTTAATTCAATATGCCCAAGGAATTTGAAAAATTATACATTTTCTGTTTATTATAAATCAAATGTTAAGAGGTTTTTACATGTCTGTGTTCATGAATTGGTTCACTTTTTATATTTTAAGAAACTAATAGAAATTTATCCCAAGATAGATATAAAAACATTTAATGAAGGGAAGAGATGGAAATTAAGTGAAATTTTGGCTCCAATTTTAATGAATAATCCAAAAATAGTAAAAATTATTGGCAAGAGTGACATCAGAAGTTATGTCTGTGATGAAAAAAACAAGCGAGAAATTCTGGAATCTATACCAAGAGAGTTTAAGAAAAAAAGAGAGTTTTGAAATATTTTATAAAAAGTGTGAAAAGATTAAAATTTAATTTATTTAGCTCTCATGAATGCAAAATTAATCTGCTTTTCTGACCAGCCGTTTTTTGCAAGTACATTTTTTATATTTTTTTCAGGGATATTTTTAGATTTTGCGCTTTTTATGTAAGCAACTAGTTTATTTAATTCTACATTAGAAGAGAAGGGAATCTTCTGTTTTATTGAAAGCATTGCCATTAATTTCTGCACTGGCTTTATTGATGTTATATATCCTGGCTTGAAAACAGAAACTAGCTTTATTGCTCCTGCTACCAAAATAATTATTATTGTAATCACAAATGCTGTCCATGGGAAGCGCGAGCAGTCAGCTGGGCAGTTAGCTGGAGTTTCTCCCTTGGCTGTTTCACATTTGTTATTCCCGCAGGTACAGTCTTCCGGACAGGACAGATAATCCTCTGCAGGGTTGCATATACTGTTCGGACAGTCAAAGGCAATCAGCTTGATGTTAAGATTTTCAGGGGTAAGGATAGTGATTATTTTTGATATTGAAAGAAGATTGTCAGTGTTAAGAAGATAAATTATTGAGAGTTCATTTGTAAAGGAGTCAAAACGGTAATTTAGGGTTTGCTGGTTTACAACCTCGGGTGTTTCTTTTACTGGAGTTAATTGTGAAACAGATAAAGTGGATGGAAGAACTTGTTTTACAAATACTTTTTCAAGAGGGGCTTTTGTAGTAAATGTTTCTTTTACCAAAACAAAGGATTCCTGCGCTGCATTGATATAGGTTATCTTGACAATCTTTGCCTTGATCTCTTTTTCTATTTTTTCATTTATATTCTGTATTGCAAGCTTTGATTCCTCCTGCTCTGCTGGATAGACTGAAGAGATATCACTATAAGTTAGATATGGCTTTATTGTAAGAGAATCCTGGACAGAGATTAATCTTGGTATTTTTTCTGAGATTGATGCTAATTGTTCATCTATATTAGACAGTTGTGATATGTTTAATTTTGTTTCATAATCATCCAGAGTAGCTTTTGAATTTTCTATTAAAGCGCCCAAGCCAAGATCTGTGTAAACCTCTTTTATCTCAGCTGGGGCTGTTTGATAGTAAGTATAGGCATTGTCAAAGCTGTATTTTGTCTCCTGAAAATTTAATGGGGTTCTTGAGATTAAGGTAGAGACTGTAAGCTCTTCTTTTCTTGGAACTGATATTCTTCCTTTTGCATCCTTTACTATTAAAGTTACTGTGTATTTTCCTGATTTTGCAAAGGATTTTGTGACTTCTTTAGTTGTAAAACTGGTATTATCTGAGAAAGCCCAATTATAAGATAGCAGGGAATCATCTGGTGAAGAAGAGCCCTCTGCTGAGAAAATTGCCTGTTCTCCTGGTGCTAAAAGAGCAGAGGAGATTGAGATATTTGCAATTGGCTTTGGAATCACTGAAATATTTTTTTCATCTGAGTAGGATTTGAATTCTGCTTTTAATTTATAGGATTTTAGTTCTGCTGGGACATTCATAGAGAATTTCTGCAGATCTATTGGGGTATCTGAGAAGAGCATTAAGGTGCCTGATTCCTCTTTTAAGTTAGCTGCAAATCTGCTTATTGTCCTTACTGTTCCCTGTACCTGTTCCTCAAGAACAAGGTCTGATATTTTTAATTCATTAGCATCTCCTGTTTTAATATGAATAGGGATAACACAGTATTCCTTATTATTATAAATTGTGTAAACACAGTTCTGGAGATAAGCAGCCAGCTTTGTTATTAATAAACTGCCATCCTGATTTGACATAGTAATTGTTTCTTCGGACTTGAGAAAAGAATCATGAGCTAATGGCTGGATATTAATTAAATAATCATAGCCGAGCTTTGTGCATTCCCCTCCTGATGAACATTCTGAATAGCCTTCTTTAAGTTCATTTTCTGCTGTTGTTTTTATCTTATTTGAAACACCTGATGAAAGGCAGAAAGAATAATAACCAATATCAAATATTCCTCTCTGGCCTGATTCTTCCAGAGTAATATTGCATTCAAGCCAGGCAAAATCTGCTGAGCTTACTGTTCCCTTGCATTTAGAATAATAAATCTCATTAAGGTCTTTGTCAAAAACAGAGACATAAGGGATTGTATTCTGGGTTGTTTTTACATAGGATTTTAATTTTATCTCCATTGTTTTTTGGGTAAATAATCTTTCACAGTTTGTTGTAATCCTCTGCTCCTCTGTATTTTCTGTTGATGTAATTCCTTTGGCTTCTAAATAAGTTATTCCTGGAACACCATTGCTTGTCCAGTCTATTCCGTCATTTCCAAGGTCAATCTTTGGCTCCTGAACTGGATTAGCTAGTGGAGATATTTTAAAGCTGAACTGAGCATCTTCTGGAATAAGTGAATCTTTTGGGAAGAGAATTCCTACTGTAAAATCTGTTCCTGATGCATCCGGCAATAAAGAGCCTGAGGCAGAGTAATAGGAGTAAGATTCTTCATAATCCGCTGCTGCTAATAATTCCTTAAGGGTTTTTTCTTTTGCATCAGTAATTGTGAGCTTTACTTTTTCATTCTGCGAGTAAACTCCCTGCGGTATTATTAAAACACCTGAGAGCAGTTCATTCGGACCAAATTCATCTGGAGTTGCTAACTCAAAGGAAGAGACTGCATAAACAGGGAGAATTAAGAAAAACCCAGTTAGGAATACTACTGAAAAGAATGTCAAAATATTTTCGTTTTCCATATTACCTCTTTTTAAATAATATACAATAGAGTATATATAAAGTTAATGGATGCTTGTGACTATCTTGCTGATATTTTTAAAAAATTTAAAAGCGTGCTCTATAGATTCCTTAGCTGGCTCCAGATTTGCCTGCGGAAGCTTTTGGTATGTAAATTTTCCTCTTTTCTGCTTTTCTGCCTTAAATAATTCAAGCAATTCATCTGCCCTTATAATCATACTGTTATATATCTTTAATAATTCTACATCCAAAATTCCAGTATCAACAAAATGCTTTTTGAATTCATCTAAAGTTTTTTTATGAACTTCTGGAAAATCAGTCTTGATATTTTTTATCAGTAATAATGCCTTTGCACAGTAGAATATACAATAATAAGAATGCGATATGACTGCACTATAGAAGGTTATTCCCTGAGTAAGGTCAAGAGTTAGCTTTAGATTATCATTCTGTGAAACATCAAGCAAGGCTTTTGCCAAATCCCTTTCATTTTCTGCCCTCTGTAAGTACAAATTAACCAGTGAATCCATTTTCTCCAGCCTCCTTTATTAATTCATAATATGCGTTTCCCCCCCAGATAATAAGGTGCTTTCTGTATATTTCTTTTCCAAGATTTTCCTCTTCCCTTAACAACATTTCCTTGAATTCCTCTTTTTCTATAATATGGTAATCAACAGTGATTATTTCTTTTCTTGCAACCTTTTCAATATACGGCTTTATTTTTATATTCTCTTTGTCTATAATAACTGCTATGTCCAAATCAGAGCCTTTTTTTTGAGTATAATCTGCATGGCTGCCAAATACCAACAGAATAAAAAAAGGGGTTATATTTGATATACTTCTCCTTATTTCATTTAAAAGTTCATAAATGTCTTTTGACCATTTTGTTGTGCTTATATCTCCAAAGTCCAAGGGATCAAAGAATTTTATTAATCCAACGTCATTTAGATTGGCTTTGTATAGATAGCTGTTGTTTACTTTAATTTTCTCTAAAAATTTTAGTTCCACAAACTTCTTTAAACTATTATACACCCAAGTTTTAGACTCTTTTTTAGCCAGTTCCATTATATCATTAAAGGTTAATGGCTTTAACAGATTCTTTCTAAAAACATCCAATAATTTTAGTTCCTGTATTGTTATCATTTTTAGTAACGATTATTACTTATTTTAGTAATATATAAAGTTTTCTGTTAAGGATAAATTTTAAATGATTATATAAGTTAATGTTTTACAACGGTTTCTTGTTATCTATATACTCTTTAATCCTGTTAATAAACTCTTTTGGGTTTATTGGTTCACAACCAAGCTCTATGGAAAGGTTTAAATATAGTTACTTAGAAGTAGCTATTATGTCAAAAGATGTTTTATTTGCGGATGATGATTTGCATTTTATTAGAGCGATTTCCAGGTTTATAGAAAAAAATGGGTTTAACACAGTAACTTTCACAGATTTTCATGGAGCTTTAGATTATGTTAGTAGAGAAAAACCATATGCTTACTTTGTGGATATGAAGCCTTTGGGGGTTGTCCCAGAGGATGACTCTCTTACAGAAAAACAAATAGAAATATTGGATTTACCAGAAAGAATCTTTGAGAAAGTTAAAAGAAGAGGTTTACAAGAAAAATTTTATTTTGTTTCTGGACATAGGAGTAAGCATGATATGGAGGTTTTAGCAAGAACTGGTGCTAATTATACTGATAAGATGAGTTTATGTTATAGAATGAAAAAGATTTTTAGCGAAGTTTAGATGATTATATAAATTGATATTTCTTAGAAAAATTATGAAAAAACCAGAGCTAATGAGCGGGGTTGGGAATTTTGTAACTTTACATGCTGCTATTGATGGTGGGGCAGATGCTGTTTATCTCGGCTTGAAAGAGTTTACAATGAGGGCAAATGCCAAGAATTTCAGCTTAAATGAGGTCAAGAAGGTAATTGAGTTATGCCATAATAAAAAGGTTAAGGTTTATGTTACTCTAAATACAATAATCTATGATAAAGAGATTAAGAAAATAGAGAATATTATTAAAAAACTAAAAGATGCTGATGGTGTTATTTTCTGGGACTTGTCTGTTTTGGAATTATTAAAGAAATACAAGATAAAACCAATTTTAAGCACACAGGCTTCTGTAAGTAATTTTGAAAGCGCTAAATTCTATTATGAGCTTGGAGTAAAAAGGATTGTTCTTGCAAGAGAGCTGAGTTTAGAGCAGATAAAAGAGATTATCAAGAAGATTAAGAAAGAGAAACTGGATTTAGAGATTGAATGCTTTATTCACGGGGCAATGTGTGTCTCTGTTTCTGGAAGATGCTTTAGTTCACAATTTCTTTTTAACAGGAGTGCAAACAGAGGAGATTGCTTACAGCCATGCAGGAGGGAGTATATTATAAAAGATAAAGATGAGGGCTATGAATTAGAATTAGATAATAACTTTGTAATGAGTGCCAAGGATTTATGCTGCCTGCCTTTTATTGATAAACTGATTA
This sequence comes from Nanoarchaeota archaeon SCGC AAA011-G17, assembly GCA_000402515.1. Classification (GTDB taxonomy): domain Archaea; phylum Nanobdellota; class Nanobdellia; order SCGC-AAA011-G17; family SCGC-AAA011-G17; genus SCGC-AAA011-G17. The sequence continues at coordinate 47,856 of AQRL01000036.1, forward strand.
AAATTGGAGTAAATGCTTTCAAGATAGAGGGAAGGAACAGGGATGCAAGGTATGTTGCTGTAACAACTAAAATTTACAGGAAGGCTATTGATGGGAAAGCTGATAAGGATGATTTGAAGGAATTAGAAAAGGTGTATAACAGAGGATTTAGTTCTGGATTTTATTTTAATGTTCCTGGTAAAGATGAGTTTGTTAATCTCTATGGAAGCCTTGCTAAAGAGAAGAAGGTCTATGTCGGAAGGGTTGTTAATTATTTTGCTAAAGTTGGTGTTGCTGAGATTAAAACAGAGAATAGCTTTAAGATAAATGAAAGAATGGTAATTGAAGGGGATACTACTGGATGTGTTGAGTTCTTAGCTGAGAGCTTTCATGACAACAGGAAAATTGCCAATAAGGGAGAAATTGTTGGTGTTAAATCTCCTAAAGTCAGGAAAAGAGATAAGGTTTATGTTATTAGAACATAACTATTAGCTGTCAATAATATTTATATTTAAATTCGGTTGGTTTTATTTTATGGACCTTGATTTAAATTTTTATTATAATTTATCAGTTGAGGAATATAAGGAAATAGTATCTAAAAAAACCAATTCTTTTTTGGAAGAGAGCAAGGGATTGGAGGGAAAGATATCAGAATTAAGAGATAGTATCAGAAATTATAGAACTTCTGGAAATTACTTAAAAGAAACTGAGCAATATGATGAAATTTATGATTTAATGCGAAAAATTTACTTCAGGGGGATTGAACTCGTAGATTTTTTAAATGAGATAGAACCTGAGGATGAAAAAATTATAACAACACACAATAATCTAATAAAGCAATTAGAAGAAGGAAATAAGAAAAACTTTGATAACTTATACTGGTTTATCGAAAAGCAATTGGAAGGCGTTATTCCGAGCGCATCAATAGTCCCTTGTTAGTATTTTACATTCTTTTCAAAAACAAAAACAGTGCAGATAAAACCGCTATCGTTTAAATCCCTTTTTTTATCTAATTTAAAATTAAATTTTTCAAATAAATCAAGGTAGAACTGCTCTTCCCGGTTATAGTCTATTATTTTCCCTATCTTTGGCACATCGGAGTAGTGCAGCAGCTCCTTGTATTTTTTTCTGTCCATTTCTATAATATTATTTTCAATAGAAAGGTCTCTTTTATCTTTTAATTTTTCTTCAAGATATTTTTCATTAGCCACAACTAGAATAAACCTGCCTTTTTTATCCAGCATAGAGTAAATCTTTTGCGCTATTTTTTGTAAATCATCAAATCCAAAATGAGGAAATACATAGACTGCAGTAATAAAGTCAAATTTTTCATTTGTTTGCACATCCTGAAAGGTTTTATTATAAGTCTTTAGTTTAATATTTTTTTTAATTTTTATAGGATTCTTTATAAAATAACTATAATTCTTATCAGAGGGGTCACACCCTTCAATGGTTATATTTTTATAGCTTTTAGCTAAATCACGGCATAACATCTTGATAAAGAAACCTATTCCAAACCCAATATCAAATATTTTAATACTGGGATCTTTTTTCTTCAGGATAATCTCTTTGATAATAAAATTATTTACAAAAGAGTTTATTTTTGTTTTTTCCTGATTTTCCCAATTAATCTTATTATATTGTAAATAAAAGAAATTTTTATTCTTCATACAGATAAAATTTAATTATTAGTATTAATAAAATTTTCTATTATAAGTTTTTTATAACATTCTTCCCAATCTTAGCAGGCTTTACTATAATTTTAGCATTCTTAAATTTTAGATTCATTTCTTTTCCCTGAAAGTATTCATGCAAAAACAGAGATAAGGCAGCTATTTCAGAATGGGGTTGGTTAGTAACAGAGAGATTAATATCAGCTAGATGATAAATCTCGGGAGGAACTTTTTCTGAGCCAACAACAACAAGGATTTTTTTATTCCTGCGTATTTTAGTTATCTCTTTATTCAATTCCAAACCATAGCAGGTAAGATGAACAACAAAATAATTTTCCCTTTTTTTAGCTTTAATCAGCTCAATTGGGTTCTTTACATATTCAATTGTAAAATCTCCTCCCCAGTTAGAAACTATTTTATTTACAGAGTCTTCGTAAGAGGAGTCATGCTGGCCAGAGTAATATATTTTAGAAGCACCCAGAGCACGAGAAGATAAGGCACAATGAGTAGAGACACGGACATCACGTTTTAACCTGTGGCTTAAGCGGAGAACTTCTATCATTTTTTAATAATCCTCGTTTCTTTTAAAATTTCATCCATTACACTATCAATCAAATCAAAATTTATATTTTTATAGCCTTTGGATTCTCTTTTCTTAAGCTCCTTTTTCACTTTATTCCTAACCATTTCTTTTATTTCTTCAGCATCTTTCTCTGGAAATTCACTCTTGGGATTAATTTTTTCCCTATATCTTTTAGCAATCTCCAAACTGGTTAGAAACTCCCTATCATAATGCTTCCTAATATCCTCCTCATCTATGGCTTTTTCAAGAATTCTATGGATAACTGAATTAGAAACATTACCAACAAAAATGTCAATCAGCTTATTCCTATTTTGACTCATTTTTAATTCCTTCCATTATTAATTTTTCTGTTTCATTATAAATTTTTTTATATTTTTTATTAAACTCATTTTTATCTATTAAATTTTCTTTGATCTCTTCAAGACCAAACAGCTTGTTTATCTCAGAGTCCACTTTTGCCCTACTTACTTCTTTTTTAGTTATAAAAGTTTTTATGGCAATTATATTCCTTATTATTTCATATTTTTCTTTTCCTTTTAAAGATTCAAAATTATCAATTTTACTCTTTAGCAAATGCAAATCCAACAGCTTATAACTTATCTTTCTCTTAATATTGTAAATAACCCTTTTTTTAGAGACGCATCTGCTCAGCATTAAATTATACAGGGGGTCTGTTTCCAAACCCTTAATCAAAGCATTATTTGTTATGCTGATTATATGCACTCTTATCCCCAAATAATTCTCCAAAATCTCTTCTTTTATCTTTCCTCCAATTATCAGGATATCTATATCATTAAACTGGAATCCCCTTTCCAAAAAAGAGCCTGTTATTATAATATTTTCATTATCTGTATTTTTGTCTATTGTTTGCATTATATTTTTTATTATTTCAACCTTTATTGGCTCTATAGTAACATTATAGAAATACGGCTTGATTTCCTGCTTTTCTGTTGTTAAAGGTTTTACAACTACATAAGAACCTACTGGTATGGACTCCCTATTCTTTGGGATGTATATCTGGTCCATTTTACTCCCCTTGCTAACCTTTCCTATTAATTCTACCATGTTACGTAATAGTACGTTAAAATATATAAATGTTTCTATTCTCTAAAATTAGTAGGGCTTGGCAAGATAAACAACTTCTTTTGCCTCTTTATTACAGACAATGCATTTTCCAGAGGCTTTTTCCTTTACATCACTTCTTATCCCGCGGACTGTCAATTCTGTTTCTTTCTCTATTTTTTCGGCGCATTTCTCACCATCTTTGTCTATTGAGCAGAAATTAACTCTAACAAATTTACCATTTATTTTTTTCAGCTCTGAAAAGTTTTTAACATTGATTATGCTGTTCTTGAATTCATCATCTGCTTTTTTGATGAGATTCTTTGTTAGTTCCTCTCCGACTTTTTCAATCTTCTTAACTAAATCCTTGAGCTTTACTTTTTCTTTTTTTCTTGTATCTCTTCTGAATAGTGTAACTTCTGAACTTTTGGCTTCTTTTGGACCTAGTTCTAACCTTATTGGAATGCCTTTCATTTCCCAGTGATAGAATTTTTCACCCATATTTTCTTCCCTTAAATCAAGATAAACTCTAAACTTCTCAGCTAGTTTTTTCTGAAGATCTTTTGCTTTCTTCAGCACTTCTTTTTCCTTACCTTTAATCAGCACAGGAACAATTACAATCTGGAAGGGAGCAATTTTGAAGGGAAAGATTAAGCCATTATCATCTCCATGTATTGAAATCAAGGAAGCAAATATTCTTGAGATAGCTGGACCATAACAGGTAATAAAGCAGTATTTATCCTCTCCATTTTTATCTTTGAATTTTACATCAAAGGGCTTTGAAAAATTTTGTCCAAGAAGATGAGTAGAGGGCTGCTGGATAACTTTTCCATCCGGCATTAGGGTATCTGCTGCATAGGTATTTACTGCTCCTGCAAATTTGTCCCACTGCGGCCTTTTGAAGAATATAAAAGGAATTCCAAATTCATCATGAAGCATTTCCTTTGTTGTCTCCATATCTTCTTTTACCTGTGCTTCTGCTTCTTCTAATGAAGAGAAGGCATCATGGGCTTCTATCCAGTAGAATTCTCTAGAGCGGATAAATGGACGTGTAGCTTTTGTCTCATATCTCCATACCTGGGCTCTTTGATAGGTTTTAAATGGTAAATCCTTATAGCTCCTGATCCATAATGAGAACATCTGATAAAAGGCTGTTTCTGATGTTGGGCGTAAAGCTAAAGGTTCTTCTAATTTCTGGTTATCCCCATAGCTTGTTACCCAAAATACATCTGGTGAGAAGCCTTTCACATGTTCTTTTTCTTTTAAAAAATTTGATTCTGGAATTACAGCGGGATACCAGTAGGGCAAATGTCCCTTTTCTTGTAATTTTTTTTCATACAAGGAATACATATTTTCCATTGTTAAGACTGAGAAGGGCTGAAAGACCAAGAATCCTTTTATATTGTACCTTAAATCTGCCAATTCTGCTCTCTTGACAATTTCAGTATACCACTCTGAGAAATTTTTATTCTTGTCAATATTGAAGGTAACTTTTTCTTGCATTAGCTTGAATATAAGATAGGGATATTTAATTCTTTCGGAGAGTATATTTTAAAGGAAATAAATGCTTATAAATGAGTTTAAATAAATGGGGTGTTATGACAAATAAAAGAGAAATGAAAAAAATAGAAGATAGAATTTTCAGGCTATTAAGTAAAAAAGGTCTTGAAGGTGTTATGGATGAGATGGAATCTGAAATAAAGAAAAAAAATGAAGAACTTATTCTTGATGAGTATACAGTCCTTCTTGCTCTTATAGAGGGTAAATTGATGGGTGATTGTTCTCCTGAATTCCAAATAAATAAGGAGTTAAGCAACCTTAGATATAAAAGAGGAGTTGGATTGTGTTACGGAGAAGGAGAAAATAAAATAACTATATTGGATGCTGCCAAACTTTATACAAGAAGGAAGGGTGATTCAGATATTAAGTATGGGATGAGAAGATTAGCACGGGACTTTGATGATGCAGTTAGTAACAGTATTCTGAGCACAATAGATCCTAATGCTGATAAATAATCACAAATATTGTTCAATACAACTTTCCGCCAATTGGAACTTCTCTTTCTGGCTTAATCAAAACACATTCCCCATTTTTATCAGGAACTCCAAGAGTTAAAACTTCAGATGCTGCAGGCCCAATCTGTCTTGGCGGGAAATTTACAACACAAAGAACTAATTTTCCCTTCAGACTTTCTTTGGAATAATTCTTAACAAGCTGAGCGCAGGATTTCTTTATTCCAATTTCTTTTCCCAAATCAATTTTTAATTTGTATGACGGCTTTCTTGCTTCTGGAAAATCCTCTGCTTCTATAATCTTTCCAACACGAATATCCAATTTCTGAAAATCTTCAAATGCTGCCATAAATAAACTGTAAAATAAAGATATTTAATTCTTTCGGAGAGTATATTTTAAAGGAAATAAATGCTTATAAACAACTCCCTTTAACTTAACTGTATGGTTCAAGGTTTTCAAGAAGAACTGAGTGGTATTGATAGAAACATTGAGAAAGATTATAAACAACTAATTGTTGCTGCATACAAACCTATTTTTGAAAGACTTGCAAGAACAGCAATATCTCATATGGAACAAGAGAATATTCCTGAAATCAAATTGGATGATTATACTGATTTAGTTTTTAGACAGAATGGAAATTTTTTTCAGAAAGGAAATGAAGAATTGGGTTTCTCAATATTGATAGCAGAAATTTACCAAAAAAGAGTTGATAGAATTGCTGCATTAGCAGATAATAGAGGTCATTCTGGGATAACTCTTAAACAAGCAATGAGAGATGCGGCAGAGGATTTTAAAAATAAGATTTCGAAATCAATTGAGAATCATCTTTAAAGGTATTGTTCAACCACATCATCTGGCCAGCCCTGTTTTTTCAATTCATGTTTTATCTGTTTTTTAGTCAAGCCCTGTTTCTTTGCCTTGTGAATATACATTACTACATTTGGGTGCTTGTGACTTTTGTTTCTTCTTGATTTTATTATCATTGATTTATGCCACATCCAGTAAAAGGCAATTATCAGACCAATAAAGAATAGTATTACCAAGATTAAAATAGTGATTTTCAGGGTAGTTTCATCCATATATATTATATAGTTCAAATTATATATAAAGATTGCTATAGAAAAATTTAAAAGAATATAAAAGAGGAATATAGTATGGGAATTGTAATCGGGCTTATAGAAAAGATAAAAATCAATGACAGGGAGATAGAGGCAAAAATAGACACCGGGGCAAGCACAAGCTCAATAGACAGCACATTGGCAGAGGAATTAAAGCTAGGGCCCACAATAAAAACAAAGAATATTAAAAGTGTTCATGGAAATAGCATGAGGCCTGTAATAAAAACAAGGATTATTCTTCAGGGAAAGGCTTTAAATGCAAGGTTTAACCTGATTGACAGGAAAGATATGAAATACAGGATTTTAATCGGGAAGAATATATTAAAGAGGGGGTTTATTATTGACCCTAAAAGATGAAATTATGCGTCATAAGCCTGGGGGGTTATAGCAGCAGATTAATAGCCCAAGAGGCAAGAGAGCTATTCAGCAGTGTAGAAGAGGTTAAGATAAATGAGATTGAGGTAAGGGCAGGCAAGGATGGGTTTAAGGTTTTACATGATGGAACGGAACTGCCAAATTTTGACTGCGTTTATTTAAGGGGAAGCTACAAATATGCAATATTACAGAGAGCAATAACAGAGGCATTGCTGGGAAAATGCTATATGCCTTTCAAACCAGATTCTTTTTTTCTTGGGAGAGATAAATTACTTACAATATTAGAGCTGCAGAAATATAATATTAACATTCCAAAGACCTATCTTGCAAGCACAATCAAGGTTGCAAAAAAAATATTAGAGGAAGTAGAGTTCCCGATTATTATCAAAATACCAAGCGGAACACACGGCAAAGGGGTAATGAGCGCTGATTCTATTGAAAGTGCGAAAACAATACTGGACGTGCTGGAGGTCTTCAAACAGCCGTATATTATCCAGGAGTTTATTGACACTGGGGCTGAAGACATAAGAGTAATTGTTGCCGGTGACAGCATTGTCGGCTGTATGAAAAGAAAGGGGATGAAGGGAGATATAAGGGCAAATATCCATCAGGGCGGAACAGGCATGATTCATAATTTAAAGCCTGAAGAAAGGGAATTAGCAATAAGAACCGCAAGGGCTATCAAGGCTGAGATTGTCGGGATAGATATATTAGAGAGTTTCAGGGGCCCGATGGTTATCGAGGCTAATTTAAGCCCGGGGTTAAGAGGAATAATGGAAGTAACTAAAAAAAATATGGCAAGGGATATTGCATCTTATTTATTTGAAAGGTCAAAGGAATTTAAAGAAACTAAGCTGGCTGATGGCGCAAAGAATGTTCTGAAGGATTTAACCAAAAAACATGAGAAGGGCATTTTAATGAATTTAGATATAAGATTAGACACAATAAGAATCCCTCCTGAAATTACAAAGATTACCGGCTTTACAAAAGAAAGGGATGTTTTACTGACTGCTGATAAAGGCAAACTGACAATTAAGAATTCAGAAGATTTTTAAACCTAAACCATAAGAAAAGATAATGGAAGAAAATTCTGTTTTAGAAAAAAGAAAAGAGAAGATATTTTCTTACTTCAAAAAAAATACTAAATGGTACTGGATAGTTCTTATTATAATTGCATGGCTTGGCTATTTTATAAGAACAAGAAATCTTCCATTATTGCATGATGTAACAACTGGAAGATATATTCCGGGACCAGAGGCTGACACTTATGTTTTTCTTAGATATGTTGAGTATATTGTCCAAAATGGCCACTTAATGGCTGCAGACTGCATGAGATATTTCCCGTGGTGCTATGGTGGTGCTTATGGTGGGAACATGAATGAGTATAGTTTCTTAAGTTATTTCATTGCTTACCTGTATAAATTCTGGCATTTCTTCAATTCCTCAATAACTGTCCAGTATGCCCATGTTATGTATCCTGTTATTTCTTTTGTTATTGCATTAGTATTCTTCTTTTTGCTTGTAAAAAAATTATTTGATTATAAGATTGCATTATTAGCAAGCGCTTTTTTAACATTGGTTCCTGCTTATTTACACAGAACAATAGCCGGCTTCTCTGACAAGGAGAGCCTTGGATTTATATTTATGTTTGCTGCATTTTATTTCTTTGTCTGCGCGTGGCAGAATGAAAAAATAAAGAAGGCAATTATATTCGGTGCATTGTCTGGGCTGAGCAGCGGACTGATGGGATTAGTATGGGGCGGCTTTAGCTTTGTCATTACAACAATCGGCATTTTTGTTTTGCTTGAGGTTTTATTAAACAGGATAGATGAAAAAAATTCATATGCTTATATTTCATGGTTTTTGCTTCTAAGTTTTATATTAATTGCCTTTAGGGGCTGGACCTTGGGGAACCTTATTGGAAGTATGTACACTGCTATTGATTGCATAGCATTTGTTATGATTATATTAAATTTAGCAATATTAAAAAAAGATTTATTAAAAATAAGGGAAAGAATAGACAAAAAAATTCCTGTCGGCATCCTGAATTTTCTAGTTACTTTGGTTATTGGTGTTTTAGCAATGATGATAGTGTTCCATCCAGATTTTATCATAGACAGAATCAGGGATATTTATGTAACTTTAACAAATCCCTTTGGAACAGGGAGATGGGCTGTAACTGTTGCAGAGGCTCATCAGCCCTATTTAGTTGATTGGGTTGGACAAATGTCCTGGACTTATTTCTGGCTGTTTATGGCTGGCTCTGTTCTGATATTTTATAATATTATCAAAATAGTTGAAAAAAATGCATGGAAACCAACATTAGTATATTTATTATTCCTTTTGGGATTTACATTCAGCAGATACTCTCCTAGTAGCACAGTTCTTAATGGTGAAACAAATACTGCCCGGTTTATTTACTTTGGCTCATTAATAATGCTTGGTGTGTTTATTATTGCATCCTACTTATACCTATTTTACAAAAATAAAGAGAAATTCAACAAAATAAAAGAAATAAATGATGTTGCTTTTTTTATTTTAGTCTGGTTTGTAATTATGATTGTCGGGGCAAGAAGCGCCTCAAGATTAATTCTTGTTTTTGTTCCTGTAACAACTATACTTGCTGCTTATTTAGCTGTAAATGCAATTGAATATTCAATGAAACTGAAAAAAGATGCATACAAGATAATTGCTTACCTATTAATCTTCTTTATTGTATTCTCTCCATTTGGCTCTGCTGTAAGCGCGATTCCCTTGGTTAATAAACTTCCAATAATAAACAAAGATGGAATGCTGGTTGAATTTGGAAGACAAACCTATTTGCAGGCAAAATACGTAGGTCCTGGATATAATCAGCAATGGCAATATGCTGGAAAATGGATAAGAGAAAATACTCCAAAGGATGCTGTTTTTGCCCACTGGTGGGATTATGGATATCTAGTTCAGTACGGAGGGGAGAGGGCAACTATGACAGATGGCGGTAATGCTATGGGCAGCTTAAATTATTTTATGGGAAGGACAGTTTTAACAGGGCAGAATGAAACTGAGGCATTAGAATTTTTGAAAGCGCATAATGCCACTAATTTGTTAATGATTTCAGATGAGATTGGAAAGTATCCTGCATTTTCATCAATTGGCTCAGATGTTAACTGGGACAGATATTCATGGCTGCAGGTCTTCCAGATTGATAAAAATAATATTCAGGAAACAAGAGACGAGACAATTTATTTATACAGAGGAGGGGCTCCATTAGACGAGGATTTCACATATAAAGGACAGCTATATCCAAGGGGAAGTTCTGGCATTGTAGGAATATTCCTGCCAGTAAAACAGGATGGAAATGATTCACAGATAGGACAACCAACAGCTGTTCTTGTTTATAATGGTCAGCAGATCAGGATTCCATTAGAGTGCGTATTTATTAATGGCAGAGAGATAACCTTCCCCGAGAAAGGAATAGTAGGATGCTTAAGAATTATTCCTGTTATACAAGATAATAAAGTTAATCCGGTTGATGCTGGGATATATATCTCACCAAAGGTTAAGAGAACATTATTTACCAAGTTATACTTATTCGGACAGGATGGAAAATATTTTAAAACTGTTTATAATGATGAGCAAAATATGCCATTATCACTCTATAATGGAAGGATTATCGGACCTTTAAAAATCTGGGATATTAGCTATCCAAAAGACCTTGTAATTCCTGATATGTATTATGTTGATAAACTTCCAGACCCAAGAGTTGAAAGCCTTGAAGGAAGATTCTAATAAAAAAATGGCTTATGAAAAAGATTATCATGAATTTGTACATAAAAATCTATTAAACAATAATAGATATTATTTATTTAGAGCAAAATATGCTGAAAAAACTTATCTAAAACATTTTAATAAAACAGATAAAATATTAGAATTTGGGTGTGGTGTTGGACAGAATATCTTTTTAAGAAAAGAAAATAGCATAGGAATTGATATAAGTGATTTCTGTATTGAAGAGTGCAAAAAAAGAGGAATAAAGACCAACAAAAAGATAGAAAGTATAAAGGGTTCAAGTATTGATGGAGTTATTAGTATCCACTGCCTAGAACATGTTGAAAACCCAGATTATTATATTAAAGAGTTTTGTAGAATATTAAAAAAAGATGGAAAATTAATAGTTGTTTTACCGAATATTCCAAGAAACAGACCTGAAAAGATATTTATTCCAAATGTCGCCCAGCATTTTTTCAGCTGGAGATTCCACGAATTCAATGAATTGCTAACCCATAATCATTTTAATATCAAATTGAACAAATTTAATTATGCCTATGGTTTCTCTTTATTTTATAGATTATCTTTCAAATTGTCTCTCTTTTTGATTAAATTACTTGGATATTTAAAAAACAGAAAGGAGATGATTATTGTTGCTCAAAAATAAGATTCCGGATAAATGGCTCTATTTTGCAATAATTGTTCTAGTTATATATTTAGTAATAAGAACTGTCAATTTGTATGGAATAGTAGAAGAATTTCCATTAGATTTTTCTAATGACCATAGTGCACATATGTCTGATTTATATTTCTTAGAAAAATATGGCTATGGTGAAAATATCCTTAACTGGTATACTTTTGTTGGCGGATATCCTTTGTTAAAATTCTATCACCCTGCAAGAACATTTTATGGTCTGTTCTTTTATTATTTATTAGGGAGTGTAGAGGCAGCTACATATTTTGCTATGGTTTCTATTGTAATTCTTGGTTTCATTGCAATATATTTTTTCGGAAAGTATCATGGATTATCCCCAATAAAAAGAACTGCTATGTTTGCCTTATTCTTTGCTAACCCAATCCTTATTGGGTATTATAGAATAGGTAGGCATTCCGAAATTTTCGGATTTTTATGGATGATACTATTTATTTTCATTGTTCTTTGGTATAAAGACAAAAAGTTAGACTGGAAATTCCTGTGGTTTATACCTGTCTATTCCTTGTTATTATTAAGCCATATATCTATATTTTTGATATCATCTATGCTTATCTTAAGTTTATTATTGGTAAAAAAGAACAGAGAAAGGATTGTAATATTATTAAGCTGTTTTGTAACCTTTTTGTTAACTGCATTTTGGACAATTCCTTTTGTTAGAGATTCAAGTGAGACATTTGTCGGTGGTTTTTATGGATTACAGAGAACATTATTATTATTTACCCAAGAGACATTGATAGATAGAGTTTCTTCTTATGTCACTCCATTAATTTTCTTTTTTGTATTTTATTTATATTATAAAACAAGTAAAAACAAAAGGGAGCTTATTTTTTATTCTATTCCACTAGTAATTGGAGCACTATTTTTTACCAGAATTCTTGCGTTTGTTCCTATCTTAAACAGACCTGTGCCAGATACCTATAATATGTTCTTCTTATTTTTATCAATATATTTATTTTTAAATTTAAGATTTGATAAATTATTATCTTATGAAAAAAATATTATTAAATACGGATTAATTATTGTTCCAATAGCTGCTATTTTGTTATCCCTAAATTTCACTTCATTTTATCATGGGCATGACCAGGAGAATAAGGATATTATTTCATTATTTCCTTATGTTGATGACCAATTATTAATCATAGGTATTAACGGTTATCCAAGACCATATTATTCATATGGTGCAATTTATTATAATATTTACACTCCGTCTGGCTGGGGTTCCCAAAGCGTTAGTAGAGAAGCCAGGGAAAAATCAGGTTTACCAGATAAATATTTGATTGATAGGGATTGTAACTTATTCTTAAAAAGCATGAAAGATATCGGAGGAAAAGAGATTATTACAAGAGATGATAACTGTAATTTTTTAATTAAATGTGGAATGAATCCAACCAGATATTCTAATAGTATTTGTTTATTAAAAATTAAAGAATAGGTTTAAAAGATTTATTAAAATATGATTTATATGGTTTTGTGTAATATTTGTAGTGGAGACACGTATACAGTCATTTATGAAGGGAAAGATGGTAAAAATTATCAGTATTATTCCAGCGGAAATTATGGAAAGATAATTAGATGTAATAATTGCGGTCTTATTTATGTTAATCCTTTAGGTAAAGATATAGAAAAGAATTATGAAACTATTGAGGACAAGGATTATCTAAAATCAAAAGAGGCTAGGATAGAAACGTCCAAGAGAGATTTAAAAGAAATTGAAAAATATAAGAAAGAGGGTAAAATATTGGATATTGGTTGTGGTCCAGGTTTTTTTCTTAAAGTTGCTAAAGATAATAAATGGGATGAATACGGAGTTGAATTATCCAAATGGGCTTGTGATTATGGAAAAAATACTGGTGTTAATATTATAAACAAAAGATTAGAAAGGGCTAAATTCAATGATAAATTTTTTGATGTTATTACCTTATGGGATGTTATAGAACATGTTGAGTATCCATCTAGTTTACTTTTAGAGATAAACCGTATCTTAAAGAATGATGGAATTATTGTATTAAACACCCCAAATATCGGAAGTATCTTTGCAAAAATTATGGGAAAAAGGTGGTGGAATCTTATTGGCATGCATATTTATTATTTTGATAAAAAAACGATTAGAAAAATATTAGAAAAAAATGGATTTAAGATTATTAAAATAAAATCATATTCGAGGATTATAACCCCAAGGTATGCAGTTGAATGGTTAAAAAATTATAAAATGATTTATGGTATTTTAAAATTTATTTTTGATAAAACTTTTTTAGGAAATGTTAGACCAAGAGTAAACTTTTTTGATAATATAGTTGTTTATGCCAAGAAGTCAGGACCATCTAATAAAGAATAATTTTATCATCACAGGAATATATTTTGGCATAGCCTTTATAAAATTAAATTTTGATGAACCTATTGATCTGTTAGTAAGCACAAGAGGAATTTCTGATATTTTAGCCTTATTCTTGGTCATCTTAACGGATATTTCCAACTGAATTGAAAAATCATTTTGAGAAAGGTCTAATTTCTTTACAAAAGAAGATTTATACGCTCTATATCCGCTTGTTAAATCTGTAATCTTTGTGAAGTATATGATTGAAAAGGCCTTATTTGCTAATTTACTCAATAATACTCTCCATAGGGGTACATTTTTCATCCCGCCGCCCCTAATATAACGAGAAGCTATACAAATATCATTTCCTTCATCAATTTTATTTACCATTTGTGCAACGTGGTCTATTGGCTGAGTCATATCTGCATCTAATTCAATTATTATTCTTCCATTGGCTTCTTTTATCCCTGTTTTTATTGCTCCACCCAATCCTTTATTTTTTTCATGACTAATATATCTTAGATTCTTGTATTTTTTTGTTAATTTTTTTATAATTTCCTCTGTTCTATCAGTTGAGCCATCATTTATAACGAGAATTTCATAATCTTCTTTAAGTTTTAATGCACTAAAAATTTTATCTATTGATTTTTCAATAACTTCCTCTTCATTATACGCTGGTAAAAGTATTGTTATCATTTTAGTTTATCTTATTTTTTAATAAAAAAGATTCTGGCATAAAATTATAAAAATTGTGTCTTATTCTAAATCTTGCTATAGGTTTATAAATTTTTGCAGCGGTTTTATAAATAAATGATTCTGACTGAGATTCTATCTTATCATCAATACATATAGATGTAATCATAATCCTTTTGAATAATTTTAACATTTCTTTGGTTTGATTAAACTCTGATATTTTTGTCCAATCAAAATTTGCCCACTCTTCTAATTTTTGTGGTTCTTTAAATCCTTGTGAAATTGCAACATTATAAAGAGGTGTTGCTGGGTAAGGCTTATAAATATAAACTGGGCCAGCCATCGCATGTTTATTATCTTTTAAAAGTTTATATATCAGGCTAGTTGTTTCAAATAAATCTTCTTTATTTTCTGTTGGAAAACCACAAATGAAATTATACAACACTAAAAAGCTATAATTTGAAAGTTTTTTATTTACCCTTATTGTTTGTTCCCTAGTTATTAGTTTATTAATTAATTTTAACATTCTATCTGAACCAGATTCAACACCTATTTGTAAAAATTTACATCCTGCCTTTTCTAATAAGGATAAATCTTCTGGGATCATTCTATCCAAAGTATCTATTCTTGCTCCCTGACAGCCAAAAGTTATGTTTAGATTTTCTTTGATAATTAAACTCATAATTTTATTTACTCTATCTTGATCAACAAAAAAATTATCGTCTATAAAATAAAATGATTTAATATTATACTCTTTTATGAGTTTCTTTATATTTTTTACTACATTCTCAGGTTTCATTGACCTCCAATATGATTTATTATAGATTGAGTTATAGCAAAATCCACATGCGTAGGGGCATCCTCTTGATGTTTCAATGTCTATTACCTCTTTTTGCTTAAAAGATTTATGAGTATATTTTTTTATATCGATAAGATTATACGGAAGTTCTGGAAAATTATTGAGATCTGTAAATTCTCTTTCTGGTGTAATAATTACTTTATTTTGTTTTTTATATGCTATTCCTTTAATTTTTTCTATTGTCTTTTTATTTTGTAATGCTTTTATTAATTTTAAAAATGTATTTTCTCCTTCTTTTATAACAACAAAATCTATATATTTATTTTCTAATGTTTGTTTTGGAAATAAAGAAGCATGAACACCCCCCCAAATCACATAAGCAGAAGAATTTTCTTTTACTATTTTTGATGCTTCAAGTGCAAATTTTATTTGAGAGCCAGTCATAGAAGTTATACCTACACAAAGTGGCTCTTTTTTTATAAAATCTTTTAATTCTTTTTCCCAGTCTTTATCTGTCCTTTGATCTATTATCTTTACATTATATCCTTCCTTAACTAGCGGTGCTGCTACTGAAAGAACTGCTAATGGAAGTGTTGGCGGCATTACATCATTATAAACCCCATCAAAAGGATGTATCAAAAGGATAGTGTTCATTTTTATTTTTCCATACAGAGAGATTTATAAAATTATGTATATTAAAAAATAGAATGTCAATTGTTGCCAATAAAGATGTTGGAGAAACAAAGGAATCTTTTTTTAAAGCGGTCTCTGATGTTATGGAATTAGCAGAATGGAAGAAATATATTGGAAATAGTGTTTTTTTAAAGTTAAATTGTGTATCTGACAGGGTCATACCTGGACAATGCACATCTCCATGGGTATTTGAAGCTGTTGTTAAAAAATTAAGAAGTAAAAAAGGCATTAAGATTTATGCTGGTGATTCCTACACTGTAACAAACAAACAAATTGAGAGATGTTTTGAGGCATGGGGGTATAATAAAATTGCCAAAGAGTATGGTGTTGAATTAGTAAACCTATCAAAACAACCAATGATAAGAAAGAATATTGGAGGAGAAATATTCAAGGAGCTTGATATACCCAAAATATTATTAGATGTAGATTCTATTGTCACATTACCTGTTTTAAAAACCCATTATATAACAAAAATGACTTTCTCTTTAAAGAATCAGTGGGGATGCATAACCACTGTAAGACAAAAATACCATACTGTTGCCAGTCAATGTATTGCAGAATTAAATAAATTTCTTAAGGTTAGTTTTGCTGTTGGTGATGCAAGTGTATGCTCAGAGGGGCACGGACCAAGAGTTGGAAAGCCAAAGATTATGAATTGTGTTCTTGCATCAAATGATCTTGTTGCACTTGATTCTGTTGGTGCAAAAATGATAGGCATGGATAGTGTAGAACAGATAGAATATGCACACAAATTAGGTATTGGAAGCAAAGAGTATAATTTGAAAGGAGATAAAATAAAAATCAGCAAGTTCGAGCCTGCAATCTTGAAAACCCACATAATCTCTCTTATAGAAATGAACTTAAGAAAAATTCCTTTATTAAACAAAATTATTTTTGACACTCCCTTATTTAAAATTCCTGCTTATCTAACTGCGCGTATGAATGATTTGTGGTATTACAAAAAAGGAAGATTTTTACCAGGACCAGTTTTAAAGAATAATATGTACAGAGAAGAGTTTGAAGATTTAGTCTGATTTAATGTAAATTTCTGTATACTTATTATTTTTCTCAAATCTTTTTTCCAATGTTAAATTAAATTTATTAATAATTTCTTTTTTTCTTTCTTCTCCAATAAATCCATTATAATAAAAAATATCAAACTTATTGTCATCTTTTATACTATCAATATCCACATTTCTTATTGATTTTTTTGTATAGCCTGAATAAGGTGATGATAACCCTTGTTTTGAAAAGAAACCAGATGTTAAAACAACGGAATTTGGATAATTCTCTTCTATGTATCCTATTGCCTGAGATTCAACAGTAACCTCGTCTGCATATTCCATATTTGATGACAAATCACCATGATACGGAAGATTCAAATTCCATACAGAAATAAAAAGTACTGCTATAATTAATGCAACCAAATATTTCTTATTCCCAAATATCTTTGTTATTGATTTAGAGGCAATTATAACTAACAGTGGGAATATTGGAACAAAATACCTAGCAAGGTTTGTTCTAAACATAGAATGATAAACTACATAAATTAGTATTATTGATGAAAAAAGAATTATCTCTTTTTTATTCCATTCTTCAAAAAATAACTTATTTGTTGTTAAAAAGATAAAGAATATTACTGCAATCAAAAACCTAAAATTATAAACTTCTTGGATATGGTTATTTAAGGTAGGAAAATTTGCTGATTCTATCTGTAATGAAGGAATAAAATAGATTATAACAAGAAGAAATATACTCAGAATTAAGTAAAATAATGTGGATTTATATTTAAATCTTTTAAAAAATGATTTTATGGTTAATGGCGCCAGAATAATTAATATTGTTAATATCCATCTAAACTCATCAAAAAATATTTTTTTTAATACTCCGAGGAAGATTAATATTATAGGTGAGATACTTGTTAACCTAAATCTTTTCAATTCCGGATGAAAAAACCAACCATTTATTATCTTATTTAAAAATAACCAAAAAACAACAAGGAGCAACGGCGAACCATAAATTAACAATTCTCTAAGAAGTACTTTTTTATCTTTTTTATAGTCTTTTATTAAAATATACAATAAAACTCCTGGAATAATAAGCATTGAAGATTCATATATTAAAATTGACAATGACATCATCAAAATATACAATTTTTTATTTTCTTTTATAACAAAATATATTGCTGCAATATTCAGTGCTGTGCTTGGTATTGCAGTGGAAAAAATTCCAGAGAGTGCAGAATAAGAGGGGATTGAAAATAATAGAATTACAGAGATTATTGCCGTATCTTTATCAAATATTTTCTCTGCTATCAAGTATGTGAATAATAAAGCAAGAGATGAGAATAAAATGATTATTACATAAGCCATTATCGGACTTGTAGTGAAAAAAAAGATTATTGCTAAAACCATAAATAACAAAGGGGTATGCCCAAAAGAAAGACCATTAACAAAAGGATTAATTCCATTTTTTACCATATGCTCTGCAGAGGGTACAAGATATGTAAGCGCATCTTCATTAAATGGAAGATTCAATATTGTTATTTTAGATAAAAACATTACCAAAAAAAATATCAAAAACAATATTATTTTTTTCATTTTTTCCATATAAAATAAATTATTAATAAAATTATAACAAAGGATATTAAAGTTATTATGGTTGTAATTTGCCAGTCCATATTGTTTATTTTTGTAGATATTAATGTTAGTGTATAACTAGTTAATCCTCTTTCTTTTATAGAATTAAAATAATAACTTAAATCTTCAAGAGTACACCCAAAATCATACATAACTCCAACAAAATTTATTAGTATTGAAATAGAAGATAAAAAAATTACTATTTTGAGTGAAATCTTTTCAAAAGTAAATGATAATGGAATTATGATAAATGGTATTATTGGAAGTAGGTATCTTAATCCAAATGTGCATGGACTTCTCCCAGAAAAAGATGAATAAAAAATAAGTTGTAATAAAAATATAAGAAGAAATAATATACTTTCATTTCTAAACTCTTTTTTTCTGAACCCAAGATAAACACCATAAAATGATAAAAACAATATAGGCATATATACAAAAAGACCATATTTCAAAGAAAAGAGATACATAAATATTGTTTCAAATTTAGGAATACCATATGTTATTCCATTGGGGTTTGTACTATATGATGGGGTTATTTCATGTACTCTGTATTGATAACTTGATGGAATGATACTATCATAGACTGTAATGTTGTATAACATTAAAAAAGACAAGGGGATCATAATACCTACTATAAAAAGGATTATTTTTCTATCCCTTTTTAATGTTAATAAATAAAGAAATAATAAGAATAAGCTAATAATTTGTGGGAAATCTATCGTCACTGCATATCCCCCAAATAGCCCCGAGATAAATAGTAACACGTTTCTATTATCTTTCTTATATTGGTATAACAAAAAGAAGGAACAAAATAAAAAAAATGCGGATAATATTCTTGGATAAAAACCTACCGAGTAAGTAAAAAAAAGTGTTCCAAATGCAAAAGTAAACACAATTAATAGTCTCTTCTTACTGCTTTTTATTATATCCTCCAAAAAATTATAAATTAAAACAGAGATAAGGACTGATAAAATAGAAAATAGGAAAACAATTGATATTATTGAGATAATAACTGTATTAAGTTGTGCTTGTGGTATATTTAACAAATTTGGAATAAAATTAAATATTGGTTTGAAGATTATATAAAATGGAACTATCAAAAAAGTTGTTCCAGGAGCAAATCCTGAATAGAAGTTTCCATTATAATAAGAATAATCACAACCAGTCTGTTTACATCCCTCTTTCATGTAATCATTCACAACAAAAGTTCTTTTGTCAACAATAGCCATTGATTCATGAATTATAGATTCCGCTAGATAAGAACCACCATATGTTGAAATAAAAAAAAGATAAACAATCCAGATACTAAAAAATATTTTATAGCTGATATTCATTTTAATTTGCCAGTCTTCTTTTCATATAGCTTAAGAACCATTTTGGTCTGAAATAATATGAAACAAATGCTTTTTCTTTTAACCTTTCAATTTGTTCTGGTGTTAGATTTTTATGTCTAAAAACAAGTGTATAATTATCAAATTTTTCATAATCATTTGTAAGAAATCTATCTTTCATATTTTCATAGAACCCCGTTCCAGGTATTGGAGTGTTTATTGCAAATTGTGCTATATGTGTATTAAGTTTTTTTGCATAATTTATTGTGTCTAAAATGCTCTTTTCTGTATCATCCTCTAATCCAAGAATATAAAAAGCAGAAACTTTTATTCCTATCTTATCACAATAATCTATTATTTTTTCTTGGTGTGTTTTATTTATTGATTTTCTCTTTGATTTCTTAAGAATTTCTTCATTTTCTGACTCTATGCCTACATTTATTGCTCTTAATCCTGATTTGTAAAATGTGTCAAGCAAATTTTCATCAAGTAAATCAAGTCTTGTTTCACATGCCCATTCTATATCCAAATTATTTTCAATTATCTTTTCTGCTATCTCTTTTGCTCTTTCTTTATCTAATGAGAATACAGGATCACGGAATAAGAACCCTTTTATCTTAAATTTTCTTTTTAGATATTTCAACTCTTCAATAATTTTATCTGGGTCTCTTGCTCTCCATACTGTCCCTTGTGTTGCTGTATATGGACAATAAAAGCTACATGAATATGTACATCCTCTACTCGATTGCATTACCAGAAAGGGTTTTTTATTAATCACAGGAGAATAAGAATATTTTTCATAAGGAAATATATCCCATAATGGGAATGGAAGTGAGTCTAAATTTTTTATTGGTTCACTGATAATTTTTCCTTTTGGTATTGTTTCTTTTAAATTAATAAGTGCTGCTTCTGGTTCACCACAAATTACAAAATCACAATATGGTAAAAATAAATCTGATTTCACCGATGAAAAAGGACCCATAAACCCAACTTTCGAATTTGTTGTTTTTTTTATTTTTTTGGCTATTTCTATTTCATGTTTATAATCAATCATAGAAGAATGAATAATAATAAGATCAGAGTCTTTTGATATCTTATCTTGTAAAAAAGAAACATCATGACCATTTTTTGATAATATGGCTGCTGCATAAGCTAGAGAAAGAATTGGTAAATTTACACCCCTTTTCTTTGACAGTTCAATAAGTTTTGCAGGAATAGATTTCCCTATTCTTGTCACAGTTCCAAAGTTTCCACTAACGTCCTTATTTGCACACTGTTTCTTTTCTGCATCTATTGATAATAGGGTTATTTTCATTTTATCGCGTTTATAACTGCAAAAAAACCTTTTATTGCTTGTTTTGCCTGTTCTGGTGATTTAATGTTTTTTATCCACCTAAAGACAAATATTGGTCTTAAATAAAATTTTCTATATGCCAATTTATAATATTTATCAAGCGTTTTTGAATCAAGAGTTGGAAGATTCATGACTTTGTTTGAATAACTGGAATAACAATTCCAATTCTCTGTCATCAAATAATCATTTTTCTTTGCCCAATCATACATCTCTGTTCCAGGATAAGGGGTAGTTATGTTAAAATGCGCTTCATCTGGATCTAATTCAAGAGCAAATTCTATTGTTTTTTTCATTGTTTCTTCTGTCTCTTCTGGATTCCCAAACATAAATGATGCTCTTGTTCTTATACCAACCTTTTTAGCAATTTTGAATGCTTCCCTTATCTTATCTAGAGAAATATACTTCTTTATGTTCTTCAAAATGTTCTCATCTCCAGATTCTACACCAATAAGAATGAGATGACATCCTGCCTTTTTCATTAATGATAGTAATTCTTCATCTACAAAGTCTGCTCTTGTAAAACAGGACCAAGTTATATCAATTTTTTCATTGATTATTTTTTCACATGTTTCTTTTACTGTTTTTCTGAATATTGTGAATGTATCATCATAAAAAGAAATTTCTTTTACTCCATAATCTTTTATCAACAACTTTATTTCTGCGATTATATTGTCTGCAGATCTTGTTCTTAGTTTTTCTCCTGTTAGCCTATGACAGAAAGTGCATCTTCCTGGACATCCCCTTGTTGCGATTATACTCATTGCAGGCAGTCTTTTGTAATTACCAATAGCAGGATAATATTTATTCATAGGTAATAGGTGATATGCTGGTGGAGGCATTTCATCCAAATTGTCTATAAATGGTCTTGGTGGGTTATGGATTATTTTTCCTTCTTTTTTGTATGATAATCCAAGAATATATTTTTTATTTTCCAAAATTTCTAGTATTGTAAATTCTCCTTCTCCTCTAACTACAAAATCAACATTTTCATTTTTTATAATTTCATCTGGAAGTATTGTTGGATGAGCACCCCCAAGAATTATTTTTGTATCTGGATATATTTTTTTACAGATTGATGCAATTTCCAATGCATTATTAATTAAACTTGTTGTTGCAGTTATACCAATAAATTTTGGTTTTGGATATAGTAAAATTTTTTTTTCTATATTTTTTACAATAATTTTTTCTGCAGTACAATCAATTATTCCTATTTCTTTGTTGTTCTTTTCCAAAAAAGATGCTATGTATGATATCCCCAAAGAAGGCATACAACTCCCCACATATTTCCATAAATTTTCATCATCCTTAACCCATGGTGGGTCTATAAATAGGATATCCATTTTAATTTATAAATCTGTATTTTAGAAGTGTCCAGGCGCCTTCAATCCCATCTTTCCAATTTATCTTCTTTCCCTCATTTTTATGCCTTGGATAATAGCTTATTGGAACTTCATAAATTTTATAACCTTTTTTGATCACTTTTGCTGTAACCTCCGGACAAAATTCAAATCTTTTACATTTTAAATTTAAGTTTTTTATAACCTCTGATTTAAAAACCTTATAACATGTTGGTTCATCTGTTATTTTTGCATTATACAACAAATTAGTAAGGATGGTCATTCCAATCCCTCCAATATAAAAAGAAATACCAGAGTGTTGTTTGTTTTCTTTTTTTAATCTTCTTGACCCATAAACAACTTCTGTTTTTCCATCAAGAATTGGTTGTATTAATGAAAGGTAATCATTGGGGTCGTACTCCAAATCTGCATCCTGAATAAGAATAATATCTCCTGTTGCGTGCTTTATTCCTGTTCTAATCGCTGCTCCTTTGCCTTGATTCTTTTCGTGTTCTACTAATTCTATATTTTTGAAGCTCTTCAGAATATCAATTGTTTTGTCCTTGCTTCCATCATCTACAACAACTATCTCTTTTTGTATGTCTAAATTTATCCCTTCTACTTTTTTTAGCAATTCTGCAATTGTTTTTTCTTCATTGTAGACAGGTATAATTATAGATAATTTCATTAAATTAAGCTTTAAAACAACAATTATAAACATTTCTATTATATAATCCTATAAACGAAAAGCTTAAGAAATAATTAATCAAGAAACACACATGAAAGTCATTATTTTGATATCTACGGTTATAAGTTTCTTAACTGTCTGGTTTCTTACTCCCTGGTTAATTAGATATCTCAGAAAGATAGATTTAGTTGTTCAGGACCAAAACAAAGAGGGAAAACCACTAGTTCCTATTTCTGGGGGTTTAGCTGTTGTTGCCGGCTTTTTTGCTGGATTGCTTACATTCATATTTATTAGAACGTTTTTTCCAGTAATGGATGGATTAATATTAAATGATTTTAATCTAAACTATATATTCGCCGGTATGCTTTCTATATTAATTATAACAATAGTTGGTTTTGTTGATGATTTAGTTATTAAAAAAACAAAAGAAAGTGCTGTTGGATTAAATCAATGGCAAAAACCATTATTAACATTAAGTGCAGCTATCCCATTAATAGCAATAATGGTTGGTGAAACAACAATGACATTTCCTATTATTGGAAGAATAAATATGGGGGTGTTATATCCATTACTTTTTGTTCCCATAGGTGTTGTTGGTGCTGCAAATATGGTTAATATGCTTGGTGGGTTAAATGGTCTTGAAACAGGTATGGGAATTATCTATATGGGGGTACTAGGACTATATGCTTATACCAATGAAAGATACATTGCGGCTTTAATTGCATTAATGGTTTTTATTGCCTTAATTGCGTTTTTTTATTATAATAAATACCCTGCCAGGATTCTTCCTGGAAATTCACTTACTTATTTTTTGGGTGGGTCTTTGGCAGTTATAGCTATTATTGGAGATATTGAAAGAGCAGCGATTGTTTTGGCAATACCTTTCTTTATTGAATTTATATTAAAACTGAGAAGCAAGTTAAAGGCAGATAGTTTTGGTTATTACAAAGATGGAAAATTACATTCAAAATATGATAAAGTTTATTCATTAACACATATATTTTTAAGAACAGGAAAATTTAGTGAAAAACAGATTGTATGGTTTTTTATAGTAATTGAACTAATAATATCAAGTTTTATATGGTTTGTATAATATGATAAAAAAATTTTTAGATTATTTATTCAAAAAAGACAAAAGATTAATGAAAGATAGTATCATATTGTTTTCTGCAGTTCTTTTTTTGAACATAATGGGATATATTTTTCATTTTATTGTTGGTAGAACATTGGGTCCAGCAGATTATGGAATATTTGGTGCTATTATGTCCCTCATATATATCATAACTGTACCAATGAATACATTACAGACAAGCATCACAAAATTTACTTCTAATTTTAAGGTACATAATGAAACAGGAAAAATCGCTTATTTACTAAATAGGTCAATAAAATTATTGTTTTTTGTTTCTTTAGTTGCAACTTTTTTATTTATGATTTTAAGCCCTCTTTTTGCCAGTTTTATGAATACTGAAAAAATAAGCCCTTTCTTATCTGTTAGTTTATTTTTATTCTTTGCATTATTACTGCCAATAAACAGGGGGGTTATGCAGGGGTTACAAAATTTTAAAAGTCTTGGTTGGAATTATTGTATAGAGGGGGCAGTCAAAATTTTAATTGGTATTTTGTTTATTTATTTATGGGGATTGAATGGAGCAGTTCTTGCTTTTGGTGTTTCGTATATTGTTCCTTTCTTTTTTTCATTTATAACCTTAAATAAAGATTTGGTTACCCCAGAAAAATTTGACACAAAAAATGTTTACAAATATTCTATTCCTGTATTAATTATGCTAACAAGTCTGACATTATTTTATAGTTTAGATGTCATTTTAGTAAAACATTTTTTTAATGCTGTTGATGCTGGATTTTACGCTGCGATTTCATTACTTGGTGGGAAAATTGTTTTTTTTGGTTCAATTAGTATAAGTTTGGTTATGTTCCCAAAGGTAGCAGAATTATATGCAATGAAGGAGGAACATAGGGAGGTATTGTACAAATCTATGCTTCTTGTTACTATATTTGGTTTTTTTATTACATTATTTTACTGGCTATTCCCTAATTTCTCAGTTGGTTTGCTATTTGGAAAAGAATATCTAAATATTGCTCCAATGCTTTGGATTTTTGCAGCATTAATGACTGTCTTTTCTTTGGTTTACTTATTATCTTTTTATAATGTTTCAATACACAAAAATAAATTTATATATATTCTAATTTTATTTAATATACTTCAAGTTGTTTTGATATATCTATTTCATGAAAATTTATGGCAAATAGTTTATATTATGTCTGGAACAATGATAGCATTATTCCTGCTATTAATTTTTTATACATTTAAAAAATGAAACTGAATATAATTATACCGGCATATAATGAAGAAAAAAGAATAGAAAAAACCTTAGACTCTTATTCTCAATTTTTTTTAGATAAGATGAAGAATGATTTTGAAATATTAATAATATTAAATGGATGTATGGACAAAACAAGAGAAATTGTTGAAAAATTTTCAAATAAAAAAAAATATATCAAATTCAAAGAATTCAAGGAAGCCATAGGCAAGGGGGGAGCAATTATTGAAGGATTTAAAATTGCTGACTCTGAACTAATTGGTTATGTTGATGCCGATGGTTCAACCTCCCCAAAAACATTTTATGATTTAGTTGAAAACATAGATGATCATGATGGAATAATTGCTTCAAGATGGATAAAGGGAGCTATAATAAAGAAAAAACAGTCTATAACAAGAAGAATATCCAGCAGAGGTTTTAATTTATTGGTTAAACTATTCTTCGGATTAAAAATAAGAGATACCCAATGCGGTGCAAAATTATTCAAAAAAGAAGCTATAAAGAAAGTAACTCCTGAACTGGGTATTACTCAGTGGGCATTTGATATTGATTTGCTTTATAGGATGAAAAAAAATGGCTTTGATGTTATAGAAATACCAACAGAGTGGGAAGATATTGAAGGAAGCAGATTAAATTTAAAAAAAACAATACCCGAAATGTTTGTTTCTATAGCCAGACTTAGATTGATATATTCCCCATTTAAGATTATTGTAAAAATATATGATAAGATATTTTATAAAAAATGAAAAACTTTGTAAGTATTATAATATTACAGTACGGTGGAACAGAAATGTTAAATAGATGTTTGAATTCTTTAACAAAAACCAAATATAAAAATTATGAAATAATAATTGTTGATAATAAAAGCAAAGATGGTTCTGTTAAATTTATTAAAAAAAACTACCCAAACTTAAAATTAATTGAGAATGACAATAATTATGGTTTTGCAGAAGGAAATAATATTGGAATCAAACATGCAAATGGAGAACTTGTTGTTTTCATGAATAATGATATAGAAGTTGAACCTGATTGGTTGGGAAATCTAATTGATACTATGAAAGACAAAAAAATTGCTGCATGCCAGCCCAAGGTTTTATCTTTAATAGACAAACAAAGATTTGAATATGCCGGGGCTGGTGGTGGATTCATAGATAAATATGGCTACCCAATATGCAGAGGCAGAGTTTATGATAATATAGAAGAAGATAAAGGACAATATAATGATGAGATAGATGTTTTTTGGGTTTGTGGTGTGTGTATGTGCATAAGAAAAGACATTTTTATAAATTCTGGTGGTTTTGATAAAGACTTTTTTGTCTATGGGGAAGAAATTGATTTATGCTGGAGATTGAATTTGCTTGGTTATAGTTTAAAATATGTCCCCAGTTCAGTTATATATCATCTTGGAAGAGGAACCTCTGGAACCAAGATAAAAACCTGGTACTGGTTACACAGAAATCATTCAATATTATTATTAAAAAACTATTCATTAAAATCATTACTAAAAATAATGCCTGCTAAATTAATATTGGAAGCAATGGCTTTTTTTGCTTTCTTGTTTAAAGATTATAAAAGATCTTTTGGAATATTTTTTGGATGGTTATGGGTAATTTTTCACCCCATTAATGTTATAAAGAGACATAATCAAATCCAAAGAATAAGAAAAATATCTGATAAAGAAATAATAAAAAAAATGTTAAAGGGAAGTACTGCCATAGAACATTTTATTATGAAGAAGAAGCTTTTTCAGGAATTTGTTTATTAATTTTTAATATTATTGCTCCTGGTTGTGTTTTTTCTTTATCAACAAAAAATGCAATCACTGGTTGGTATCTTTCTGTATTTTCTTGTAATATTTTAATAAACCAATCTGGATATGCAACTTCTTTTTGATACCAATAAGATATAATCAAATAATCTGGATTAAACATTTTCATCCTGTCATAAAAATCACTTTCATTATGACCTGCTCCGTTTGATGTTTTTCTTTCTGCATATGCCATGAATTCCATCTGGTTGGCAGTTATATGGACCCTTGTGTC
The DNA here is from genome assembly GCA_000402515.1 of Nanoarchaeota archaeon SCGC AAA011-G17. GTDB lineage: Archaea > Nanobdellota > Nanobdellia > SCGC-AAA011-G17 > SCGC-AAA011-G17 > SCGC-AAA011-G17. The sequence continues at coordinate 75,356 of AQRL01000036.1, forward strand.
TGGTGGAGTATTTTCCTTAATCCAAAGAGCGGCTTCTTTTACTTGTAAATAAGTGTCTTTTTTAACATTAATTAGGTCTTTACCTTGTTCATACTGCTGAAATCCAGCATATATAAGGATTATAAAAATAAGTAGTATTGCAAAAATATTATTGTATTTTTTTATATATTCATAAACTTTAAGCAGTCCTTTTGATGTAATAAATAAGATTGCAGGTAGAATTATCAAAAGATACCTTTCTTCCGAATACTTATAAATAAACACAAAAAAGAATATTGGAATTAATATCCACAAAAGAACAAACAAATCTTCATTATACTTTTTATCTGTCTGTTTGATAATAACATCAAAACCGAGGGTTAAATCTATGAGGATAATTATCAACCCTACAATAAAAAAAATCAAGAGTGGCCAATTTAAATATGTTAATGGATATTTGAAGATATAATAAGCAGGTTCTGAAAATTGATGTATTGCTGAGGTTACTTCACTAGTTACATAGAATTGAAATGCTGGGAATATTGATTTAAACTTTATAAAATTCCAGACCAAATAAGGAATTGTTGCTAATCCCGTTATCAAAACAGAGAGCCAAATTTGTTTATTTTTAAGGAAAGTTAATCTATCTTTAATCAAAAGAAATAAAACTAAGGGTAATAAAATAAATCCTGTTGGAAATCTAATGAGAACAGCAACCAGCATAAATATTCCTGAAAGATATATATAGTAATTTTTCTCTTTCTTTATATACCCTTTCCAGAATAAGTAAATTGAAAGCAAACCAAAAAAAAGCGATGTTTGTTCTGTAAGCAGCCTTCCTGTTAAAAATAAACTTAACCAGAATACAGAATAAATAAAAGAGGAGATTAGACCAACTTTTTTATTATAGATCTCAGTTCCAATAAGATAAATAAGTAAAACCAATCCAAATGATGGAATAAATTCTGTAAAAAATCTTATTGATATTTCACCTAAACCTATTTTTAAAAATAATGCCCAAATTAATGGCAAAAACATGGGTCTTGCAGAACTCCAGTCCACCCAAGAAGGATGGAATGCAAAATCTTTTGCCATTACCAAGTATTCTGCTTCATCCCACCATATTCCAGTATTTATGTTAAAATATTTTATTCTTAAAAAAAAAGCAAGAAGTAATATAATAATCAAAAAAATATCTTCTTTATTTTTTAGTATCTCTTTATAATTCATAAAATTAAGAGGGTATTATTGTTTAAAAATATTGTTATTTACTCAAGAATCTTAATGGCTTAAAATTCCAAAAGAGATTATAAATAATATTATTAAACCATATAGGGACATAGCGCCCAAATTTAAGATAAATGGGGACTATATTTTCCTTTAATAATAAAAGACAAGCTTTTATCATAGACCTTTCTCTATAGACATTATATGCAAATCTATTTCTTATCTGTATTAATTCTTTCTGTGATATATTTGGATTATACAAATTTGTTCCTGTGTAATATGATTTTGAAAAATTTCCCCTTATTAATCCTTTATCCTTGCAATAAGTGTAAAGTTTTGTCCCATAAAATGGATTGAAAATACTTACTTGCAATGCATCTGGCTGTGCTTTTTTATTAAGGTTTATTGTCATCTGTATATCTTTTTTTGTTTCAAATGGTAATCCAACCATATTATAAGACATAGAAGTAATTCCATATTTTCTTGCTAATTTGAATGCCTTGATTATCTGCTCATCAGATATATGTTTTTCCAATAAACCCTTCCTTATTTTCTCATTACCTGATTCAATTGCAATTGCTACTTTGTAACAATTTGAATTTTTTAAATATTTAAAGACTTCTTCATCACACAAATCTGCCCTCAAACAACATTCATAAGGAATATTAATTTCTTTTTTGTATGCTTCAGAAAATTCCTTTAATCTCTGTTTACTCCAATTAAATGTTTCATCTAAGAAGAAGATTGTTTTTATTTTATATTTACTCTTTAGCCTCTTTATTTCTTTTATTACAAGAGGTATAGAATATGTTCTTATATAATTCCCCTTGCCCTTGTATAATTGTTGTAATGTATGATTAACACAATAGGTACATTGGAATGGGCACCCTCTGGACGTCATAAAATCTATTTGATAATTTCTTGCTTTCAGGTATTTATCATATTCAAATACATCCCTGTCGGGAAAGGGGTATTTATCCATAGACACAGTCAAACAAGGAAGCGGATTTTTTATTATTTTATTTTCCTTATTGAACCAGAAACCCTTTGTCTTGGTATAATCCTTCTTTTTTTCAAGATTATCTATTAATTCCAAAAGCGCTTCTTCACCCTCACCTATACAAATACCATCAAAATGTTTTATAGCATCTTCTGGAGCAACTGTTGGGTGTATTCCCCCACAAAACATTGGCTTGTTTAATTCTTTTTTTAACGATTTTGCTACTTTTATAACATCCTGAAACTCATTCGTTCTTGATGTAAATAAAATAACCTCTGGATTAAATTTTTTAACATTTTTTATTGCTCTATTAATAGACATACCAAATGTAAAATCCAATAATTCTACTTTATGATTTTTTGATTTAAGCAAAGAGGATAAACTTCCTATTCCAAAATCATAATATGGAATTCCCAAAGGATTTGTATAAACAAATAATATTTTCATTTTTCCATCCTGAATAAAAAAAGACCCAATGCAGCATAATAATATTTTTTTATATCATGCCAGGACCTTATCTTCATAAGCATCCTTAAAATATATTTTGGCCTGAAGTAAAAACTTCTATAGGCTTTTTTTATCCATTTATCTGTATCTTTTACAAAAAAAGGCAATCTTTTGCTTGTTTTACCTAAAGTATAATTTTTCCAATAGTTTTTGTCTACAAAATTATGTGAAATTGCCAAATCAAAAAGATTTGTGTCCGGCAAAGGTGTTGCTGCACAAAACATCAACATATCCGGATCAAGTTCTTTTGCAAAATTTATTGTTTTTTTTATTGATTCCTCTGTTTCACCAATATAACCAATTATAAAATAAGCAAAGGCTTCTATTCCTGCCCGTTTTGTCCATTTAAATACCTGCCTTATCTTATCTAATGTAACTCCTTTTTTCATTAATTTTAATGTTTTTTCATCTCCTGACTCAACACCATATCTCAATCTTCTGCATCCTGCTTTTCTCATCAATTTTAATATTTCCAAATCAACAAAATCAACCCTCGTTGGTGCTTCCCACCTAAATTTTAATTTTCTTTTTATTATCTCGTTGCATATTTTTCTTATATTTGGTTTTGACGTTGTTAGATTATCATCTGCTATGACTATCTCTTTTATTTTGTATTTTTTTATAAGAAACTCCATCTCATCAACTATTTTTTCAGGACTTCTGAATCTTAATTTTCTATCCCCTGGTTTTTTAAAACAGAAACCACACTGCCCAGGGCACCCTCTGCTAGAAACCATAGTTATCATTGGATGAAGTGCAATAACAAGATTATATTTTTCCATTGGCAATAAATGGTAGGCAGGCATTGGCAAATAATTCAGGTCTTCAACAAAACCAAATCCAGGATTTACAATTATTTCCCTATCTTTTTTATAAACCAATCCGGGGATATTTTTCAATGGTGTTTTATTCTCTATTGCTTTTAATAATAATGGAAGAGTATGCTCTCCTTCACCAATCAATCCATAATCAACAAATTCATGTGAAAGTATTTCTCTTGGACATGCAGCTACATGCGACCCACCAATTACAACTATTGCTCCTGTTTTTTTTGCCAGCTGAGCTGCCTCCAATGCCCCACTAATTGTAGAAGACATACATGTAATCCCGACAACATCAGGCTTTTGTTTTTTTAACTCTTCGTAGGTTTCATTTTTTGTTAGATTTAATGCTGGAACGTCCAAAATAGAAACATTATATTTTTCTTTTTCCAGAACTGCAGCTATATAAGCCAATCCCAATGGCGGGGTAACTCCCCATATCTTTACCAAACTCTTTGGGACTCTTGAATTTATCTGGTCTCCTGTATGATAATTTACTAAAGTTATTTTCATTTTAATATTTTCTTTAAAGAATCATTTATTGAAGTTGGATTATAACCTAAATCCTTTACTGCCAGACTATTGTCACTTATTTTATCCTGTATTATCTCTGTTATCCTACCTTTTGATACTTTTAATACTGGTGAAAGTAATTTGCACAAAGATACAGGAATATGTAACTTTCTTCTTTTGATATTCAAATCTTTTGATATTTCATCGATTAATTCATTGAAACTTATTTTTTCTGCCCCTCCTATATGATAAATTTTATTTTCTGATTCTTTGTTAATAACTTTTTTTACTATACTTACTAAGTCTCCAACGTACAGTGGCTGCAAATAGTAATTGCCATTTCCTATTACTGGAACTATATATGTTTTTTTTACCAAAAGAATTATCTTTTTTAGGTCTTTATTGCCCTCAAGATCATAAACCCAATTTGGCCTTAAGATAGTATAATTCAAACCAGAATCAGTAATAATCTTTTCTGATTCTATCTTGGATAATGCATATGGTCCTTTCTTTTTTAAAAGAGTATTATCACTGCTTATAAAAATAAATTTTTTAACTTTGTATTTTATGCTTAATTCCACCAAATTCCTAGTTCCTTCTATATTTGTTTTTAGAATGTCTTTTTGCTTTCCCTCTGTTAGAGCTGCTGCATGAATTATTGTATTAACTCCAAAAAAGGCTTTTTCTAATGAAGATTTGTCTGTAATATCTCCGTAAAATAACTCTAAATTAGCTATTGGTTTCTTATTTTTTTCTCTAATTACTCCCCTTAATTTATATTCTTTTGATAACTCTTTAACCAGATGTTTTCCAATGAATCCTGTTGAACCTGTTATTAGTATCATTTTATTTTATCTTTAATAAATCTTAAGACGTATTTTGGACGAAAGTAATATGAAACAAAGGCCTTTTCTTTTAAATTTAGTAATTGTTCCTTTGTTAGATTTTTATGAAGAAATACCGGAGTATATGAATTATAATGAGAAAAATCATTATCATAAATTGTTTCTTTTACTTGCTCATAAAAATTTGTTCCTGGGAAAGGTGTTGAAATAAAGAATTGCGCCACAATTGTATTCAACTTTTTTGCATAATTTATTGTTTGTAAAATTGATTTTTCTGTATCTTCAGGCAATCCTAAAATGTAAAATGCAGCTACCCTAATTCCTTTTTTGTGACAATAATCAATGATTTCGTTCTGTTTTTCTATTGAAGCAGATTTTCTTGTTGCTTTTTTCAAAACCTCCTGATCTGATGATTCAATTCCCACATTAAGACTTCTAAAACCAGAACTATATAGAATATCAATAAGTTCTTTATCCAAAAAATCAAAATGCGTTTCACATGCCCATTCTATATCTAAATTTTCTTTTATTATTAACTCTGCAATCTTTTTTGCTCTGTTTTTATCATAAGTAAACAATGGGTCACGAAATAATAATCCCTTTATATTAAATTTTTCTTTTAGATATTTTATTTCTTTGATTATATTTTCAGGACTTCTTTGCCTCCATTTTCCGTAATATGCCTTGTATGGACAATAATTACACCCAAAAATACATCCCCTACTCGATAAAATTGGAATAAATGGTTTCTTGTTTACCATCGGAGAGTATCCATAGTCTTCAATAGGAAATATGTCCCATTTTGGATAATGGAGAATATCCAAATCTTTTATTGGCTGTGATTCTATAATTCCTTTGGGTATTTTTCCTTCTGCTATATTCATTATTGCCTGCTCAGGCTCATTTTTAATTATAAAATCTGCATATTTCAAATAAATTTCTGGTTTTACTGATGCAAATGGTCCAATAAAACCAACATTTGCATTTGTTTCTTCCTTTATTTTTTTTGCGTACTCTAATTCTATTTTGTAATCAACAATAGAAGAAGGCATTATCACCAAGTCAGAGTCTCTTGGAATTTCATTTATTTTATATTCAACAATATGTCCTTTATTTGAAAATATAGCAGCGATATAACCAAGTACAAAAATCGGCAGTTTTACTCCAGATTTTTTTTTTGATTCTATTAATTTAGCAAAAAAACCATTCCCTATTTTTGTTGCTGAGCCATAGCCCCCCATGGTATCTTTGTTTATGCATTCTTCCCTTTCTGATAAAACATTCAATAAAGTTATTTTCATTTTAATCTGTAAACCTGTATTTTACAAGATAGTAAAGAGCTTTAATACCATCTTTCCAGGTTATTTTCTTCCCTTCATCAAATAATCTACTCCTATAAGTTATTGGAACTTCATATATTTTATAACCTTTTTTTATTATTTTTGCGGTTATCTCAGGTTCAAAATCAAACCTCTTTGCCCTTAATTTTATATCTTTTAGAACCTCTTTTTTGAATACCTTATAACATGTCTCCATATCTGATATATTCTGTAAATATAAAACTCTAGTTATGAAGGTTAGTATTTTATTTCCATATAGGTGAGATAAGAGATTTGGACCAATAACCTTTCCCTTGTATCTGGAACCATATACTACATCTGTTTTCCCATCTAATATTGGCTGGATTAATTTTGAATATTCTTCTGGGTTATATTCAAGATCTGCATCCTGTATTATTATAATATCCCCTGTGATATGTTGTAATCCTGTTCTTATTGAATATCCTTTTCCACTATTTTTCTCGTGATAAAATATCCTTATGTTTTTATATTTTATATTTCTTAAAATCTCCCTGGTTGAATCTGTTGAGAAGTCATCCACAATGATTATTTCTTTGTCTATACTCAACTGAACAGCATTTATTTTAGTTAATATCTCTCTAATTGTTTTCTCTTCATTATAAACTGGGACAATTACACTTAGTTTCATTTTAGAATCTATTTTTTTGTTAAATTATATATATCATATATCTTTATTACATCTTTATTATTTAATCTGATTAAGTAATTGGGAACATATTCTTTTTTAAATATATCCGATTCTTCTGACTCATACCACCTTGTTGGTATAAAATATCTTATATCTCTTTCATCTGGCTTAAAATATTCTATTTTTTCAGGTATTGTTGAATATCTTCCTACCTGGCTATAAACATAATTATCAAATTGGAGATGCTGCAATGAATCATTTTGTCTTCCATATACCTGCACTACTGCTCCTTCTAAGTATAGGAAAGTTTCATTTTCATTCATTAGGGGATTTAGGAAATTTACTGTCTGCTTTATTGATCTTGAATATAGCCCACTAATAATCATCTGGTCACAATTTTCTTTCTCAAACATACAAACAATTTCATTTCCCCTATAATAATAGGGCTCATGAGGGACTGTGATTAGTGCTGAGTATAGTATGTATATAAACAAGAAGATGAAGGAGAATTTTTTTCTTTTTTCTGCAGGTATTTTAAATGCTGAGAATAAAGAATACTCCTTATTGGAAAATGCAAGCCCCATAAGCAAAATAAGGCTAATTAAAAATGGAATTGCCACTCTCAAAAGGCTTGTTGACTCAAAGAATAATGCTGTGAATAAAAATAATAAAACAAGATATAATATAAATTTTTCTTCCTTGACTTTTTGTTTTTTAAGAATTAATTTTATGAATATATAAACTGAAAAAATTAGAATCAAAAGGTCAAAAATGTTTATTCTCATTAAGAAATTATTAATCATACCAAATGCCCACTTGTTTAACCCAAAGGAAGAAACATCTGGAGCAAGACTTCTAAAACCAATCAACACACCCTTAAGATTTCCTAAATTTAGTTTATATGGGATTAGTAATGCAATAACATAAAATATGATGTAAGATATTACCTTTGTTGTGAATTTTTTTATGTTTGTTATTTCCTGATTTACTTTTATCTTTTCTGCAAAATTAACTTTTACTGCTGATAATATTTTTTTTGCTATTGATTTTATCTCTTCCCAGTATTTTTCTACTATGAAAACAAATGAGAATAATAGATATATCCCTGCTGAGAGTTTGGTTGCTCCTGCAAACCCAAATGAAATGAATGTTAATATAAAATAAATATTTTCTTTTTTTGATAGTTTTTCTGAGCTGTATGCTTTCCATAAGAAGATTAATCCGGCAAAGATGAAACCATAAGAGATCACATCAACGCTTATTACTCTGCTCCACTCCAAAATAAATTGTGAGAATGTAAAAAATGCTATTGGATACAATGCTGAATAATCCTTCAAAAGAAGTATTGCTAGCAGAGAAGCTAAAAGAAAGAATATCAATCCGAAAATGTATATTGGTGATTTACAATAAGGTTCTGCATCGACCATTTGCTGCCCTACCAATATAGGTATATCTGGAGAGAATAATTGGTGAGCATTAGAAATTCCAGAGAAATCCTGCCCAGATAGCATGCATCCTGAACCAATAATAATATTTCCCAATGGGGGACCCATGTAAATTAATCCTGGAAAATAATCCAATGGATAAAACCATGCTACAGAGCCTGCAACTGTCAAAAGAGAATCATGCGGATAACCAATAGTATCATAATCTGCAAATCTAAGATAAGCTCCAAAAGCTAATAAAATTATTAAGAAGATTATAGCAAGCTTGTCTTTCTTGAATTCCATAATATACACCTCTTTGGATAATATTTAAAGGTTTATATTCTACTTTGTTGATTCTACTCTTTCCCATCCATCTTTATATTCTTTGTTTTTTGATTTTAAAAAAAACATTTTAACCCAGATATAAATTCTAATCGGGAATAAGTTTATTGTCCAAATTAACTCTTTAATATTCTTTGGATATGACATTGCCCAAAAAAAACCTTTTTTTATTTCATTATAAAAAGACTTTACAGAAGGGAAATGGGGATAATAAAATTTTAATCGTGAATGCGCACCTGCTGTTCTAACTCTCTGTTTTATAAATTCTTTGATAGTATTTGGATTTTTAACATATACCAATGCGTTTTCAGCATATGCAATCCCATACTTCTTTTCCCAAAAAATGTATGGAATTATTGCATCCTCTGCAACATCTAAAGGGATTTCTTTTATTATATTGCCTCTAAATGCAAACAAATAAGCTGTACATTCCAAAAATGAGTGTTTTTTGTATATTTCTTTTCTTATATTATGCGCTCCTGCATCGGCAAGTAAATGAGACCAATAACCAACCATATTGTTCTTTTTATTAATAGAAACAACTCTTCCAGAAACACACCCAACTTTTGGGTCTTTAAGTTTGTTTAACATTTCCTCTATTGCCACATCCCCAATTTCAACATCTCCATCGGTAAGAATTAATATTTCTGATTTTAATTTTTTAAATAATAAGTTTAAAGCATATGATTTTCCCTTACCTGGGTCGTTAAATATTTTTATTTTTGAATATGTTTTTTTTGCTAATTCTATTGTCTCTTTATCTGGGGCAGATACTATAATTTCTGTGTCTGAAGGTAATTTATTTCTTAATATTGAGAGTATAGTTTTATCTATATTTGGCTCTTTGAATGCTGTAATTACTATTGAAATCATGATATTTTTTATAATAATAAAACTTATAAAGCTGAAGGTTGGATGGATTTAAAATGGAAATGCCTTTACCTGAATTATTGGACAGACTAGTGATTGTAAAATTAAAAGCAGAAAGAATTGGAGACAAAGAAAAAGAAGAAGAACTTGAATTTTATAATAAAGAATTAGAGAATTATAGAAAAAAAGGAATTATAATCAAAGATGAATGGCTAAAAAGATTGTATGAAGTTAATGGAAAAATATGGGATTTAGAAGCAGATATAAGAAAGGGTAAAGAAGGAGAATTAGGATTAGAAGAGGTTGGTAGACGGGCTATTGAAATTAGAAATTTAAACAAAACAAGGATTAGCATCAAAAATGAAATAACAGAAATAACTGGTTCTGGCTTCAAGGATGTAAAAGTAAATCACGCATCAGAGTAATTTTTTATATTCCTCCATATATCTTTTGTAAATAATATCCCAATTATACTGTTTTGATTTCTTTATGTTATTTTCAGATATTTTTTTTGATAAAGTTTTATTATTTAGTAATTTCAAAATTGCTTTTTTCAATCCTTTAATATCCCCATAATTAACAAACAAACCATTCTCGGGCTCTTTCATTTCAAAGGGAATACCATTTACCGGAGAAGCAATAATGGGAAGTCCTGAAGCCATTGCCTCAAATATTGTTAGCGGAAGACCTTCCCTATATGATGGAAGAACATAAATATCTGATGCCTGATACATTTCTGCAATGTTCTCCTTGCCTTTTATTGGACCAAGATATCTCATGTTTTTATATGGCTTGATTAACTCCTTAACTTCGTCTACCTTGCCTTCATCCGGACCAACCCAAACAAAGTTTATCTTATGACCTTCTTCTGTCAATTCAACTGCAGCCTTTGCCAAATTTTCTGGTCCTTTTGTTGGATTCAATCTTCCAAAAAACAGGATTAGTGGAGAGCTTAAATTATTTTTTTTCTTGAAATTATTTGGGGTTACTTTTTTGAACAATATATCATCCATTCCATTTGGTATTACTTCTATTTTTGATTCTTTTGTAAATTTTTTTAGAATTGGAATTTCCCAGGGTGTTATTGATATTACCTTGTCTATCATTGAAAAGGATATTCTGTTAAAGGTTAAATCATTCAAGAATAAAAATGGTCTTAGAACAAATGGTCTGAATTTTGAATCTGTCCATGGGCAATGAGTTGTGTGAATATGCCTGAATTTTTTTATTCTTGAGACAATTCCTGCGAATAAGATATACAAATGTCCTGAAACGTGTGTATGAACAATATCAAACTTATACCTTGGCAATTTCCATAACAATGATGGCCAGATAAATGTTGATAATGACAACCTAAACCAATATGGATATCTGTGAACGTTTACTCCATTTATTGTCTCTTCCTTTATTTTAATTCTTGAGTATTTATCTGAATCACAGCAGAATACATGAACCTCGTGACCTTCCTTGACCTGCCTTTCTGCCAGTTCCTGCATTACTTTCTCTACCCCCCCAAAAGTTGGATAGTAAAACATGTTAATATGTGCTATTTTCATCATAGTAATGTATAAGGAAAAACTTATAAATGTAGACAATTATTATAGAAACTATATAATAAAGAGGTTGGAAATGCAAAATAAAAGATTAATTATCACTATTTTTTTGACCCTATATTTGTTTGGATTAGTTTATGTTTTTGCAGCTTTCACATCGGTTACTCAAAATTCTCCTGTAAACTATTACAATCAAAGTTCTTCAAATGCAATACTAAACTGCACAGCAACAATAAGTGATAATGATTGGATAACAAATTTAAGTTTATATATCGCTGAGGGAGATAATAATCCTGCATTCAATCAGTCAAATACCTCACAAGTTAATAGCGCTGAAACATATGAATTTACAGTTTCTAATTTAGCAGATGGGAGATATAACTGGTCTTGTTTTGCTGAAGATAATACTACAAATACAGGATTTAGCACTAACCGTACAATCACTCTAGACACAACAGGACCAATAGTAATCTTAAATACCCCCCAGAATAATACTTGGTCTAATACAAACAATGTTGAATTTAATTTTACAGCATATGATGGCTTATTAAATTTAGATAGTTGTGATCTATATGGTGACTTTGGTAGCGGTTATTCCCTAAATTCTACAATATTAAATGTAAATAATGATACCCTAACAAATTTTACATTAATTATTCCTGATAATAGCACAGGTCACAGTTGGAATGTCCAATGTAATGACACTCTTGGGAATACTGCTTTTAATGATAGCAACTTTACAATTAAAGTAGATGCAATAAATCCCATAATAGTTTTAAATGCTCCTAGCAACAATACATGGAGTACAGATAGTAATGTAACCTTTAATTATACTGTAACTGAGACCAATATAGATACATGTGAATTGCATGGGGATTTTAATGGAACATTTACCTTAAATCTAACTGATACAAGTCTAACTAGTGAAGCCGAATCAATAGACTTCTCTGTAATACTTGCTGATAGCAATAGTTATAGTTGGAATATTTGGTGTAACGATTCAGCAGGTAATGATGCTTGGAATTCCTCTAATTACACAATTAAGGTTGATACTACGGTCCCATCAGTAACAGTTACTCCCCCTTCAGACATAAGTATTATAACAGCACATTCTATTACCTATACATGTAGTGGATCAGATTCTGGCTCTGGTGTATCTACATACCAATGGACATTAACAAAACCAGATGGGAGTACTGATACTTCAATAACGACTGCATCTGCAACATTTACAGGAATAAGTCAAACTGGTCAGGCTGGAGCTTACAAAGTTAAATGTGCTGTAACTGATGTATTGGGACATGCTACAGATTCATCAATTTATGAATTTACTGCTTCAGCCGATGGTGGATCCTCAAGTTCAGGTGGCGGAGGAGGGGCTGCTACAACTGTAAGTTATGATGTAGACTTGTCAACAGACGATTCAGGGAGTATTAGCGGGACCGTGGGAAGGGTAAAGACCTTCAGCTTTGACGGTGCAACAAAACACACAGTAACATTTAAAGAAATAAGTGCTACTTCAACAAAGATTGTAATTGCTTCAACACCAATAGAGGTTATATTAAATATTGGAGAGACCAAGAAGGTAGATATAAACAGTGATGGAGTAAGTGACTTAGAAGTAACATTGGACAAGGTTAAATTCGGAACTACAGCAGAGATAACAATAAAGAAGTTAGTAGAAGGAGCAAAGAAGGTAGTTGAAGAAGAAAAGGCAGCAATAGAAGCAGCAGAAAGGGAACAAGCTACAGCAGGAGAGGTAAGTACAGGAATTGGCTGGGTGTGGATTACAATAATAATAGTAGTTGTCTTAGTAGTTATAGGTTACTTTGTATTCAAGAAGAAATAAATATCTTCTTTCTTTTATTTTCATCATAGTAATGTATAAGGAAAAACTTATAAATGTAGAAGATTATTATAGAAACTATATAACAAGGGAGGTATATTTATGAAAAAAATTTTTACTATTTTTATAATGCTAGTTTTAGTTAGTTCTTTTGTTTTGGCTGCTGAAAATCAAGAAAAAGATATAGAACAAAATCAAGCACAAATCAGAGTACAAACCCAAGAACAAAATAGCGAAGGAGAAAAACAAATAAGTGAAGCTCCAAATAAAAATGTAATAACTGCAAAACAAGAAGCAAAAGAAAAGATACAAGAACTTAGAGAACAAACATTCACAGAAATTAAAGAATTAAAGATAAAGAATGCTGCAGAACTTAAAGAAGCAATAAAAGAAAAAAGAGAGATATTAAAAGAAGCTATGAAAGAAGAGAAGGAAAAAATAAGAGAGACGAAAGAAAAGCAAAATGAGGTTAGACTTGCTGTTCAGACTTTATTAGCTTCAGAGAATTTGACTGGTGGTGTAGGAAAACAGGTTAGTGCAATTGCAAGAGACTTTGATAATTCTGCTAAAGAAACTGAATCTTCTGAAGAGAAAATTATGAACAGGGGAAGGTTCATGAAGGCATTATTCGGCGGAGACAGAAAAGATGCTGAATTAATAAGAACTAAATTGCAGACAAGAGAGGAAAAGATACAACAACTAGAAGAGTTAGTTAATGCCTGTGACTGCACTGATGATGTAAAGGTATTGTTACAAGAACAGATACAAGTAATGAAACAAGAACAAGAGAGATTGAAAACTCTTGCAGATAATGAAGGAAGTTCAACAGGATTGCTTGGATGGATGTTCAAGTAATTTTTTTATTAAAATAAAAACAATAGTCGGAACCATTATTCCTCTTATCATTGGAAGCAATGTAAAAAAAAGTACAAAGGAAATATTCTTATTTTGATAGATGGCGATGTCAATATTTCTAGTAGAGCAATACCTTTTTTGATAAACAAATTTAAGGATTCTTCAGTTGGAGCAGTTACAGGAAGGCCAATTTCTTTAGAACCTAAAAACCTGATGCTTGGTTTTTGGTCTCATTTGCTTACAGATAGCTCACAATATAAGGGAAAAGAGGATAAAAGAAGGAAAAATGGTTATTTGTTTATGTTACCTCTATAGAGAGTACAAAATAGAAACAAATAAAAACTAAGAAATTTCTTAAATACTATGAAAACTGCTTTAATCACAGGTATATTGGGACAAGATGGGGCTTATTTGGCTAAGTTTTTGTTAGAAAAAAATTACAAAGTTTATGGTTTAATAAGAAGGTGCTCTAATCCCAATTTTGGGAATCTTGATTATTTAAAAATAACGGACAAAATAGAATTTGTTTCAGGAGATATGACTGATGAGTGTTCTTTAATAAACATAATAAAAACAATAAGACCAGAAGAGGTTTATAATTTGGCAGCCCAATCATTTGTAGGAGTCTCATGGGATCAGGCAAGACTAACTACTGAAGTAAATTCTCTTGGAGTTTTGTATTTGTTAAATGCAATAAAACTGTTTAGTCCAACAACCAAATGTTATCAGGCTTCAACTTCTGAAATGTTTGGCAATAGTTTTGAGAATGGTCTACAGACAGAAAATACTCCTTTTCATCCTAGGAGCCCCTATGCAATATCAAAACTTTATGCTTACTGGATAACTAATAATTTTAAAGAAAGTTATGGGCTTTTTTGTTGTAACGGGATATTGTTTAACCATGAATCACCCATTAGGGGAAGAGAATTTGTAACCAGAAAAATAAGCGAAGGAGTAGCAAAGATAAAATTGGGGCTTGTAAATGAAATATGGCTTGGAAATATAGATATTAAGAGAGATTGGGGTTTTGCAGGAGATTTTGTGGAATCAATGTGGTTGATGATGCAGCAAGAAAAGCCAGACAATTATCTTATCTCTACAGGACAAACCCATTCAATAAGAGATTTTTTAGAAATTGCATTCAATCATGTTGGAATTAAAGATTGGGAGAAATATGTAAAGATAGACCCTCAATTTAAGAGACCTGCAGAACTTTTTGTTTTACAAGGAAAATCAGACAAGGCTAAAAATATTTTAGGATGGGTTCCAAAAGTAAATTTTGAAGAATTAGTCAAAATGATGGTAGAGGAAGATTTAGAAAGGCTAAAATCCGATAAATAATATGGAAGAAGAAAAAAAAGCAAGAAAATAGTAAAACCGATTGAGATGATCAGCAAGCCAATAAACACATAAATTCTAAGATATTTATCTTTTTAGTAATTAATTAATATAAGCTTTTTTAAATCCTGTATCTTATCCTATCATACCAAACCTTAAAGTTTAATGGTAGGGATCTGTAAATTGGCTTAGCAATATTTTCTCTGAAATTATCATAAATTCCAACTAGGCTTCCAATAAAATAAGTAAATAC
Source organism: Nanoarchaeota archaeon SCGC AAA011-G17 (assembly GCA_000402515.1). Taxonomy (GTDB): domain Archaea; phylum Nanobdellota; class Nanobdellia; order SCGC-AAA011-G17; family SCGC-AAA011-G17; genus SCGC-AAA011-G17. The sequence continues at coordinate 90,721 of AQRL01000036.1, forward strand.
TTTGTTTTTCAGGTTAAATTTAATCATTTTTTTATTTAATAAAAAATTAAGCAAAAAGTTTGGAAGTAAACCATAACGCTTAGATGTTACTACACCACGCATAATGTTAAGAATTAAAACAAGGTATGCATTTCTTGGTTTTAATTTTATATGCTTCCACCTGTCCCAATAATTCAGATTAGATGTGTTGGGAATTTTATCTTTTAAAGATTTATAATATAACTCTGTTCCTGTAAAAAACACAAGATTATTTACTGATAAATAATATGGCAGTGGTAATTTTCTTAGCAGGTTAATAAGAGAGAGAACATCAGAAGCAGATTCATAGGGATTACAGGTTATAACATCATACATTACTGCCAGTTTGTCTTTATATTTATTTAGTATTTTAGCTGTCTGCAGAACATTTGCATCTTTCTGCATTCTTTTATAGACTTGTAGATTTGTCCTTTCTGAACCCTGAATCCCAACAATAATGTCTGTGCACCCTGCTTCGACTAATAACTTAATTTTTTCCTCTGTTACTGTCATCGGGTCTGCAAGGCATTTGAATCTTAAACCAACTTTTTTCTTATATAAATTACAGAATTCTTGGATTTGTGATAATGGACGTAGTGCAAAAGTATCATCCCTAATGTCAAAAATCTTTAGTGTTTTGTATTTTTTTGTTAAGAATAAAATGTTGTCAATTATGTATGAATGTGAGTGCCATCTTACTATCTTACCTTTTCCTTTGTACATTTCATTAAGTAGATTATTGCTACAATAAGTACAACCATATGGACAACCCCTGCCGGTTAGAAAAAATATGGAACCATTAAGGTCTGATTCTCTAAACTTCCTTATTTTATTTCTATCAAGAATGTAATGGTCTTGTAAATCATAATCTGCATAAGGCAATGAATCTAAATTTTCAATTAGTGGTCTTGGTGGATTTTTAATTATCTTATTTCCCCTCTTTAGATAAACATTTGGAATTTGTGTAATATCTTTATTTTTCTCTATACTTTGTATTACTTCAAGAAAGGCATGTTCTGCTTCTCCAACAATAACGATTGGTGTATCTTCCAAACAAGATTCTGGGGCAATTGTCGCATGAATACCTCCATAAATTATCGGAACTGTTTCATGAAGTTTTGGTCTCAGATATTTTATAACCTGAGAAGCTCTTGGTGCTGTTGAGGCATATGAAGAAATACCGATAATATCTGAGTCCTTGCATAGCTTACAGATTTGTTTTAGAATATTTTTTGTATAAAATTTTGAATAGTCTTCTGTATATTGCAAAAAGATTATATTTACCTTATAATTATATTTTTTCAAGTAACTAGAAATACTCCTTATTCCCTGGTCTGAGGGATAGGTTGATGTTGAGATTAGGGTTATTTTCATAAGAAGATACTTAAGAATAAGATTTATAAGGTTTTATTTAATAAATTAGTATATGAACAGTTTAGCCATAATTCCCTGTTATAATGAAAAAGTAGAAATTGTGCAAGAAGTAGTTGACAAAGCAAAAAAATATGTTAATGAAGTTTTGGTAATTGATGATGGAAGTAAGATCCCTGTTAAACTAAAAAATTGTAAAATTTTAAGGAATGAACCAAATAAAGGGAAAGGTTTCTCTTTAATCAGAGGTTTTGATTTTGGAAAAAAAAATAATTTTGATGTTTTAATCACATTAGATAGCGATGGTGAGCATTTACCTGAAGAAATTCCACTCTTCTTAGAAAAAATAAGAGATTATGATTTTGTGATTGGACAAAGGAAATCATATAGAAGTTTTAAAAGAAAGGCTCTGAATTACTTTGCAACCTTCTGGTTTATGCTGTTAATTCCGGGTATAAGAGACATGTACTGTGGATTTAGAGCAATTAAAGTTGAAAAATTAAAAAAAATGGAAATTGAGGATAGTGACTTTGAATTAGAACCTGAAATGTTATTAGATGCAGTTAAAAAGAAAATTAAAATTGGTTTTGTAAACATAAAAACAAATCCTGTTGAAAAATCCCATTTAAAATTTAAAAATTATTTAAGAACGAATGATATGTATGACAGATGGATTTTAGAAAATTATAAATATTTAAAATTTGGAAAAAGATTAATATTGGTGCCAAGCGCTTATATTGGATTAAAAATAACAAAATTACTAAGATGAATAATGGCGAAATTTTGATATGGACACATATACCTTATACAATTTTATTAGTTATTTTACTTTTTATTTTATATAACCTAAGAAAAGACTTAAAAAGATTAAATGGGGGAGTAGAATAATGGATAGTACAACTATTGCAATAATATGGACCCAGATACCTATTGCTATCGGAATATTCATAGGAGCATATTTTCTCTATGGAATTAAAAAAGAGTTGGTGGATATATTAAAAAAATTAGCTAACAAATGAAAATATTATTATTGAATCCCCCAGATGAAAATAAACTATTCAGGGATTCTACTTTGAGTAGATGTGTTGGAGTTAGCAGGAAGGCCCCTTACTTGTGGCCCCCAATTGGTTTGGCTTATATTGCTGGGTATATCAGAGATGTTGTTGATGTTAAAATTCTTGATTGTCATGCTGAAAATTTAGATTCTGAAAAAGCATTAGAAAATTGCAAAGGTTATGATCTCATTATAATAAGCGCAGGAATGTCTACAATGAAAAAAGACATTTCTTTCGGAAAGAAACTAAAGGAAATGTATAATTGCAAAATTGCTTTTGTTGGAAGCCAAGCAACTTATTTTCATGACAAAATAATAAATGAGGAAGGCGTTGATTTTGTTGTGATGGGAGAGCCGGAAAGAATTGTAAGAAATTTGTGCAAAGAATTTGAGAAAGGCTTTTTCGGAAAGGTTAAGGGATTAACATGGAAAGATAAATTTAGAGTTAGAATCAATCCTAATGAAAAACTCATAGAAGACCTTGATGAAATTCCTTTTGCTGCAAGAGAATTATTACCAAATGATAAATATTATGATATAACTGCAAGAAAAAAAAGAATAACATTATCTCTCGGAAGCAGGGGCTGTCCATTCCAATGCGCTTACTGCAGCACAAAGGTGTATAATGGAAAAATTTACAGAACCAGAAGCCCCGACAATATAAAAAAAGAGTTTGAAAGCTTAAAGAGCCAAGGGTTTGATGATATTTTCTTCTTTGATGATTTATTTGTGTTTAATAAAAAAAGAATTCTAGAAATATGTGAAAAGATTAAGGAATTAAAAATGTCCTGGAGATGTGAAAGCAGAGTAGATACAGTAGACAGAGAGATGCTTGAAAAGATGAAAGAAGCAGGCTGTTACCAGATACAAATAGGTGTTGAGTCTGGAAACCAGATAATGCTTGATAAAATGAAAAAAGGTACAAAGGTTGAACAAATCAAACAGATGTTTAAATGGTGTAATGAACTAGGAATTGAAACTGTTGCATACATGATTCTGGGTTATCCTGGTGAAACAAAAGAGAGTGCATTAGACAGTATAAAATTAATGAAAGAAATAAAACCAAACTTTCTAAGTTTTAATGTATTTAATCCGATTCCAGGAAGTGAAATTTATGAAAGCATGAAGAAAAAGATTGATTTAGAAAATGCTGATTTTGCAAGTATATCTTTCTGTGATTTACCCAATTCAGAAGTGATGGAACTTGTTCAGAAGGGGTATAAAGATTATTACCTGAGATTTGGATATCTAACTGACCAGATTGGAAAAGCTAAAAATCTTGAAGATATTGGGAGATTTGTAAAGAGAAATGTTAAATTCTGGACAATGCAAGAGGGAAATTTATGGAAGAATCTAACCAAATAGGATGGAAGAACCTGGATGTTTTGTTAATAAAACCTAATGCAGATACTGGCGGATATATGAAAGATATTTTTTCAATAACTCCTCCGATGGCTTATTTGAGCATAGCTGCATACATGAGAAAGTTTGGGATTAAAATCGGAATATTAGATGCTGAGATAGAAATATTTGATGATGAAAAAACATTGGAAATTATAAAAGAAAGTGATGCAAAAATTATTGGACTAACTGCTATGTCTTCTTATTACAAGGATGCATTAAGACTTGCTAAAAAAATAAAAGAAAAATTTCCTGATAAAAAAATAGTTATTGGCGGTGTTCATATCAGCTCTTTACCCAAAGATGTGATAAAAGAAGGTTGCTTTGATTTTGGAATTATCGGTGAAGGGGAAATTCCATTTTACAAACTGGCTGATGCTCTATTAAACAAAAAAAGTTATAATAATATCAATGGACTTATGTTCAAAGATGATGAAAAAATTATTGATAATGGCTATGGCGACTGCATAATGAATTTAGATGAAATACCAAGATATGCCTATGATTTGATTCCTGTTGAAAAATACAAAGCAACTCCTGCTGTGTCTATTGAAGACAAATCAATCACAATGTACACAAGAAGAGGGTGTCCTTTCCATTGCATCTTTTGTGCAAGTGATGTTATATCAAAAAAGACAAGGGCTTTTTCTGCTAAACGAGTTTTTGAAGATATTGTGTGGGCAATAGAAAAATATGGAATTAAAGAAATTATTTTTTGGGATGATTCTTTTACTATAGACAGACAAAGAATAATTGACCTTTGCAATCTAATAATGGAGAATAAACTAGATATAATATGGACTGTAGAAACAAGAGCTGACCTATGCGATGAAGAATTATTGAGATTAATGAAGAAGGCTGGCTGCTGGTGCATATTTTTTGGTGTTGAAAGCGGAAGTGACAATGTTCTGAAAATCATAAAGAAAGGCGAAACAAAAGAACAGATAAGAAAAGCTTTCAAAATGTGTTACAAATTAGGAATTGCTACAAGAGCAAGTTTTATCCTTGGGTTGCCAGGAGATACAAAAGAAACTATGCAAGAAACTATTGATTTTGCCAAAGAGTTAAATTCTGAGGTTACTCAATTTCAAATAACTGTTCCATTCCCTGGCTCTGAATTATTCAGAGAGTATGAAAAATACGGAACAATACCTGATATGGATTTCAGCAAGTGGGATTATTACAGTGAAGATGCTTATTTTATTCCTAAAGGTCTTGATATAAATACTTTAAAAGAATACAGAAAGAAGGCTTACATTGCATTATACACCAACCCCGTATTAATCATGAAAAGAATTTTTAGAGTTAGGTCCGGCAAACAGTTTAAAAGTTATGTCAAAGGGTATGTTATGTTTATGAATAAAAGCTTTGGTAAACTTTTCAAATGATAGGATTAAGTTTTGATATAGATGGAATGGGTAAATTCAGAGATGAAAACGAAGAAGATGCTTTTCTTGAGATTGGGATTCCAAGGATTGTTGAATTTCTAGAAAAAAATAAGATAGAAGGAACATTCTTTGTTGTTGGTAATAATGTTAAAGAACATAAAAAGGCACATAGTTTTTTAAAAAAATATGAGATTGGAAACCATAGCCTTAGTCATCCTTATTTTTTGGGATTAAAAAGTCCTGAAGAACAGGAAAAAGAAATTTTAGAAGCTGACAAAATTATTAGTAACTTTTACGGGAAAAAGATTGCTGGTTTTAGAAGCCCTGATTACAGCATAAATAAAAATATGATTGATATTCTTAAGAAAAATAATTACAAGTATGACAGCTCTTTGATAAGGGTTGCTTACCCTTTCCACTATTTTAAAAATTATCTCAGGAACAAGGAGTTAATAAAAGATAAATTTGAATTAATGCCCACCAGTTTTATTCTTCCATTTAATGGGACAACAAATGTCGCAAGCAATTTTGAAGTTATGAAAGCTCTGTTTAAATTTATCAAAATGAAAGATAAAAATATGGTTTTGGTTTTTCATGACAGGGATTTTGTTGATAAAGAATTAGGATTTAAGAACTTTCACATGCCAAAAAGATTATTTGGAAACAGAAAGAAGGCTTATGAAAAAACATTAAGATTTCTTAACTGGATTGTCAAAGAAAATGATGTATTGCCTCTAAAACATCTTTTACAGTAATATCTTTCATACATTCCATTTGAATTTTATTAGAACATTTGTGCTTCATGCAGCTTGTACAAACTTGGTTTTTGTATATAGCTTTTGAATTTTCTGAAAATGGGTGCCAAATTAATGGATCTCCTGCTCCAAAAAGGGCAATTGTAGGCTTATTCAGGGCTGCTGAGATGTGCATAGCTCCTGTATCAACACTAATTACCAAATCTGCTCTCTCAATTAATGCTATGAGTTCACTGACAGTAGTAAAACCAACAAGATTTATTGCCTTGTTATGCATTCTTGAAAATATATCTTCTATTATTACTTTATCTTTTTCTGCTCCTGTAAAGATTACTCTGTACTTTTTTGAAAGGGCATCTGAAAGTTCTGCAAATCTTTCTGGCAGCCACTGATGTGTTTTATGCTGTGGGGCTGCATGGATGATGATTATTTTATCTTTTGAACTTAATTTATATTTTTTTAATTTCTCATTAATTGATTTTCTTGCATTTGGATTTACATGCAATTCCAATTTTGGCTTTTCTACATTAATATCAATTGTTTTTAGAATATCAAGATTGTCAAAAATCTTATGCTGCCATTTTGCTGGTTTTGCTTTTCTATTCAAGTAATATCCTTTTGGCTCCAGAATTCCAACTCTTGTGCAGCCAATTCTATACTTTACTTTTTCTTTTAATAATTTGCAAATCTTTTTTGTACCATTGTGAAGGATAACTACCAAATCATAGGTTTCATCCAATTGCGGATTATCTCTATCCATTATTACAATCTTATTGATATTTTTATTTCCATAAAGAATATCTTCCATTCCCTTTGGAACTGCAACATCTATCTTTGCATTTGGAAACCTCTTTTTTAGCGCTGAGTAAACAGGTGTTGTGACAATTATATCGCCAATATATTTTAATTCAATCACAATTATCTTATTTATTTCTGGAAGTTTTTTAGTTAAATGACATAGTTTAAAAGAATAGTAATCTAAATAATTAACAAACATTCTTGCTTTGTCCTCTAATCTAAATCTTAATTTTTTCATCTGAATAGTGCATCAAATATTGATCTCTTGTGTAATAAACTCCTTACTCTTGAATATGAAATCTTTCTTGCTCTCTGAATCTTCCATCTTTTTCTTAGCATTTTTGGCAAATACCAGAAGATTAACATTCTTGATTGAAATGCTCTTTTGTTTAATTTTAGCAGATAGTAAAGGGAAGAGGTTATTTGCCTTAATATAATAACTGGAGAATAAAATATTAATAATCTCAATGGATAATTCTTTATCATAAACAAAAATTTATTTTTTATTGAATAGTATAAACCAAAATTGGGAATTTTACCCGTTGTTCCTCTAAATTTGTGTAATAATTTTGCTTTTGGAACATACAAGCATTTCCATCCCCTTAATTGTAATCTGAAAGCCAAGTCCAAATCTTCTGAATAAAACCCAAAATCTGAATCATAATAATCATCATCTAATTTTACATCCTCTAAGGCTTCTTTTCTAAAGAATGCTGAACCGCCACAAGGACCAAATACTTCTTTAGTTTCATCATACTGTCCCTTGTCTGGCTCATTTATTCCTTCATCCACTGCTTTTCCATCCCAATAGAGTTTAAGGCCTATAGAATTAATTATAGCTGGTTTGTCAAAGAATAACATCTTGCAGGATAAAGAACCTGTTTCTTGATGCTGTTCTGCTATTTTCACTAATTCTTCAATCCACTTTGGGTCTACTTTTGTATCATTGTTTAATGTTACAATATATTTTCCACTTGCCTGAGCTATTCCAATATTATTCCCTTTAGCGAAACCATAGTTCTCTTTATTTTCAATTAATCTATACTTAGAAAATTTTTTCTTTACTATCTCTTGTGAACCATCTGTTGAGGCATTATCAACTACAATAACCTCATAATTAGAATAAGTCTGTTTAGCCAAAGAATTCAGGCATACTTCCAAATCATATTTGTTATTCCAATTCAATACTATTACCGAGACTAATGGCTTTTTCATTTTACAAATCCATATTTTATAAAATAAAATCCGTTTAAAAAAGTTCTTAATATTCTAGATATTGGATTCAAAGGGATATATTTTATATCAAATTTTATAAATTTAATTAGAAATGGAAATTTCACACACACTCTAAAAATATCTGATAAAAGTTTGAATTTTTGTTTATTTTTAATATTCAGTGGAATTTCATTCTTGCTTTCAGCTTGGTAGGTATATAACAGTCTATCAAAATTACCATCAAACAACCCCCTAGAAATAGAATAATTGGCTAGTTCTGTTTTTGGATATGGTTGATAAAAATACAAATTAATATGGGTTGGTTTACATTTTGCAGATAGTTCTATTGTTTCAAAAACCATATCCAAGGTTTCTTCAGGTAAACACATCATTGTTTGGGTTGTGAATCCTATGTTATATTTTCTAAGTAATTTACATGTGTTTAATATTTGTTGTTTGGACATATTTCTTTTTAATATTTTATTTCTGATATAATCATTCCCCACCTCTAACCCAAGAACAACATAATAACACCCTGCATCTTTTAGATCTTTAATTATAATCTCATCAACTAAATTAGGGCGTATATGACAGTAAAGGGGCAAATTTATTTCTTTTTTATAAATTTTTAAGAATTCTTCTAACCATCTTTTATTTAATATAAATGTATCATCTTGGAAATTGACTTTCTCTAAATGAAAATTATTTTTTACTTCTTTTATTTCTTTTATAACATTTTCAACACTTCTTTGTCTTAAATATCTCCCTTTGGTCAGCTTTTTATTAAAAGCATTAAAACAATAAGTACAATCATATGGACAACCCCTAGAGGTCATAAAGAACCTTACTCCTCTGGGTAATAAATATTCGTAATCTTTTAATAAAGTTCTATCTGGGAATGGCAGAGAATCTAAATTCTGGGGATAATCTCCCAACCATACTTTTTTGATATCTTTTTCTCCCTTTTGTATTTTTTTAATTAAATCACCTATTGCTTCTTCAGCTTCTCCCCTTATTATAAAATCAACACATTCTTCTTCTGCTATCTCTGGAAAAAAGGTAGGGTGTGGACCCCCAAAAATAGAAATAAATTTTAATTCTTTTTTTAAAAGCCTACAAAGATTTAGATAATATTTGTGTGCTCCTGTTGTGGTTGAAAATAATATCAAATCAGGATTAAAGTTTTTTACTTTTTCAATTAGGTTTTTTTCTTCTGAAGTTATAACTGCTTTGGTTTCTATTCCTAAATTTTTTAAACTTGAAGATATCTGCATTATACCTAACGGTTCATGCAAATCCAGACTTTTTATCAAAAAGAGGGCTTTCATATTTTTATTTTTTTGAGATCATGATACAGGCAGTATGCGGTTTTAAATTGTTGATTGGTTTTAATATTAAATAAACAATTCCTGGCAAAAATTTTTTAATCAGAGGTATTGATTGTAAGAACATTATCATTAACCAGAGATATGCGTTTTGTGTTAATCTTATCTCTGCATTAAAAAATATTTTTTTTAAATCTTCTAATTGAGGCAATCCATTTTTTATATGCTCTAACGTCCAAGGATCTTTTATCTTTATAATTTTTTTAAAATTATATAATAATCTATCATATTTTGATGAGCCAATTGGGGTAAATATTATAATCTTATCTTTTGCAATCCTTTTTAGCTCTTTTAGATAAAACTCCCTTCTGTCTGGAGAAATGTGTTCTAGTGTTGCAACTGAAATAACAGTATCATAAGAATTGTCTTTTATTTTGTTATTTGTTAAATCTACGTGAATTGTTTTTAATCCTTGTTTTTTGGCTATTTCTAATTCTTCTTTGTTTATATCTAAAATTGTTATATCATTACTAATAAATTTTGAGATTAATCCCTCTCCACCCCCCACATCCAATACTTTTTCTCTGGGTGATATGTATTTAGCTATTTCTAAATAACGCTGATACCTATCATTACTGGGTAAAAGTAATTTTATTTGTGATTTCATTATATTGTTTAATAAAGCAAGTTTTTTATATCTTATCATTGGACAATGTGAATTAAATGAAATTAAAAATTTATAGTGAATTTTCGGATGAGGGATTTTTTATGGCTCCTGCTTATTTAAAAAAAGAAGGGAAATTAGATAATGTGGAGTTTATTGGTTCAAGATTTTTGTATTATGCTTACATGAGATTAAGGGGGAAGAAGACTTGTCCCTTTTTTAAGAGTTTATTTGCTCCATTAAAACTATTGTTTACTAAAGACCCAATTATTTTAGCTTTTGCTCCTTATGGCAAGAGTATTTATTATTTAATATTATTAAAATTATTAAAAAAAAATATTATTTATCTTACTTCTTGGCCTTATTGGGATGGAAGCAAATATGTCCATGCCGGTGGATATACAAGAAAATTTCTCTGGGAAAAATTCCTTAAAAATACAAAGGCTATCTGTATAAGCAAAATGGCATACAATGGAATAAATAAATTTGGTGCTAATGGGGTTCATATTCCACACCCTGTTGACTTGACTATCTTTACAAAAAAAACAGATAAAAACAAAAAGTTAAATGTTCTATTCGTTGGAAGACTTTTGCCTGAGAAGGGGGTTTTAGACATACTAAGGCTTGCTGAAGAATTTAAAGACATTAAGTTTACTTTTGCAGGTAATGGTAATTTATCTTCAAAAATTAAAAATTGCGGACTGAGTAATGTTGAGTATAAAGGATTTGTTGGTGACAAAAAAGAGCTTTCTAAAGTTTACAGACAGGCAGATATTTTTATTTCAAATTCATATGCCACAAAGAACTGGGAAGAATTATTTGGAATAGTTATAATTGAAGCGATGGCCTCTGGTCTTGCTGTTATTGCTAGTGATTGTGTTGGTCCAAAGGAAATAATACAAAATGGAGAGAACGGCTTCTTGATTCATCAAAAAGATTATAATGATTTAAAAAACAAATTTAGTGAACTAATTAAAAATAAAAATTTAATAAGAAAATTTTCAGATAATGGAAGAAAGACTGCTGAAAAAAGATATGATATTAGAATAATTTCAGAAAAATGGATGGATTTGATAAATGAAAATTGATTACAAAATAATATTCTTTGTTGCACTTTTGCTGTTATACTTATCTTTTGCTAATAATTACATAGGAAGCAATGCTGATGACTCAATTTATGTTGTTCTAGGAAACTCATTGGCAGAAGGAAATGGCTACAGGATGATTAGCTCTCCTGAAAATTATGTAAATGCTGAGTATCCTCCGTTATTCCCTATTTTTATAGCAGGGATTATTCTAGTTGGAGGTAATATTTTTATAATAAAACTATTCATTGCAATACTTGCTGTTATTGGTGTTTATTCTCTTTATTTGTTTTTAAAATTATTTTTTAAAGAAAAAAAAGCTTTTATTATAACCGTACTCACTGGAATTTCTCCTTTATTTGTTTTTTATACACATCAAGTCATGAGTGAAGTTCCTTATTTCTTATTTTCTATTTTGGCTCTTTATTTCTTTGTTAAATTTATGGATAATAAGTTTTCAAAAAAATACTTATTTTTATGCTCATTGTTCCTATTACTATCTTATTTTACAAGAACTATTGGATTTGTTCTAATTATTGCTATTGGATTATACATTACTTTTGAAAGACTAAATAAACAAGAGATTAGAAAATTTGTTTTTATTATTCTAATTATTGCTATCCCTATTTTATTATGGTCTGTAAGGATACTTGGAAATGAGGGGGAAACTTATGAACAGTACAGCTACAAGGACCTTTTTCTAAAGAATAGTATTTATGATTTTGATTCTGGCAGTCTTGACTCAAATGGAATAATCAACAGAGTAGTTTACAACGGTGAAAAACATATAACACAATTTAGTAAGACTATTTTTGATTCTGTAAACTGGTTATCTCTAATCTATCCTAGTCTTAAATGGGTAGAATTATCTGTTATATTATTAGTATTCTTTACTATTATTGGCGGTTTTATTGTCTCTCTTAAAAATAGAACAATTATTGAATATTATTTTTTTGTTTATATATTTTTTATTTTACTTATACCAGACCCCAGCAGCAGATTCTTATTCCCGGTTATTCCATTTATTATAAACTATTTTTTTAAAGGGATAGAAATTGTATCTAATAAACTAGACAAAAAAATTATAATGAATTTATTGATTATTTTAGTGATTATTTGTAGTCTTCTAAGCCTTTCAAAAGATATATATTTTGAGCATAAAGAGGATTATTATCTTAACAATTGGGGAGAAAATGTAGATGGTTTTGTTGATATGGCTCTTTGGTCAAAAGACAATATCCCAAAAGAGAATAATGTTATTGTCTACAATCCGATGATGTTTTATCTTTTGTCTGATATAAAGGGAAATTCTCCTTACTTGAGTTATAATAAAGAAGAAGTTTTAAATCAAATCTATAAGAAAAACGCAGAATATGTTATAATCGACAAGGGTGTTGGAAAAAGGTATTTGGCTCCTGTCATAAGCGAAGATAGATTTGAACGTGTTTATGAAAAAGATGGAAATTATATTTACAAAGTTAAACCTTTGCCTTAATTTTCTCTTTTATTGTATTTAGCACCATCCAATCTTCCTTTTCAAAGGATCTTGTCAAAAATAATAATATCGAGTATAATAAAACAAAAGCCATTGCATAGGGGATTAAATAGTAGATATTTTTTGGATAGATTACTTTTGTTATAAAATAAAAGGCTCCTGTTGCAACAACAAAAGATGAAATAACATTAATATTCTTTATATTGAATGGATTTAGAGTGAAGAGGATGTAACTTTCAACTATAAATAATACCCTCAATAATATTTGAGATATTGTTGTTGCTATTGCTGCACCAAGCATCCCGTGTGAAGGAATCAATAAGATATTAAGAGCTATGTTTAAAATGGACACAATTAATGAATTTATTAAAATTATTTTACCTTTTTTATTTATCATAAACAGATGTGTTGAATTTATAAGTGAATAATTAAAGATAAATCCTATACTCAATATAACCAACACCATACTCGCTTGTACATATTCAGCACCAAAAACAGAGAGGATTGTTTTGGAGAACAAAATAAACAAACCAAAGATTATCAAATTGATAAGCAATATCCACTTATTTACTATCTGGTATATTTTATTGAATAAAAACTGCTTATTCTGAGAGTATAACTTTGTTAAAACAGGGATAAATAACCCTGAAAGGGAATAAGGAACAATGTACAATAATTGTGCTGTCGGCATTGCAGCGTTGTATATCCCTACTGTTGAGACATCCTTGAAGTAACCAAGCATTATACTATCAAACCAGTTAAAGATTAATGGAAAAACAGATGTTAACAATAGGGGTAAAGAATAAATAAATAACTCTTTGTTTAGATATTGCGCCTGAATTTTTGTCTTGATAATAGAAAATACCTTTTTTTCCATTAAATAAAATCCAAATAATGTTGTTAATATTGTAGACACAACAATAGCTAATGAAAGCCCTATTATCTTATCAGTAAAGAAAAAAACAACCAATAAAGTGAATATTATTTTTGCAGCATTTTCTAGTATATTTTTTGTATATACTTCATATTTTACTTTTTCAAATCCTTTAAAGACCATAAATAATATATTATTTATAACGCATAATGGAATAACAAAAACAAGTATTTTTAGTATAACCCCCAAATCTGTATTATGAAAGAAATTTAAGGCTATATCATCCAGGAAAAAAAATAAAATTACTGACAAAAAAATACTTATTAGAACACTTGTTTTAAGAGTAAATAAAATTGTTCCTTTTATCCTTGAAGAATCTTCTTTTCCCCTAAAGAATGGAATATATCTTAGAACTGCATTATTCAATCCCAGTAAAGAGATTGTAGTTAATATGCCCAAAAAAGCTAATCCAAGAGAGATAAGCCCATAATATTCAGAACCCATATTGGCTACAATTACCCTATAAATATATCCCAAAACTTTTGATAGTGAAGCACCTGCTAAAAGGATTATTCCTCCTTTTGCAATGGTTTTTAATGAATCATCAACATCTGACATTTTACAGCAATTTATAAGAAAGTTAAGTTTAAATAAAGATATGGTTAAAAAAATAGATTCAATTTAATCTTCTAGTTTTGTTTGAGTAATAAAAACTTTTTTTCCATCTGCACCAGTTATAAACGCATTAGGATATGGATCTTGTAATGCCCTTACAAGGTTATGTATCTGCTCTGCAGTCATTCTTTCTAAATCTGTGGGTTTCAATTCACTTTGTTCTGGTTTTCTTCTTTTGTATGTTGTTGCTTCTGATTCGTCCTGTTCAAATTGGATAACTGTGTTTTTTTCAAAATCCCCTAATAATCTCCTGCTAAGGTCTGTTCCAACACAAATAATCCTTTCAAAAATCTCAGATAAGTTCCCTTCAAGAGAAATTTCTTTTTGATAATAAATTTTTCCAGTATCAACCCCCTTATCCATCTGAAACAAAGTAACTGCCCCTATTTTTTCTCCATTTATTATCTGGTTCTGTAACGGGGACCCACCACGATATTTTGGAAGAGGAGAGCTATGTAAGCAGACACATGTTTTATTTTCAACAATATCATTTGGAACAATCCAACTCCAACCATAAAATAAAACTGCATTATAGCCATCCAATCCCGAATAGTCTTTTCTTGAACGAAAGTCTATATGAAAATCTTTTCTTAAAAAATCGTAAATTTTGAATGCCCAATCTCTGTAACCAAAATAAAGAAATTTTTTTTCATGCTGCTGATTATGCATATCAAACTCTATATCCCCAGTACTTTTTTTCATTCAACCCACCTTTCTATTATAAACGCTTCTGCATAATCTTCATTAATAGAAAGCCCTCTTAATCTAGCCAATGATTTAAGCAAGTCCCCCGAACGCATTTTTCTAACCTGCGACTTATGAAGACTATATGCTTTAATCTTTTTTTCAATGTCCAAGGGTATGAAGAAGTTTACACGATAAGGAGTAGAGTTCCATATTGGCGGATGTTCCTGTTCGTATACTAATACCTTTTTTACAAAGAAGTTTTTATCATGTGGTCTTAGTGCTACCTGCAGGGCATTATAAACTGTCCTGTGATCTTGATTATAGCTACTATAAGGAATAAATATCCTATCGGGTTTTATCTCGTTTATTATTTCTTCAAATTGCCCTATCAGTTCCCTTTCGTTATAATTATTTACTTTATTTTTTGGATTATACTTAAAATCAAATCCTAAAAATTTAGCAACATTTTTTATTTCTTCTAATCTTCTTTCAGTCCCTATTCTGTGCTGTGAATCTGGCTGCATTAAGCTTTCATCAATCCCACAATAATAAACAAAGGAATCCCTATCTAGAACATTTGTACACCCAAGTACTTCATCATCTGCATGTGGAGCGATTATTAATTTTTTCATTTTAGATATAAGAACAATTTTATCAAGAAACGTAACCGTTTAGCTACTCCAGAACAATAATCAAAAAATAGTAGTTCTTATTACTAATTTTTGGGGGTTGGAGTGAGGAACGAATGGAAACCCCCAATGAATTGAAAGATTTGAGCAGAGAAGAATTAATAGAAATAATTCTTGAATTACAAAAAAGGCTTCTTGTGTATGAGAATGCACATACCCCTCCCTCTCAACAGAGAAAATACCCCAAGAGAGAAAGCTCAAACAATAAAATTGGTGCTCCTGAAGGCCATGAAGGAACAACAAGAGCAGCACAGGAGCCAAACAAGTTTGAGGCTCTCAAACTTGATTTCTGTCCTGATTGCAAGAGGCAATTAGGAAGGCCAAGAAGTGTTCATAAAAAGATAATAGAAGATATACAAGAGCCTCAGCCATTAACAATTACACAATTTACTATTCCCCATTACTTCTGCAATTACTGCAATGCAGAAGTAATTCCTTCACATCCGGGATTGCCTGATGAAGGAAGATTTGGATATAATCTGCAGGCACAAATTGCCCTGATGAAATATGAAGACAGGCTTCCCCATAGAAAAATAGCAAAGACATTAAACAGGCAGTATGGATTGCAAATAACTCCAGCTACCATTCTTGACATAACAAGAAGGGTGGCTGATAAGCTGCAATCAGCTTATGAAGCAATAAAGGAAGAAGTGAAAAACTCTAAGCAGCTGGTTGCTGATGAAACAGGATTGAAGGTAAGGGGAAAGACCTTCTGGTTGTGGGCATTTATCTCATTGACATCAGTGCTTTTTCTTATCAGAAAAAGCAGAGGGCAATCCCCAATCAGGGAAGCTCTGGGAAATTATGACGGCAAGATAACCTGTGACGGATGGGCATCATATACCAAAGTTGTGAAAACAATTCAGAGATGCTGGGCTCATCTCTTGAGAGAAGCTAAGTGGTATGCTGAGAAATATGAAGGGCAGGCAAGAATTGTGCATGAATGGCTGTGTAGATTATTCAGGCAGATAAAGGATTCTCTTGACAAACCAAGAGAATTCAGAGAGAAGATTTACAAGAATTGCATAGTGAAGATGCAATTCTTTATTGCCTCCTGCAAAGTGCATAAAGAGTTGAGGAAGTTTGCTGAGAAGCTGGAGAATGGATTAAATTATTGGTTCACTTGCTTATTGCATCCTGAAATAGACATGACAAGCAACAAGGCTGAAAGAATATTAAGAGAGCCAGTAGTGCAGAGGAAGATAAGCTCTTTATGGAATGAGAAAGGAGTAATGATTAAGGAGACAATCATGTCTGTATTAGCAACATGGAATTTGAGGGGGCTCAATACCAACAGCATGCTTAGGGAAACCCTAAGCAGCTAAACGGTTACAAAATAACCAAAAATATTTAAAGAACAGTACTTTTTCTTAATATATGAATAAAAAGGCCCAGTTATATCTCTTGGCAGCAATACTTATCTGTTTGGGAATCTATGGTGCAATAAAGATAAATAATAAACTAGTGACACCATCAGACACTGACTTTAGTTTTTATGTGGATAATTTCAAGGGGGAAAGGACACAGGTTATTAATCTCGGCTATATTAGCTCTCAAAATAATCTTGGAGATATGTCGGCTCTTTTTACCGAGTTTGGATGGAACACAGGGGTAATTTTAATTGAGCCAACAGATATAGGGTATAAAGTATATAATTTCAGAGATGATGATATCACATTATGCACGGGGGGGTCCTGTGAGATTGAAAATGGAGCACTATCTACTGTTGGGGATTTAAGGTTTGACTTTGGTGGTGGAAGAAAAATAAAAATAACAGACTCCGCAGGTAACGATCTGGATATAGAAACAGCGCCAAAAGAAGTTGGAACAATTTTCACAATATCAGTAGATGGAAACCTATTTAGTTTCAACAATCCAGGATATAAAACAATCATTTTCAAAGACATAGACGAGAATTTCAAAAAAGTAGAGGTAGTATGAAAAAAAGAGGATTATCAGAATTAGTATCTGTAGTTCTTTTAATAGCAGCAACAATCTCAGTTGGCTTAATTATTTTCACATTTTCAAGAACATCCTCAGAAAGAATAACAAGTCAGGTAAAAATGATGTCTAATCAGATGGAATGTTCAGATGTGCAATTAAGTATTGAAGAAATATACACAGGAAGTGGCAATCTAGTGCTAAAAAATAGAGGAACATTGGGCATTTCAAATATTGTTTTTAGAACTTATCTAGAAGGAAGTCCGAAATATGCAACTACATTATCCTGGATAAAATTAAAACAAGATGGAATCCCTATATCAGGAATTAATTGGGAAAAAATGATGCCGGGGTATAAATTCACAGCAACAGATTTAAATACTGGTTTGACAAAATTAGAATTAATTCCAGTAATATCAGTAGACAACCAAGATATAGGTTGTGAAGATAAAATCCTGTCTTGGAAAACATAATGAAACAAAAAAGAGGTGTATCAGATCTTGTATCAACCGTTCTTCTAGTTAGCTCAGCAATTGCAATTGCAATCCTGATATTTTTATGGATTTCTCACTCAAGCAGAGAAGAAACACAAAAATCAGCAGATATTGGTACAGCAGAACAGGTCTGTAAAGACATTGAAATAAAGATAACAGAAGCATCACTATCAGGAAATTCAATATCCTTAGGTGTTGAAAATCTGCAGAATACAAAAATAACAGCATTAAGAGTAAGATTAGAAAATGCAAATAATGTAGAAGTAAAAAAAGTAGAGGGCGGAATTGATGGATATGAAACAATTCACGAGTTCTTAACTCCCACAAAAATAACAGTTAGTAGTGGAACAAAAGTAAAAGTTATCCCCGAAATAACATTGCAGTCTCCAGATATCAAATCAGCAGAAGCAGGATGGTGGCTCTGCTCAAATAAAGCAGTAGACGCAGTAATATGATGAATAAAAAAGCAGTTTCTCCTATTGTAGTAACAATATTATTGATCACCTTTGTAATTGCACTTGGAGTAGTAATAAATGCCTGGATGAGGGCAACAGTACAAACCTATGTTGATGAAGGAGAAAAAGATATACAGACAGGAATAAGCTGTTTAAATGTAAAAATGCAGTTGGAAGAAAAAGATACAGGCAGCATTTACATAAAAAATAATGGGGATATTGACATCTCGGGTTATAGCGCAGTATTATATCGAGGTGAAATATCAGATGTTTTCAATCACCAAAATATAGCAATAGCAAAATATAATGCAGTAGAATATCCGCCATTAGGTGGAGAAAGTCTAGCAGGAAATGATAAGGTTAAAATAATACCATTCATAACAACACAGGAAGGAATAAGCTCTGAATGTACAGACCAGACAATAACACTCACACTATGAAAAAAAGAGGGCAGATTTGGGTTTCAGCAGCGCTTTATATAGCAATCGGAATAATCGTAATTACAGTCGTTCTCTCAGCCGGCCTTCCATTCATAAACAAAATACAGACAAAGAATAATTTTATGCAGACAAAAAAAATAATGTTTGATTTAAATGAAATAACCAAGGGGGTAATGCTGGAAGGAGCAGGCTCAAAACGCCCAATGCTTCTTGAAATAACAAAGGGAGAACTGACAATAGACCCGACACCAGCATCAAAAACAATCTACTGGGAATTTCTGTCAAAATATAATCCCGGAATAGAGCTAGACAGCCAGATAAAAGAAGGGGATTTATTAATAGATAATACAAAGGTAGGAAGTGATTATAAAATAAAAATAACTCTTGATTTAAAAGATTTCTTGGGAAATGCTAACTTAATGTATGATAAAAAACCAGATAAGAAAACAATAATGGGGACATATAATTTAGTAATAGAACATGGTTATGATGCTACAGGAGAATATCTGAATATAAAAGAAGCTGCATAACTTAATAATATTTAGAATATAGACTTCTTTGAGACTGGAAAAAAAAGAAAAAATCAGCAGGACTGTACCCATGCCTGACTGTTATCAAAGTTACCTAATTTCTTTATATTTGCTGCACAAGTAACTTGGTCAGTTCCAATGGTAATAACTGGAATAGCCTCTACTAATTTAATTTGTCCTGTAACGCCTGTAAGAGTTACTAATTTTGTATCTACTGAAAATGTACCTATCCCTGGTGGGGCTAAACTTACAGTATCAAAAGTCTTAACAGAAGATGAGCTTTCATAAAATCTCAGCATCACTTTATCAATTGCTTTTGTACCATCATTCTTCAAAGTAACTTTAAATCCGCCTAATGCTATGCTTGTTGAATTACAAACATCAGAAATATCTAATAAAACATCATTAGCGCAAGTCAATTGTGTGTCTGTAGTTGAATCAGCTCTCTTTTGCATATTGCCAATATAACCCTGACCCCAAACCATGATAACTGCTGCAATAGCGATAGTAAACCCTAGAACAAGAACAGTAGCAACCAAAGTTGATATACCCTTTTTCATAGTTATCCTCCTTTTTTATTTAAAGATTATTAATTTTAATATACTCCGGATGTATATAAAGTTTTCCTTAACAAGTAACCGTTTAGCTACTCCAGAACAATAATCAAAAAATAGTAGTTCTTATTACTAATTTTTGGGGGTTGGAGTGAGGAACGAATGGAAACCCCCA
>AQRL01000037.1 GCA_000402515.1 Nanoarchaeota archaeon SCGC AAA011-G17
TTCTTGCTTAACAGTCTTCTTGCTATTAAGATATCTGTCCATTGCTCCCCCTATTTCCCTTCCGAATATCTTATCTGGTATTTTCATCTTCTAGTAAATTGCTTGTAAGTGTCATTTGCAACATTGACCATTAGTTTTGAAAGTTCATCTCCTGAATTAACATAAAATACTGGGAAATTATTTTCGTCTAAATATTGAGTAAATTCATTTTTACTGCCTATTTGAATATGTGCAAAGTAGTTTTTTGAGGCTAGTTCATGAAATTTTTCTTTGGCAGAATCCCAATTGCCTATCTCTCCATCAGACAAGGAAAGTACAAAGCTTTCCCTCCCCTTCAATGCTTTTAGTAGGGTATCAGCATCCAGTCTTGTATTTTCAAATTCTGGTGATAGTGCCAACTCCCTTAATCTCTTTAAATCTGTAAAATTGGATTCTTGGTATCTTGTTGAATTTGAAAATAGGGATAATCCATGACCTATATACTGGGCAATACCCTGCATCTGCAAAAAGCTTTCAATTCCATAAAAACCAAGCAAGGCATAATGATATTTGCTGTTGTCTCCCCATGGAATTGTATTTGTTTTTCCTTGATTCCCATCTATTCCTTGTGCCATTGAGCCGGAATTGTCAAGGACAACCATCTTGAAATCAGGAAATGACCTTCTCTGTATCTTTGACTTTTCTGTTATTGTTAACGGCTCTTTTTCATAGCCAAATGTTATTCCATCTTCATTTAAGAACAATTTTGTTGGCTTTATTTTTCTTATGTTATCTTTTTCTTGGTCAAATGGCCTGAATGTTAAAGGCGTTATTGCCAAGCTGTGCTTTTTTGTCATTGCCTCTACATTTACTGGAATTGCTCTTGCCAACATTCTGTATAAGGAATCTAACTGCTCATAAGAGGTTATATTTGATGAAAGTTTTTCATCACTCTTGTATCTTCCATATGCTATTTCCTCTTTTCCTTCTCTTGTTGCTGTTTTTTGCTCTACTCCGTTTCCTTCCTGTTTATCTTGGTTACCATTTCCTTCTCCTGAATAAGCTGAAAGTTTTTCTGTTGGTGCTTCTTCCAATAAGGAAGCCATAGTTTTAGCAAATATTGAAGCCATTTCTGGCCAACTTTCTTTTCTGAATAAAACTGAAGTATCCTGAATATTTTCCTGCAGGTTAAGCTCTTGTATTGTTTGTTCTACTGCTTTTTCTACTTGTTTATCCTTGGAGTAATGTCTTTTTAGCAAGGCTTTGTCTGTATTATCCCCAAACAAATGCATGTTTAGTTTTACAAAAGCTTCATAGAACTTTGTGTAATGGTCTTGCCCCTGCTTTTTGCATTGTAATCCCTGGTCATCCCAGAATAATACCTGACCTGAAAAATCCTCGTTAAATTCTCTTACTCTTGGATTAATCATTAAATCTTCAAATGCATTTGCAACATAGGAAGCCTGGCTTTGTTTATCCTCCGGCAATGATTGTTTTACTGCCTCTAATATTTTATCATGATTATAAGCATCATAAGGACAACCATAATTTGAATTAAATGGGAGCTCCCAATGTGCCAGTTCGTGCAGTAAGATGCCTTCCAGTAATACTCTTTTCCCATCTTCTATTCCCTTTTTTCTTGCATAAGCTTTTTGTCTTTTATCAGTTATAGGATTAAAATTTTTGTTTAGGGTAATTTCTATATTCCAGTTCTTTGGATTGATATGGGCTGTAACATTACTTTCTGTATCATCATATTCATTTAATTTCAGGCTTCCGTTAACTAAGCCAATCTTATTCTTTGTCCTGTTTAAGTCTTGTATTAGTGTCATTTTACCCTAAATTTTTTTGCGCGCGGAACGTACCCCGAGGCCAGCATTCGAGTCCTGAGGATTCAAGTTGCAACCGAGGCCCGCCCTGACGGAATTGGCGTCGAACCTAGCGACTCTTTCATCTGTATTTTGTACTCCAGAATTTAATCTAAACAAATAAGCATCTACATCAGTCAGCCATTTATATACTGAATTAATTTCTTTTATATTCTGCTGGGTACCAAGCAAAGCCTGTAATGGCTCTTTTACATTCTTTGTATTTTCAATAAATCCGTCTGGACCTATAAAAGAATCTAACTCAACAGCATATTGGTCAGGCATATTGTAATTATGGATTACCTTATTTTTCTGGTTTTTTGGTGCATATCCTATTCTTGTTAGGGTTATAAGCCATTTTTCTATCATTTTCTGCTTTATGAATTCTCTAATTTCTTCTACTGCATCCTTTTGGCTTCCGTCTTTATTCTTAAAAAGGGTTGTAAATATAGCATGATACAATGGGAAATCTCCTGCATAGAATCCATTATTCTGCTGTGCTTGTTTTGAGTATTCTACCCATTCATCCTGTGTTTTTGCATTTCCATTATCCAGTAATTGCTTTGCTAGGTCTACTGTGCAGATTCCATTCCTGTATTCTACATTTGGTATTGTCCAGAAATCTTCTAGTGTTTCAAGACTTACTTGCTTTGGCTTTTCTTGCTTAACAGTCTTCTTGCTATTAAGATATCTGTCCATTGCTCCCCCTATTTCCCTTCCGAATATCTTATCTGGTATTTTCATCTTCTAG
>AQRL01000038.1 GCA_000402515.1 Nanoarchaeota archaeon SCGC AAA011-G17
CCAAAAGAACAGTTGAGCCTGCAGCTGATTGGCAGATAGCGGTTATCGGGGGTGCAAATCCCTCAGTACCCTTTTATTAAAATGGCTCTAAGAGAAATATTACAAATTATTGTTGGAAATAAATGGCTTTACTCTTTAATACTTATAGGACTATTTTATCTAGGTGCAAAACTATTAACCTGGATTATAGAGAATATTGTTCATTCTTTTACCAAGAGAACCAAAACTAAAGTAGATGATTTAATCATAGAGAAGACAAAGAAGTGGGTTGTTGCCTTATTCTTTTTTATAGCTGTAAGGGTATTTATTGTTCCTCTGTTTAATAGTGGACTGGATAAAATCAACAATTCTGTGATTATATTTTTAGTAACTATGATTGCTATTATTGTTGTAGGGATATTGATTGATGTTTGGGGGAAGGTTTGGGCAAGCAAGACTAAATCAACACTTGATGATACTTTACTGCCTCTTTTCAGAAAGCTTGCTGATGTTATTATCGGGATTACTGGATTTGTTATTATTTTAAATCATTGGGGCATTAGTGTTACTCCTTTTTTAGCTGGGGCAGGGGTTATTGGAATTATACTTGGGTTTGCTTTAAAGGATTCTTTAGCTAATATTTTTGGTGGGATTGCTTTAATCTTGGATAAAAATTTCCAACTTGAAGACGTTATAAAACTTAATTCTGGGGAAACAGGAACTATAATTGATATTGGACTTAGAAGTACTAAGATAAAAACTTTTGACAATGAATTACTGGTTATTCCAAATGCTAATCTTGCTATCACTACGATACAGAATTTTGCCAAACCTGATTTATCTGCGAGAGTTATTGTTGAGTTTGGTGTTGTTTATGGAAGCGATATAGAGAAGGTAAGAAAGATTGTTCTGGATGCTCTGAAGAAAGTAAATGGAGTTTTAAAAGAGCCTGCACCAAGAGTTTATTTCAATGAGATGGGGGATTCCAGCCTGAAATTCAAATTATTTTTCTGGGTTGACAGCTATACCAAGAGATTTGATGCAAAAGAAGAGGCAACTGAAGCTGTTTATAATGCTTTGAATAAGGCTAAGATAAATATTCCTTTCCCGACACAGACTGTCTATTTGAAGAAATAATTTATATAATCTTTCTTTGGTTACCAATAAAAATATAAATAATAACCCCTTATTCTTTTTATGAATATATTTGATCTAAAACTTAGAGTAAATGAGCTTTTTTTAAACCTTTTCAGATAAGCAGAAGAAAGACAAAGACTGATGAAAAAATCTCGTCCCAAATAGAACATTTTGAGTTTGACTACCAAAAAGTTAAGCAATTTAGGAGGCAGATGAGAAATGAAGTAATAAAAATTCAGGGGCTTATGACACGAATTTCTGAAAGAGATATATCTTCCTTTGAAAGAACTACAGCAAAAGACATTCAAAAATACGAATCTGCACTAAGAAAACAATTATACTCTATTATGAAAGTTATATCTCTCTTAAAAAAACTAATAGAAAATGAATACCTTGAAATTGTATATGATATAAGAAATCCTCTTGTTATTTTTGAAGAGTTTTTAAAAAAAATAAGAGAAGGGTTAAACAAGATGAAGTTATCTGCCTCTGATAAAAATAATATAATGCAGATTATTGAAAATATTGAAAAGGAATATGATGGTCTGATTGAATCTTCTTTAAAATTTATTGAATCAGATCTTAGCTACTTTAGTACCATTGGTCTTAAGTTTGATAAATTTAATGCTAATCCAGAGATAGATTCATTTGCTGTTTATCTAAAAAGTAGAAGTGCAATAAAAAAACAAATCAACGGAAAAGTGCAATGGATACTTTCCCAGATAAATCTTTTAGAAAAGAGACTTAAACAATTAAAAAAGGATTCATCCCTAAATCTAGACAATATCATTAAAATTGTCTCTTATTTTGAACTACAATTCAAGGGATTAGTTGACTTTTGTATTAAAAGATTGGATGTATCAAATCATATGATTGTAGGGGCCATTTCATTACAGAAGGAGAAATATGCAGAATTGGAACGTATAAAAAATGAGCTACATGTTTTTTACCAACAGTTTTTTGATGAGCAGAGTAAAATAATAGAAGCAACCCCTTCAGAAACTAGAGTTGAGCAGACTAAAAGAAAGGTTAGTAAGTTTAGAGAGTATCAAAATGAAGTAAATCTGCAATTTAAAGCCTTTGAGAAAGAATTTGAAAATAAAATATCAGAAATTGAAGAAAAGGACATTAGTAGTATACAAATGGAAAAGAAAGAGTTAAGAAATATAATCGATAATTTGCTTAAACTCAGAAAGAGGTTTAGGATATTGGCTTCAGGGATTTTGGTTGCTGGAGCAGCTCTTTCATTTGCTTTTGGAGGGGTTGAAAGTCCAACAGTTTCCCAACTAGCAACCCCCCCCTTTGCTTCTTTAACTATACCACAGAAAAAACAGCAAGAGATTCTAAACCTAAGCAAGAGAATTCCATATTCTGTTAAGACAGATAGTTCTAACTTATTTGGGGGTATAAATCCTGTAGATAATGATTATTACTCTATAAGACAAGAAGGAAGTTCATATATTATTAATTTTAAGAAAAAAGGAATAGTGCTTGATCTTATGAAAAACAATGAATTGATGAAGTTAAGAAGAGAGATAATCTCCCGCACCCTGGCGGGTTATAAAATCAATGTCAAAGAGAAATTTGATATAATTCCCCTTACTGATATGTCTTTTTTGAGGATAGATGTTAAAACAGACACGGTAAATATATATGCAAGGAGTATAGAATTAATAGACGGTCCAAGTACATTAACGTGTATTGGAAATAGGATACAAATATCCTCTACACAAGAATATAATATGGATTTTACCGGAGAAAATATCAGCAAATTTGTGCATCTTATTGATGAAAGAGGAACGGTGATTGATACTGTTGTGTTAATTGACCAAAAAACGTTACCGGATGTACCATTATCCCTTCGTAACATTAAAATGGAGCTTACACCAGAATTACTTTATAAGATTTTTGGTAGTTTTTTGGGGAAAGGGGTATACTGGGGGCCTTCGGGGGTAGATGATGGTGATAATTACAATTTTGTCTGCAACTGTCTTATGAGAAGTGGTTATTACACTTTCTTTGGCAAAGCATTTATTGATGATGCACTTTCTTTCTCTAATGGAGATTATTCTTCTTTAAGGAAAAATGTTATATGGAACGCTTATTTTAAGAGTAGGGGGGTATTTAGAGAGGTGAATAAAGGGATTTATTTAGAAAGTTTTAATAGTGAGGGATTAGAGGAATTATCTAAACGTGGTTTTTTAATTAAGACGGGTATGGCTTTACAGCTAAAACATGGTTCTGGGTTTCATTCTGTCATTATTGGAAAGGTTAGTGGAGGAAAAGTGGAAACTATTTTTACAGCCGATGGATCAGATGGGGGATTAGGGAAGGGAAGAATTATAGAGGTTTCTTTGTCTACATATTTGAAGATTAAGGAGGAGCATTCATTTGAAGTGATTGGTGTTGTTGATCCCTATGAGTTACAGAGAAAACTTAAGTCACAAACAGAGCAAGAGATAATACTTGCGATGAGATGATTGAAGTAGTTATCCTTTAATTACCCCAACAGGAACCATGCGTGCTACTGATAGAGAAATCTTGGCACCGTTAACTGATTTTATTTATATTCTACAAAATATATATTGCATTCAGTTGACACAGTTGACATGCCTGCGTAGGCTATTTAAATGAATTTAACTTAATATGCTTCTATGTGCCAAGTAAAAGTCACTAAAGATGGCTGCAAGTTAAGATTTACTATCTCTGCTAAAATAATAAGGGAAATGAATGCTATCTATGGAGATTATTTGAAGATTATAATTAATGGACGAGAAGATTTAAAATATTATATTAAGATTCCTAATATATGTCCAAGCAGAACTAATCTACAAACAAGAAGGGATATACCAAAAAATACTGCTAAAATTTTAGAAATAAAAAATGGAGATATGGTTAATGTTGATCTTTCTTTAGTTAATAATTATAGGTCTGAAAATTTAATTGTTGATAACATGCTAGATATTTTAGCAACCATCCCAAGATATGAAAGAGATTGTCCTATTATGATTGATTTGGAGGAAGAGAATGGAGAAGAATTTTGTAATGTCTGGTATTGTAGTGGACAAGGGGGGAATGCTAAGTTAGTTAGGTTAAAAAGATATGTAAAAATAGATAGGCAGTTAGGAGAATTTTTTGGGTTAATGCAGGCAGAATCTAGGAAAAATGGCCCAAAGTTTGATTTTACTAATAATCTTCTTTTAGAGCATGAATTGTTTATGAATATTGGTAAAAGATTTGGAATATCTAAAACTCTTTGGAATTATCAATTGTTTTTTAATTCTGATATGGATAATGATGGATTAAGCAAGGACATAAATAAAATTAAAAAGATGTTTAATGTTAGTAAGAAGATAATTTTAACTGAAAATAATTTATTGAATAAAGTTGCATTAACAATTTATATAGATTCTAATTTACTTGCAGTTATTATGATAAATCTCATGAAAATACTGAGAAGAAGAGTAGCGGATAGTTTAGATGCTGATTTTTTAAAAGACTTTGCAGTTGGTTTTGTTTCTAAAGATTTACTTGGAGATGGAACAGTTGTATCCAGAGGAGGAGAGGCAGATATTACCATTTCAGAACAGGATTTATGTTCACAAGAGGATATTGTTAAAATTTTTGGGAATTTAGGAATAAGAACAAGCACGTATAAAAATAGGATACTTCTCAAAACCGATTTAAATACATATCTTTGGTTTATAGAAAATAAAATTTTTGAAGGGCATAAGAATAGAGAGAAAATAGTTAAATCAATATTGAGTAATTATTATGTAAAAAGTTTATATGACCGGTTTAATGGACATGATTTTTATACAGCAAAAGATTTATCAGAGAAATTTAAGCTTAAGAAAAGTACAGCATATATGTTTCTGCTTCGTAATAAGAGAAGGGGGTTTTTAGAGAATAAAGATTCTTGTTTTACGTTGACTAATAAAGGACAAGAATTTATAAAAATAATCAATGAAGCTAAAATTGAGGTTACTAACCTTTGCAAACTGCCATAGGGTCAACCCTGACAACCTTTAGAGAAATTCCTGCTCCATGAATAGAGTCCACGACCATCTCTGATGATTTGTATGCAAGAGGGGCCTCTTCAGCTAGAGATTCCCAATTAGGTGATTTTGTAATAATGCCCTTTTGTTGTAATAATTCATGGCTTATTTTTTCTCCTCTAAACTGCTTTAGTGCTTGAGTCCTAGACATTGCTCTCCCAGAGCCATGGGCTGAACTTCCAAATGTTTTTTGCATTGCTATCTCTGTTCCTTTTAAGATATATGAAGAGGTTCCCATTGAGCCTGCTAATAAGACGGGTATATCTGGAAATGCCCTTGTTGCTCCCTTGCGTGTAATATATACTTCTCTTTTTTTACCGTCTATTGTATGCTTTTCTTTTTTTGTTATGTTATGGGCAAGGGCGTAAATTGTGTGCATATCCATTTCCTGCCAGGTTTTTTTGAAGACTTTTTCAAAGGTTTCTCTTATCCATTGAGTCATTATAAACCGGTTTGTAAATGAATAATTAACTGCTGCTTTCATTGCTGCAAAATAATCCTGCCCTTCTTGTGAGTTTGCTGGTGCTCCAACCAATTGATTATCTGGAAGCCATATTTTATATTTTTTAACTGCTTGTTCATGTATTTTCAAATAATCTGAAGCAACCTGATGACCTAATCCTCTAGAGCCGCAGTGAAGCATTATTAGGACTTGATCTTTATTTATTATACCTAATTTTTTAGCATATTTCTCATCAAATATCTCTGAAACTTTTTGTATTTCTAGGAAGTGATTTCCTGCCCCTAGTGTTCCTAACTGTGGTTTTCCTCTTTGTTTTGCTAAAGCTGATACTTTAGACGGGTCTGCTCCCTCCATACAGCCATTTTCTTCTGTATTTTTAATATCTTCCCTTGTTCCATAGCCATTTTCTAGCGCCCAGTTTACTCCCCTTACTAAAACTTCATCTAATTGGTCATTGGTTAGTTTTAGTTTACCCTTACTTCCAACACCGCAAGGAATTGTATTAAATAATTCATTTACAAGCTCTTTTAATTTTTCATTCACTTCTTTGAATGTGAGATTTGTTCTTATTGAGTTGACCCCACAATTTATGTCAAAACCGGTGCAGCCACTGCTGATAATTCCATCTTCGGGATCAAAGGCCATAACAGCACCCATTGGCAGGCCATATCCGTAGTGTGCATCAGATAATGCACAGACAGGTTCTATAATTCCAGGTAAACAGCAAACATTACTTAGCTGTTCTATTGTATCATTTTCCATAGAATCATAAATAGCTTTATTTGCAATTATTTTCCCGTCTACTTTCATCTCTTTACGAGCAGATTTTGGCAGGAGCCATTCAAAGTCATTTATTTTCTGGAGTTTTTCTTTCATAATATTTCTTTAAATAAGATATTTTATAAGGTTTTTGCTAATTGCTATTATGATTATACATTCTCAAGAGAAACTTCTCCGACAGAATTTCCATTTTTATCATAAGTTGTTCCTTGTCTCTCATTGTATTTTATGGTGCTTCCTCTAAAAATAATGTTTCCATGGTAATCATACCACTCTTCTTCTTTTGTTGGGCACACAAAGAATAGATCTTGTGTGAGAATTCTTACAGCTCTTTTTATAAAATTAGAACTACTAAATCTTATTGGTGCAAGATTAATTATGGGCTTATTTTTGTGTTCTATCTCAGCAAATTCATAACCTGCCTCTTGAACTATAAAATTTGCAATTTCTTCTAAAGAATTTTCGGATTTAAATTCACCATGTGCTCTGGGATTGTCTTTCTGATAGTATTTCCCCCCTGTAGAAAAAAATTTTGCCATTATTCCTTGAGGATGAGACATTTTTGTTAAATCAACGACTTTTATAAGTGAATTGGTATAGATGAGAAAGTTGGGACTATTTCCATGATAGTTTGATGTTTTGTCATTTGAACTTATTGGAATTCCAAAAGTAAACCAGCTTATTTTGTAATCATACATATTTAATTAATTATTCTGATATTTAAAAATATTATTGTTATTTATTTTAGATATCCAAGACAACAGTAGCTTTATAACCTTTATTGGTCTTTTCTACTTTGAAATTATGGTTTGTAACTGATTTTACAACTGTTTTTCCCTTTTCCGGTGTTATTGTCTCTCCGTATATTGTTGCTGTTAAAGATTCTTTTGTTATTTTTTCTATGTTGAATTTTGAAAAGAACATTTCATCAATATCCACTCTGGCAATTAACTGCTGCAGCCAGAAGAACATCAGATTTTCCAGATTTGACTCCTTTAATATTACTTTTTTTGATTTTAATGGCTTAACTTTTTTTACTTCACATATTATTGAAAACAAGGCTTCTGCTGCATTTTCAAACAATTCTTTAGGGGATTTCCCGTAGATTTCAAGCATTACATCGGAGGTTACTTTGTCTATTATCTTGTATTTCATGAAACTATAAGGAGGGAGAAATTTAAAAGTTTATCTGATTAGTTTGTTGTACAAGTCAAAGACCATTTTATAGTATTTCTGTTTTTCCATCTGTGACAATGAGTCATATTTTTCTGTTATCTCTTTGTAGAGCTCTTTTGCCTCGCTAATTTTGTTAGCTTTAATTAATTCGTTGGCTTTCTCTATCATACTTATTAATGAGGATGTTGCTGTGTAAGAAACTCCTTCTTGTTTTGCTAAATATGAGTAAATGTCATCTATCTGCCTCTGTATTTCTTTTGCTTTTTCAATCTTTCCAGCGTTTAAATTGCTCTTCAGTTCTTTTAGCAGAGTTGGTATTGATTGTCTTAGTATCTCATTTTTCAGGGGCTTTAGCTGGTTGTATAATCTCTGATGTGTTGTTTCCGGAAGCTCTTCTGGTATTTTTTTGAATTCATTAGTTGTTTTTGCATACAATTCCTTTGCCTTGTATAAATCTTTACTGATATTCTTCTTTATATTTGATATTAATTTTTCTATTTTTTGAACATTATCCTTGACTTTTATTGGTTTTGGCTGCTCTTTTACATCTGTTAATCTTTCAAACTTTTCTCTTGTCTGTTCTTCTATTCTCTTAGCAGATTCACCCAGTATTTTTTCTTCTCTTGTTAGTATATTTTTTATCTTTGATGAGGCTCCCCTTAGTAATGCAGATGTTTTGTTAAATATTGATTCTTTTGGAAGTAATTTCTCTTTTGCTTCTTTATATTCCGGCCTGAATTTTGCTTCTTTTATCTTATCCTTTAGTTTTGTCAGAACTGTCGGTTCTTTTGGTTCGACTTTCTCTATTATATACTTGTATAATTCCTCTTTTTTATCTTCTTCTTTTTTCTTTTCTTCCGGTGTTTTAAAGAATCCGAATTTTTCATTCAGGATTTTCTTAATATCCTTCTTTTCTCTAACTTCTAATCTTCTTGTTATTTCTTCTTCTCTTATTCTTAATTTTTCTTCTTTGACCTTTCTTAATTTCTCTATTTCTATTTTTCTTAGTTTCTCTTTTTCTTCTTCAGCTTTCCTCGCCTTCTCTATTGCCTTGAGCTTTCTTCCTTCAATAAGCTCTTTTTCTGTTTTAAAGAAACCAAACCTGTCATGCAAGAACTTTCTGAATTCTCTTTTTCTTTCTAATGCTCTTTCTTTCTTTAGTTCTTCTTCAGGCTTCTTTCTTAATTTTTCTCTCTCTTCTTCTCTTTTTTTTATATTTGCTTCTCTTGTTCTTCTCGCCCTTTCTATTACCTTGAGCTTATATTCTTCTTCTAATTCTTCTTTAGTTTTGTATAATCCAAATTTATCATGCAAGAAATTTCTAATTTCTTTTTTTCTATTTATTGCTCTTTCTTCTTTTATTTCTTCTTCTTTTTTCTTTTCTTTTAATTTTAATTTTCTCTCTTCTTCTTTTCTTGCATCTTCTAATTGTTTTTCCCTTACTTCTCTTGTTATCTTTAATGATCTAAGCCTATATTCCTCCTCTAATTCTGATTTAGTCTTGTATAATCCAAATCTGTAATGCAAGAAACTTTTCCAAGATTTTTTTCTTTCTGCTTTTTTTATTTCTTTTTCTTCCTGCTTTAGCTTTCTTAATTTCTCTTTTTCTTTTTCTAATTCTAATTTCTCTTTTTCTTCTTTTTTACTTTTTTCAATTGTTTTTATCTTTTCTTCTACTTTTTCTTTTATAGGCTTGAATAATCCTAATTTCTTGGTCAGGAATGATTTTAACTCGAATTTCTTCTTTTCTTTTTTTATTTCTTTTCTGGCTTTTTTTACTTCTCCTTCAGCACCCTTTATTCTTTTTGATAGTTTTCCTTCTTTGATTTTATTTACTAATTTGACAAACCAAGACTGTTTCTTTTCCTCGTTAATTATGACTGTTTTTTTATTTGCAAGTGCTGAGGAAATCAGGGATTTGGCTTTTGATATTAAACTATTTATTTCTTTTTTGTCAATTTCTTTTCCACTGAATTTTATATTTGACAGCCCTTCTGAAAAATTAATTATATCTGTTTTTAAAACATCACTCAACCCATCTATCATTATTTTTTTATCCAACCCAGAATAAGTTTCTGCAAAATTTTGTTTTATTACTGCTTTGAAAAATTCCTTTATTACAGTAAAAAACTTATCTGATGCTTCTTTTATATTCTCTATTTTTTGAATCTTCTCTATCTCAGATAAGATGTGCTTTAATTTCAATAAATTTGCTTTGTCTAGGTCTATCTCTTTCTTTTTTTGCTTGAATTTCGAAAAGAATCTGTTAATCTGCGTTGAATAATGGTCTTTTATGTATAACCCAGCGATACCAAGCAGAGATAATATTATGAACACGATAGGAATTATGACAATGAGTGAAGAGCCTGTTTCTTCTGGCGCTGCTTCTTCTTCAGCAGTACCTTTTGGATTTATGTTTATTGATATTTTTGGCTTTTCTGTTGTCAAACTGCCTATTACTTTTTTCTCAAAACCAGCCTGTATATCTATATTATTTCCAACATCCACATTAACTATTTTTTCTGTCCTTGTTGCTTTTACCTCTGCTTCAGGACCAAGATTTGTTTTTAAGTTATCCAACAAGCTGCTTATTGCTTTGTAGGCATTTGTTGTATTCTTGAATTTACTAAATTCTATTTGTTTTAAAATAATTTCATTTTCTATTTTTTTTATCGGCTCTTCTGAATATTCTTTTAGTTTTTGGACAGCTTCGGGGGTTGTTCCATCAGTAATCATAAACAATAATCTTTTTGTTCCTTTCCAGGTTGCGCTGGGTGTTAACTTTGCTATTCCTGTGTCCTGACTTATATATACTGATATTTCTGGCGGCGCAGAATATATGTATATTTCTCCAGGATTTCTTTTAATTGAAAAATAATCATCCAGGCTTATATCTGTTGTTTCACCCAATCCCCAGGAATAAAGATACATTTCAAGATAAGGAGATTCTTTAGTTGTTTCAATATTAGTGGCATTAGCGGCTGCCTTAACTGAGTTGATTAAAAGTATGATACATAAAATCCAGATAAGCACTTTTTTTTTCATTTTTTTTCTATTTTATCCAAGATTCTGTTTATCAGATCTTCGAAACTCTCTCCCATGTATCCGTGTTTTTGAAGCCTTAGCTTTGTTTTTTCTGAAACTTTCAGAGTTTTTGTTTTTTTGTCATTGCTGACCCAGTTTATATCTAGGTTTTTGTATTTTGGCGGCTTGGATTTGATTTCATCAAATTTAATTGTTAGAACAGGAGAAGGGCTGTCATCTTTGAATATTAGGATTACAGCATTTTTCTTGTCTATTAATTTTTCATATTGTGACTGATAGAATATTATCTGCGTGCCGGTCAGCCTTTTTACTTCGTAACTTTTATCAGGGGTAATAAATGTGGGGGATTTGTTTTCTTTGAAGAGAATTTCCGGCTCTTTATACCCCTGACTAAGAAGCCATTTAAATGCATTTTTTTGGGTTTTATTCATAGTGTACTATTACATAGCTATAGTTAACTATACTATATTATATTTACTTAATACATATGTAATAGAAAGGTATTTAAATATATTTCTATTTTAAAAGGTAAGATTTAAGTATAACTATGGATTATATATTTTGGAGAGAGGTGAAAAATGCATACTGAATTGGACAAAAAAGAGATTTTTGCTGTTCAGAAGAATATTGATGCTATTAAACTAGAAGTAGGGAAAATTATTGTCGGTCAGGAAACTGTTCTTAATGCTTTTATTAAGGGTTTATTATGCAATGGAAATGTAATGGTTGAGGGTGTTCCGGGTGTAGCTAAAACATTGTTAATCAAGACCCTGGCTGCTGTTACTTCATGTAAATTTAACAGGATCCAGTTTACTGCAGATTTATTGCCAACTGATATAACTGGCATTATATCTTATGACCCTAAAAAGGGATTCTATACTGTTAAGGGCCCGATCTTTTCTAATTTTATTTTAGCAGATGAAATTAATAGGGCACCTGGCAAGACACAGAGTGCTTTATTAGAAGCAATGCAGGAAAGGCAGGTTACTATTGGCAGAGAGACATTTATATTAGACAGGCCTTTTTTTGTTTTGGCAACATTAAATCCAATTGAAACTTTCGGCACTTATCCCCTGCCTGAGGCACAGATTGATAGGTTTTTATTTAAATTATGGATGGATTATCCAAATAAAAAGGAAGAAGCTATTATTCTTAAAAAGAATGTTGACCTGACTGATTTTAATGAATATAAATTAAGGCCTGTTGTGTCTTCTCAGGATATAATTAGAATGCAGGAAATGGTTAAGAAGATTTATTTAGCAGAAGAATTAGAAAAATATATAGTTGATTTAGTAACTGCAACTAGAAAGCCAAATGATTATAAAATAAAGCTAGGAAAATATGTAAAATATGGCAGCTCTCCAAGAGCAAGTATTGGTTTGTATATTGCTTCAAAAGCTAATGCATTAATGAATGGAAAAAACTTTGTTACTCCCCAGGATATCAAGGAAGTTGCATATGATATTTTTAGGCATAGATTAATATTAAATTATGAGGGACAGGCAGAGGGTGTAAAGCCAGAGGATTTTATTACTGAACTTCTATTAAGAGTTCCTGTACCATGAAAAGACTAAAATTAGAAATAAAAGATTTGGCTAGGAAACTAGATATTGTCAGCAGAGATTTAGTTACTAGCGGCCTTGTCGGGGGGTATAGAAGTGTTTTTACCGGGAGAGGCTTGGAATTTGATAAATACAGAGAGTATACAAGCAGCGATGATTCCAGAATGATTGACTGGAAGGCTTCAAAGAGGGCAAATAAAGTCCTTATTAAACAATTTAATGAGGAGAGAAGCATGAATGTACTATTTCTCTTTGATGTTAATGACAGCATGATTTTTGGCAGCACTAAAAAATTAAAAAATGTTTATGCAGCAGAATTTGTAGCTTCTCTTGCTTATGCAATGATTCAATCAGATGACAGTGTGGGTATTGCTACATTTAATAAAGATATTGTCAGATTTTCCCTTCCCCTTGGCGGCCTTAAGCAATATTATAATGTTTTGAATATAATAACTGATTTGGATTTGTACGGCGGGGAATATAATTTAACCAAAGCATTGGAATTTGCTATGAGATCCTTGAGTGATGGGGCTGTACTTGTCCTGGTTTCTGATTTTATAGGGGTTAGAGATGATAAGTGGAGTGAGCTGTTAAAAATATGCGGAGAAAAATTCCAGTTAATCGGCGTTATGATCAGAGACCCATTGGATAGAACTTTACCAGATGATGTCGGGCAGGTATTTGTTTCAAGCCCAACCGGCCACAAGAAGATAGTTATTGAACCAAGAAAATTAAGAGAGCTATACGAAGTCTACGCCAGACAGCAAGAGAAAGATATCAAAACAATTTTCAAGGAGGCTAAAGGTGATTTTATAGAACTAGCTACTGACAAACCCTTTGTAGAGGCGATAATTGGATTTTTTAAAAGGAGGCTGGGAAAATAGTACTGACATTTCAAAATCCGGAATATTTATGGTTTTTAATATCATTACCTGCACTTTATGTAGTGCATATTTTAAGCATTAAATATACCCGGTTGAGGGCCTTAAAATTTGCCAATTTTGATGTTTTGGAAAAGGCATTTGGCATGAAGGGTGCAAGGATAAGCAAAAATTATACTTTATTTTTTGTCAGGGCATTTGTCTTGATATTATTGATACTTGCTGCGTCAAATGCTATTTACTGGTATTATGGAACTGGGAGTGCTTTTAATTATGTCATTGCCATTGATGCTAGCATAAGCATGAAGGCTGATGATTATCAACCAAACAGATTAGAGTCTGCAAAAGAGGCTGCATTGCTTTTTGTTGACTCTTTAAGCAAAGCCAATGTCGGGGTAGTCACATTCACAGGAATAACTTATGTAAAACAAAAAATGACTAATAATATGATGGATGTCAGAAGCGCAATTAATGGAATAACTCTTGAAGAGAGCGGCGGGACTTCTTTGGGAGATGCTATGATCACTTCAACTAATCTGTTTGAAAATAATGGAAAAGCAAATGTTATTATTCTTATAACAGACGGACAGAATAATGTTGGATTAGACCCTCAACAGGCTATTGCTTATCTAAATGAGAAAAATGTCTTAGTCAATACAATAGGAATTGGAACAAAAGAGGGAGGGAAGATAGTTGAGGTGTTCAATGGGTTGAGCATGTTGGATGAGGAGAAATTAAAGTTTATAGCTGAGGCAACAAGCGGGGAATATTTCTGGGCAAAGAATGTTGATGACCTCAAAAAAACATTCACTAAAATAGCAAAGACAAAGAGAGAGAGATTGAGTGTTGAATTGGGGCCTATGTTTATGATGGTTGCAGTTACTTTGCTTATTTTAGAATGGGGCTTAATGAATACCAGATACAGAATGTTGCCTTGAGCATAGAAAAGGTTAAATATCTTATTTCTTTAGTTAAATTATGAGAGAAAGGGAAAGTGTGAATCCTGATACTGTTTATGGATATTGTGGATGTGGTAATCCGATATACAGAAAGATACCTTACTGTTCTACTTGTGATAGTCTGTTAAATCAAGGGAGGGGAAGAGAAGTTTTTGATAGGTTAAGTCGTCATGTTGATATTCTTACTGGGAGAATTTATAAACAAACTGTAGAAGAGTTGGTTTGATTATTTCTTCTTCATAAAATTTCCAAGCTTTAGTGCTCCAAATAAAGAGGTTTCTTCCTGTGATAGTATTTTTCCTGATTTTGCATCCATTTTTGTATTAATTGTTTTGAAAGAAGTGGTCAGGTAAGTAATATTCCATGTTTCTTTCTTGTTTATTACCTGGAGTGCGATTATTATTTCATTCGGCTTTTCTTTTGTTTTTTTGTTTATCTCTTCTAATGCTTTTTCCACTGTAATTTTAATGTTATTAAGATTTAATTTTATGATTTTACTTTGGTCTTTTTTGAATATTTCTGCTTCTTTTTTCTGTATTTCTTTATTCTGGATTACAAAACTGGTTATTTTATCCCTGCTTTTTGAATAATAATCAAACTGCCAATCAAAGCTTTCTTTTTCTTTTATAATTGTAAAAATATCCGCCAGAAAACTATCTTTGTTTTGCTTTTTATATTCTTTGAATTCTTCTGAACTTTCAATTTTTGCTATAATTTCTTTAAAATTCATCCGACAAACCTTAGTCTTTTTGATAACAATTTAGGCAGGGGTAGTGGAAGATATGGAAGGTTCTTTGTTTCTTTCTGAATATTTTTTATTAATGTGTCCAGTAATAATTCTTTCTGCTTTGCTTCTTCCCTTATTCTTACATTAAATTTTTTTGAGTTTACTTCTTTCTCACCGATAACTAATGTATAAGGAACCCATTCTTCTTCTGACTTTAGAATCTTTTTTGGCAGAGTCTGCTGTTCATCATCTATGTCAACTCTTATGCCTTCTTTTTCCAATTGATTTGCTATTTTTTCACAATGCCTTAGATGCTTTTCATTTGAGATTGGAATCAGCCTTATTTGTGTTGGAGAGAGCCATAATGGCAATACAGGATGCTCCATCTTAAGCGCTTCTTCCAAAATTATATACATCCATCTTTCAATGCTACCAATTGATGAATGGCAGATTGTACATCCTTTATTTTTTCCGTCTTTATCTGTATAAGTAATTCCATATATTTCTGCATCTTTTACATCCAACTGGACTGTTGACAGCTGTAAGTTTCCATCAACTGAATCAATGCCCTGAAATTCATGCTTTACAGCCCA
This sequence comes from Nanoarchaeota archaeon SCGC AAA011-G17, assembly GCA_000402515.1. GTDB lineage: Archaea > Nanobdellota > Nanobdellia > SCGC-AAA011-G17 > SCGC-AAA011-G17 > SCGC-AAA011-G17. Next base: position 15,361 of record AQRL01000038.1, read on the forward strand.
ATAATGCTTCATACTTGAAAGAGTTTCTATGAATGCCGGCTTGCCTGAATATTTCAGCATCTCAATTATCCTGCCTTTATGTTTTTTGTAGAAATCCTCGACTATTCTAAAACCAACTGCATATTCTATCTTTGCTGCATTTGCAAGGTCTGTATAATTCTTAAATAATTCCTGGTATTCATCCCATCCCTGCTCTAAATCTAGGCAAAATGAGTGAATATCCGGCATATGGAATGCCCTTAATCTTTTTAACCCAGATAATTCTCCTCTTTTTTCATATCTGAAGCTTTTTGAGAACTCATATACTCTTACTGGAAGATTTTTGTATGAGATTGTGGCTCTTTTCATCATTTTGAATAAACCAAAATCCCCGGCAAATCTCAGAATTAATTCCTTATTCGGCTCATCCGGGACCTTTACACTATAGTGCCTTTCATGGAAGCTTCCTGCCTGCTCTCTTATTTCATTATCTGCCCAGTCATATAAAACAGGGGTTTCTATCTGTATTGCATTAAGCTTTTCAGTAGCAATCTTGTCTATCCATTTTTTTAATAATTCAAATATTATATTTCCCTTTGGATAAAATTTTAAATTACCCGGGTCACATTCTGGTGCATAATCAACCAGCTCTAACTGCTGCATTGCTTTTATTGATGGCGGCTCTAATCTTGGCTGTCCTTTGATTTCTTCTGAGAAAAGATATTTTGATAAGGCTGGCTCTTTTACTTCTTCTAAGATTTTAATTACTTCTTCCGGCTTCTGGAGATTTAACTTGAATTCCTTTCCAGATGGTGTTAAGATATAATGTTTTTTTGTTATACTCTCGACTATCTCTTCTCTTGTTTTCAGTTCTTCTTTTTTTGGAGAGAACTCGCGTGATAATTCGGATAGTGGATGGCCTTTACAGCTGATTACAAAAGATTTGTAATATCCAAATGGGGTTCTTGTAACCTTAAAATCTTTTGAAAGAATTTCTTCTGCCTGTTTTAGGATTTTTATTGCTTTTCCTGCCAATGCTAAATTTGAGCTTAAATGAGCATATGGATAAAGTACTATTTTCTTTACTTTTATCTGGTCTGCTATTTTCTTTGCTTCTTCTGCCAACTGTTTTGCTGCCTGCTCTGGGTCTAGTTCGTCTGGCTTTTCTACTGCTGTGAAAATCACTAAACACTCTTTTATTTCCACTTCTTTATCATCTGACTCTTCTGCATCCTTTATTGCCTTTTTCTTTATCTGAAATTTCAGAAAGTCTGAATGTATTGCTAGGATTCTCATAAGGCTAAGAGAAAGAGATTAATATTTAAGTTTAATTGTTTTGGGTTACTATAATTGTTTCTTTTGTTCTTATTTCTTTTTCAGCAGAAATACGGGATGATATTACTTTAAGAAATTTTCATGGTTATACATGTCTATTGCTTGCTTGGGAGTAATAACCGTAAAACAAGTTCCATGTACATCTACCTTATTTTTAGTAGATACAATAAATGGTTTAAATCTTATACATTTTTTTGAAGCTAAATCAACTATTGATTTTTCTAGATCTATATCTTTTCCATATGTTTTAAAATCAACATCTAAAAATTGTTCTGATAAAGACCATACCATCTTGGTTTTACCCACTGGAGATTCTAATAATTTTCCGAAAACAACTCCCGAAGTAAATCCTATTTTTGTTTTATATGTCAAAAAATGATTAAGTAATAATTTAAAAAAATCTTTAGAAGATTGTCCAAACCGAGTATTATAATCGGTCCTAAATCCATCATTTAATACAGAGTGATGTATTATAAATATATCCCTAATTTGTTATCCCCCCAATATATTCATTACTATTCAAATTGTTTAAAGGACTCATTTATTTCTTTTTCGCTTAGACCTTCAATTTTAAATCTATCATTGATAAACCCAATGACATCTTCATCTTTTATTTTATGTATATCAATAACTGTTAGGGGAGAATTAATTGAAAATTCTAAAGCCATTACTTCATTATCAAAAAAGTCTTTAAGTTTTGATTCTACTATTGGAGCAACTATAAATGCTTCATCTTTTTTTCTTTCCATAAATTCTTCTTTTCTTATAAACTCTATCCCTGATTTTAGTACATTATCCTCTTCATCAGAATTATTATCTTCTATATCAACCATTCTTCAAACCCCCCATATTTTTTATAGAAATAACATTTATAAGGATTGTTGTTTTTTAAAATAGAAACCAAATTAGTATTAGTATTGCCCACTTTTTCACCCCTTATGTATAATATGGGTAGTATATACTAGTTTATATAATTTACTGTGTACTTTGATATTCCAGTTGCAATGATTGTTATTTAACTTCTTCAATCTTCTTTAGAGTATAACCTTGTTTTATATAGTAAAGAACCTTAGAAAATTATATAAGCAAGTTTAACACTCAATATAGCTATGAAGAGGTTATTTTTGATTTTAACCATACTATTTGTAATTCCAATAGTTTATGCAGACATCAGTCTTGATGGAATTGGAAAGCAGAGTTATAATCTTGGGGACAGCATTGATGTCAGTGGCTATGTTTTGGAAAACAAGGCTGTTGAAGGAATTTTAAAAATGGATTTGGTCTGCGGAGAGAGCGTTCCTGTTTATTTTAATTTAATTAATTTGTTAGCAGATGATAAATACAGCTTTTCCCAGACAATACCAGTAAGGAAGAGTATGGCTGGAGAATGCTACTTAAGTGTTAAATTAACAGATTCCAAGAATAATGTTGTTAGTGAAAAAGATTCTGAAAAAATTAGTGTTAGTGATAAATTAAATGTTGCTGTGAAGGTAAATAAGGTTGATTTCCTGCCTGGCGAAGGGGTTGTTATTGACGGGGCTGTTGATGCCTCAAGCGGCAAGGTGGTTGACAAGGCAAGTGTTGTTTTTGATTTCAACGGCAAAAGGTATAATGGAGAGATAGATAATAATGGATTATTTAATAATAGTTTTAGTCTAGCTGATAATATAAAGAGCGGAGAGTATAAGATAATTGTTTATGTTGAGGATCCTTATGGTAATAGTGGGAATTCTGAGGTTAAGATTAAGGTAGCATCTGTCATTAGTAAAATAAAGATAAATACAAATAAAATAGTTTTTGAGCCTGGAGAGGAATTAATTATCACTCCAAATGTTTATGACCAGGCTGATGATCTGATTAATGGAAATGTTGTTCTTGAATTGGTTGATCCTAATGGGAAAATTGAGAGCAAGAATATTAATAGCAATAGTGAATTTAAATTAGGCTTTGACAAGTTTGCTCTTCCTGGAATGTGGGTCATTAGAGTTAAAGATGGAGAAATTACTAATGAAGAAAAGATTACTGTAAATGAAGTAAGGGATATAGATACAGAACTTCAAGGTTCTACATTATTTATTACAAATATAGGGAATGTTGATTATAATGACATTATCAAGCTTGATTTGAATGGGGAGAAGAGCTATCAGGTTAACAAAGAGGTAAGCATCAAACCAAACCAGACAATTATTGTTGATCTGGATAAAGAGGAAATACCTGGTGGGCAATATCAGGTTGCCAGCCCGGGCAATATGATTACCGGGAATGTTGTTTTGACTTCTAAGACGGGGCAGACTATTACTGAAACTGCAGGATATATTGTTTTAAGCGTTATAATCTTATTTATTGCTTATACATTTGTCAAGAAAAAGAAGGTGAATGAAGAATTCAGAAAGGGACAGAGATTAGAGGGAAAAAGGGCAGCTGATAAAATCAGGAAGGTTAAATATCCGCAAACAACAACAAGATTCGGCCCTGTACCAAAGGTTAATGAGAGTGATATGAAGCATTGGATTGACAAGGCTACAGATGCTCCTAAAGAAAAGAATAAAGGAAGCTTTGGAATTTTTGATTAAGAAAATGGCTAAATTAAAGTGCTGTGTCTGTGATAAGGAAATAGATGAATTTGATGAGGATGCAATAGTTGGGGTTCCTTTCGGCGAGGAAACTGTTAATTACTGCAATATTAAGTGCATGGATAGGCTTAGAATTTAATTTTATTCTTTTATCGAAAAAAATTTAAAGAGTGTAGAATCTATATATTCTATGAAATTGAAGGATAAAGTTGCTTTGATAACTGGTTCAAGCAGAGGTATTGGAAAAGCAATTGCATTAAAATTTGCTAGGGAGGGAGCAAAGATTATAGTAAATTATCTTGATTCTGAAACAAAAGCCAATGAATTGGTTGATGAGATTAAAAAAATAGGTTCAAATGCTATCGCTATAAAATGTGATGTTTCACAAGAAAAAGATGTAAAAGACATGGTGGATAAGTCTGTTAAAAGATTTGGAAAAATTGACATACTTGTAAATAATGCTGGAATAGTTTATGATGTTCCTCTTTTTAAAAAAACTTTAGAACAGTGGAGAAGAACATTGAATATTAATTTAATCGGCGTTTTCCTGTGTTCGAAATATGTGTCTGAACATATGTTGAAACAAGATTCTGGTGTTATTGTAAATATCTCTTCAACAAATGGAATAAACACAGGTTGTCCAGAATCTGCTGATTATGATGCATCAAAATCTGGAGTAATTAGCTTAACAAAAAATTTAGCTTCAGAATTAGCACCCAAGATAAGAGTAAATTCTATTGCTCCGGGATGGATAGATACTGATATGAATAAAAATTTACCAAAAGATTTTATTAAACAAGAGAAAGAAAAAATATTTGTTAGAAGGTTTGGGAGACCAGAAGAAATTGCTATGGTTGCTCTTTTTTTAGCATCTGATGATGCAAGCTTTATTAATGGAAGCACTATAAGAGTTGACGGTGGGTATAATTGCACTTAACTTCCAAGTTAATTATTTTAGTTTCTTTATAATTTCACAGGCATTGCAGATTTCTTTTGCACAGGGCTCTTTACAGGATTTACAATAACGTACTTTTTCTTCTTTGTATTTTTCTTTTAAAAGCGGAAGTACTGATAAAAAGGAGAAGATTAAACCGTGCTTTGAGCCGGGATAGTTGTTTTCAAAATCATTCAGGAAATCTCTGATGTCGTTTCTGAAGCAATCCTGAGAATATGGGCATTCTACATATTTATGGTTGAATTTTTTTAAAAAGGCATAGGTTGCTGTTTCTTTCTCTGTTAAAAGATATAATGGCTTTATTCTTGGAATGAAATTTTTGAACCTTGCCACACCAGTTATCGGGCCTAAGCGGGCAGATAATTCGAGATTATTCTTGAACTGGTTCATTAGGATTGATTGTGCTTCATCATCTAAGTGATGCCCTGTTGCTAATTTTTTTGCCCCTAATAATCTTGATTTTTTGTTTAGTAAATATCTTCTTAAAATTCCACAGATTATACATGGATTTAGTTTGAGTTTTTTAACCATTTCATCTAATGTATAGCCAAATTCTTTTTTGAAGGAGTAGATATACAATTGAATTTTCTTTTCTTTGCAGAATTTTTGAGCATCTTTGATTGTAATGCTCCTGTAATTTTTTATCCCTTCATCTATCAAGACAGCCTTTATTTTCAAGTCTCTTTTTGTTTCTGCTAGTTTAGCGAGAATATTAAGAATTGTTAATGAATCTTTTCCACCAGAGACTCCAACTACAATGGTATCTCCTTTGTCTAGTAATTTAAACTTCCTTATTGTCCTGAATACTTTTTTTTCAAAATATTTTATAAAACAGGAGCTGCATAAGGATATATTTGAATTTGTAAGGGTTATTACTGGGTTTGTTTTACAGAATTTACACATATTATCCACCTGAAACAACTGGAAGAATCTTTATTTTGTCCCTGCTTTTTATTTTATACTGCCCTGTTACCAATTCATTATTTACTGTCACTAAGCAGACTGTTGGATTAAGTTTTAGCTTCTTTAATAGCTCGGCTATTGTCTTTGCCTGAACATTCACTGTTTTATTTTCCTTTTCAAGATGTACTTTTGGCATTTTTAATCCCCAAGGTATTTAGAATAGAGCTCTTTTGCTTCTTTTTCTGACTTTGCTTTTATCAAAACTCTTCCGTCCTTTAGAATTGTCAGTTCTTTGAAAAGCAGGCAGTAGTCATTTACAATTACTTTGTCTATTTTTTCCAGTTTTTCTGCTGTTTTTTTCAAGTCAGGCTTGTAACCCTTTAACTGGTAAGAATTAGTCCCGCATAATTTTATCACTTCTTTGTTTTTTTCACCATTAAGATAGCTGTATTTTCCTTTGCATGCATTACACTTTGGATTTTTCTTTATTTTTGTTTTTGTCAGCTTGTGCTTCCATAAGTCATAATAGAGCAATTCTTTTGCATATGGCTGTTTGGTTAAAATCTTAATTGCCTCTGTTACCTGCAATGCTGAGATTAGTGTTGGTGTTGTATTGAGAATACCTTCTGTGTCACAGGTTCCAAGAATATCTTCCGGCTCTGAAAAGATGCAGGAGAAGCAGGGTGTTTTTTTTGGGATTATATTGAACAGCATTCCAATGCTTCCTAGTACTGATGAGAAAATCCATGGAATCTCTTTTTCCAGACAGTGCTCATTTAATAAAAAGCGTGTTTCTAAGTTATCTGTGCAGTCTAAAACTAAATCTCCCTTTACAAATGATTCTATATTTGTATAATTAATATCCTTGAAGAAGGGCTTTATTTTTATTTTTGAATTTATCTGCTTTAAATGAATGGCTGCTTGATAGACTTTTGGAAGATTCAGATCCTGCTCTGTGTATAATGTTTGTCTTTGCAGATTTAAGAGCTCTACAACATCCCTGTCAATCAGGATTAATGTTCCAATTCCTGCTCGAGTTAATAACTCTGCTGCTCTTGAGCCCAATGCCCCTAAACCAAGAATACAAACTGTGCTTTTCTGCAGTTTTTTCTGCCCTTCTGCTCCAATTTTTTCAAATATTATCTGCTGTTGAAATCTCATTAGTTTTTAAAAGAGAAATATACTTTTAAAGGTTTTTATCAGCTTTGCACAATAACCAGGAAGAGTTTTGAAGGTTCAGAATTCGAGCTAAAAGATAGAAACCGAAAGATTTATATACATACGTTTACTACATATGTTTGATAAGTATGTTTGATGATAAATACAAAGGTCTTAGGATTATTGTTAGTGATTCAGCAATGCGAGAATTGATGAAAGAAGAGAAAACCCTGTATGATGTTGTGCAAATATTAGAAGAAGGTTATGATGCTCCAAGAAAAAGAAAAGAAGGTACAATCGAAAAATGGTTTGATAAAGGCAACAAAACATTTAATGTTGTTGTAGTTCAAGATTATAACGAAATAATGAAAGAGGATTGTTGGGTGTTAATACACTTTGGTAAATTTACCAGGAGAAAATAAAAATGAAATGTCATAAATGCGGTAAGTCAATGGAATTTGTAAGAGGAATGAAATTCAATGATTACAAGATAGATGGCTGGAAATGTCCCTGTGGCGAGATATATTATGACCCCGAACAAGCACAGAAAATATTAGTCCTTAATAAATTAAAGAATCAAGTAATAAAGGCAAAGCTAGGAAAAATAAGAAGCAACCTTATTTTAAGATTGCCCAAAGATGTAGAGTTTGCACTTAATTTGCAGAAGGGCGAGGATGTTCTTATTAAGGTAGAAGATAAGATTATGAAGATTGTGCCTGTTTAGTTGAAGAAATCGAATATAATGCCTGTTAGCCGAACTGACTCCTGTGAAGTGGGAGAAGAGAAGTATGATGCAAATACTCAGAAACTTATTTCCATAAAAGGATTTTCTGTAGTATTTAATTTGTGTAAGTTAAGGTTTTTTTCTAGTTGTTGTGAAATTTATAGCAAAGTTTATAATATAGCTTTGATTAGCTAGTTTATGCCTAAAAAAGAGAGGGATAAATTACATAAACGTGAATTGACCCTTGGTCAAAGGTATGCTGATTTGTTAACCAAATATGCCGGTAGCTGGGGTTTTATTATCAGCGTAATGGCTTTTTTAGTAATATGGATGATTGTTAATGTTATTGTTCTTATTGAGGGATGGGACCCTTACCCATTTATTTTATTAAATTTAATTCTTAGTTGTTTAGCTGCAATACAGGCACCAATAATCCTTATGAGTCAGAACAGAGAAATTGAAAGAGACAGGCAAAAATTAGAATACGATTATGCTGTAAATAGAAAAGCTGAAAGAGAGATTGAGGATATGCAGAAGGATTTGCATGAGATTAAGAGATTGTTAAGGAAATAAATAGCTTTATAAAATATTTTACTTATTCTTTTTGTTATGAAGATTAGCTTATTAGGTCCAACAAATATGGAAAAATTTTCTAAGATTGTAGGTTTATCTTTGAAAGAGATAGAGACTAAAGCAAAAAGGATTGGGATGGATATTGCGAAAAATAATCTTCAGCTTGTTGTTGTTTTTAATTATTCTGGCATGTTAAAATTAATAGGAGATAGTTATAGGAAGAATGGCGGGAAATTAGAAATGCTATATACCGAGAATGATTATGATTGGGATACTGAGATATACATGAAACATTTAAAGGAGGCTGATATAAAAACTAAAAAAGAGAGTTGGCATCATATGTTATTAAGTTTGGTAAAGGATTCTGATATAGTAATATGTGCTGGTTTATCTGCTGGAGTATTTTCGGAGTTGGGTTATATGAAATGGAATTATCAAGAGAATAAAGGCAAAGTTAAAGCACTGATTGGAATTAAAGAATTTTTAAGAAATGAAGAGTTTCCTCCCGAAGTATCTTTTGAGATGAATAAATTTATGATAATCTCTTCTGCAGAGGGTTTAGATAAGACATTAAAATCTTTAAGAAAATAAATAGCTTTTTAAGTGTTTTTTCTTATACAATTATATGTTTTTGACCCAGTTAACAGAGGAGATTAGAAAACATGGCGAGGGAGATATTGCTTTAGTAAGGAAAGCTTATAATTTTGCCAGAAAGATTCATAATGGGCAAAAAAGGATTTCTGGAGAGGATTATATAGTACATCTTGAGAATACTGCCTTGACATTAGCTGAGCTTGGAATTGATGAAAAAACCATTGCTGCAGGATTACTGCATGATTCTGTTGAAGATAATAAAACAGATTTAGAGACTATCAAAAAAGAGTTTGGGGAAGAGGTTGCTTTTTTGATTAATGCTGTTACTAAAATCAGCAAACTGCAGATAATGGATTATAATGAAAATCAGGCTGAAAGCATCAGGAAAATGTTACTGAGTGCTTCTGAGGATATCAGGGTTATTTTGATAAAATTGGCTGATAGATTGGACAATATGAATTCATTAAAATATTTCAATGAAGAAAAACAAAAAAGGATTGCCAAGGAAACTATGGATATTTATGTCCCTCTGGCTTATCGTATTGGATTAAACAAAATAAAATCTGAATTGGAGGACTTAAGCTTTAAAATTCTAAACCCAGGGATTTATTATGGCATAAAAAATAAACTGACCAAGAAGAAAAAGGCAAGGGAGAGCTATTTGAAGGGTATAAAAGAGATGATTGAAGAGAAATTGAAAGATAACTTCAAAAACATTGAAATAGAGAGCAGGTCAAAATATTTTTACAGCATTTACAAAAAGATGCTAGAAAAAAATTCTTCCTTTGACCAGATTTATGATAAGCTGGCTTTGAGGATTATAACTGAAAAGGTTGGGGATTGTTATTCTATCCTTGGTATAATCCATTCTTTATGGAAACCAATTCCAAAAGAGTTTGATGATTATATTGCAAATCCAAAACCAAATTTATACCAGAGTTTACATACTGTTGTTGTTGGTCCAGATAAGGAGTTAGTTGAATTTCAGATAAGAACCAGAGAGATGCACAATATTGCTGAAGAGGGGATTGCAGCACATTGGCAATACAAGAAAGTCAGCGGGGATGAAAAGTTTGACAAAAAACTAAGCTGGCTAAAGCAGGTGTTTAGTTTTGGTGATAAGAACGGGAAGACATTTATTAATGCATTAAAATTGGATTTATTTAGTGATAAAATCTTTGTTTTTACACCTAAAGGGGATGTTATTGAGCTGGTTAAGGGAAGCACGATTCTTGATTTTGCTTATGCTGTACATAGCGGGCTGGGAGAGAAATGCACCGGCGGCAAGGTTAATGATAAATTTGTAAATATGAAATATGAATTAGATAATGGTGATTTGGTTGAGATTATTACATCTAAACTGCAGAAGCCAAGCAACGATTGGTTAAAATTTGTAAAAACCCCAAAAGCAAGGGTTAAGATCAGAGAGGCGATAAGAGCAAGAAAGGAGATTCCTACAAGAATGAGTCCTATCTTGAATAAGAATGCAGAGAAGAGCGGGAATTTAATCTTGGCTGATGTTAAAAAAGCAAATGTAAAAATTGCAAGATGCTGCGACCCCTTGCCTGGCGATGATATCATTGGATTTGTTTCGAGAACGAATAAAGTTTTAGTCCATAAATATGACTGCAGCAAGATTAAAGCAATTACAAAGAAGAGGATTAATGTTGAGTGGAATAATAATTTAGATTTTCCTGTCAGCCTTGATGTAGTTGCAATTGACAAGGTCGGCTTGCTTGCTGAGATTATGAATATTATTGCTTCTCGTGGAGTCAATATAAAGAAGGCTAATTTGAATACTATTGAAAGAAATGTTGCTGAGCTTAATGTTGTTTTAGAAAAGGCAAATTTGGAAGAGATAAGAGAGCTAATTGAGATTATCAGAAAAGTAGCTGATGTAAAAAAAGTAAGTATAAGATAAAAAAGAAATTAACAACTGCCTGATACTGCAGTTGAAGTGCTTAATGCATTTCCACATCCTTTTGTGTCTTTGTTGTATTTACAGAATTCTGCTTTTACAGGCTCTGCAGATATGCCACCGAAGGAATATCTGTTGTTTGCCAGCCAAGTTGGTGAACCTTGCACATTCAGAGAGTCTGCAATTTTAATGTCCTGTCTTAGCAGTTCTTTTCCTTCTGTCCCTTTAAAGCAGGCTTCTATTTTTTCTATGTCTGTCCATGTTTCTTTTGCACAATTCTTCCAGTCTATTCCCTTTACTCCCTTTGTACTTCTGCAGTATATATAATTAAACCACTGGTCTGGAGAGTATTTTTTTGTGCATAACTGGACCATGTCTTCATCAACTTCATACTGACCGTGAAGGCTTTGGAAATTTCCTCCTGCTTCATTTGCTATATAATGCACTTCATATGCAAGAGAACTTCCGAAATTTGCAATCACTTCTTTTAACGCCTTTATAGCTTCCTTGCCATATGGGCAGTCAGACATTATGAAGACCTGCAAGTTATTTTTCTTTTCTTCCCTGCATGCCAGCGAGCCTTTACAGTCTTCATCAGCGCAGTCTATTTTACCGTTATTAGTATCATCTATTTTGTTGTCACAGATTTCTTTTGCTGGATTGAAGCTAGAGCCAATATTCATAGATAGATAATTACCTGTATTTATTAGGAATTTTTCTACCTGAGCGTAATTTTTATCGCTCTTTATTGCATCTGTGAACAAAACAGCAGGCAGTACAGCCAGCTTATTTTTTTCATAGAGATCTTTCCCTTCTTTTGAGCTATAATCCAGCTCTTTCACATTTATAGTTGGAAATACTGTTTTTAGCTGAGAAACAAGATATGCTGTGTCACAGTCTATACATCTTTTATCACTTATAACAATTGTATCAATCTTTCCTGAAGTTGTAGATGTTCCCTTATTCATCAAAAGATAGACAACAGCTATTGTCAAAATTAAGATTAAAACAAAAGGCCATCTTTTTTTTGTGTAGCTTAATGATTTTAAAACAAAAACTTTCATTGAAATACCCCCTTATTTTAGTTAGAGAATTATCTACTATTATAAAAAGGTTATTATTATAATTCTTTGTTACCTAAACGGGTGCTGGAATGGGGTGGAAAATGACTCCATCTAATTTTCTTAATATAAATTCTGAATTTTCTAATAATATAATGGAGGTGAAAAATGTCTATACAAAATGGGTGGTCAGAAGAGATAATATTAGTAAGTCCTAAAGAGATTATTTTTGTTTTATCAGTAATGGTATTTATGTTTATCTTATTACTTGTTGTTTCATTGACTTAGAAGCCTTATATTTAACTTTTTTAAGAAGTTTAAATCCAATTAAAATAAAGATAAAACATAATATAGCATATAAAATACTTTGCCACCAAATTATTTTATTAGAACTTCCTAAAATAACAACTACAACCAATCCAAGAAGTCCTAAAAATATTAACATTAAAGAAAAATACCAAGTAAATTCCAAAGTTTCAGATATATCACTCATTTTCCTTTATACCCTAAAGGAAAGTAAGATAAGCCGATATTTAAGTATGTTGGTTTATCTTACTTAATTTAATCAAATTCAAAAGTTTACGAAAGCCTTAAATTCTTTTATTTTATTATAAAATAGGATAAAAAATGAAATTTAATTTAAAAGATTTTTTAAAGGATTATGGAGTCATATTGCTATCAATCGTAACATTAGTGGTGTATTTAATCTTTACAATTTTAAATTAAAAATGGAACTATGCGAAACTTGTGGAAAGGGAATAAAGAACAAAAAGGAAAAATCTGTTAGAGTGTATAAAGGAGAAAACAAGTATTATTGCAGTGAGAAATGCTTTCTTAATACAAGAGATATAATTGAAAATAAAGATGGCTTGAATTGTTGGATTAAGCATAAAGGAGTTAGTGAAAAAAGCAGAATCTTCTGTGACAAGATTGAATATATGCACAACAGAGATGCAGAAGAGGATACTTTTGACCATCACTTAATGTTCTATTTGAATGGAGAACTGGTCTTTAAGGTCTGGCTGAAAAATAAATCAGGGGATATTCCATTTAATGATATTGATGAGGCTCTTGATAGTGTAGATATTTTAGTTAAAGAGAAATGAGAAAAAAACAATAAATATGTAAGGTAGTATTTTTACATTAAAAAAGTTTAATTTTTATTTCCCCAATATTCAAAACCAACTATTTCACTAACCCTTTTAAGTATAATATCTATTTTTTTCTCTTTCTTAATTCTTTCTACTTCATTATAACAATTTGGACTAAAACTAAATGCCACTATCATTCCTTTCTTTTTATGGTCTCTTTCAATAGCAGTTAGGAATTTATCAATTTCTTCCCTTCCAACGCCATGCCCCCATCTTTTAACCTGAACAGGGACAGCCATAAAATCAACCCAACCATCAATACCCATATCCCCTGTTTTCTTTGGATTTACAGTTCCACCTAATTTTTCAACTATTATTATTCTTGCAAATTCGTGTGGCTCCATCTTACTTAATTCTTTCTCACTTTCACCGCCTATAATCATAATATTTTTTCCTAATCTCTTTTTCATAACATCACAGGCAGTTCTTGATAAGTCTATTCCAATCCATTTTCTGTTTAATTTATTTGCAATAGCAAGAGTAGTTCCACAACCACAAAAAGGGTCTAATATAATATCCCCTTCTTTAGAACTTGCTTTAATTATCCTATCTAAAAGTAATTCTGGTTTTTGTGTAGGAAATCCTAATCTCTCTTTTGCTGTATTTGTTATTGATGGTATATCCCAAACATCATGAGGAACCCTACCTAAAGGATTTTTTCTTAAATATTTTTTATCTCCAATTATTTTATATTGAACTTTACATTTTTCTCTATATGGTTCTCTAACAATATCAACATTAAAATTAAATTTATCTGATTTAGAATAAAAAAATATACTATCATGTTTTCTTGCCCATCTATCTTTACTTACACCACCTACGCCATATTCCCATATAATTTCATTTTGAAATTTATCATATCCAAAAACTTCATCCATAACTTGTTTTAAATAATGCCCAGCGTGCCAATCACAATGTAGATAAATACTTCCCGTTGGTTTAAGAACTCTCCAGCACTGCTCTAATCTTTCTCTCATGTAAGAGATATAAACATAGATACCCTTATGACCACCTTTCCATCTCTTTTCTATATCTTCATACTGTTTTAAGATATTTGGGTCTATTTTGCTTCTTAATTTTTCCCAATCCTTATCAGAAAATTTAAATTTTGATACTTTATCTTTAATCCAAAAATTCTCATACTCTTTTTGAGAAAAGAATGGTGGGTCTAAATAAATTAAATCAATGGAGTTATCTGGAAAGTTTTTTAAATCTTTCATTATGTCTAAACAATCCCCACAATAAATAACATTAGTTTCCATATTATTTTCATTAAATCCCATAATTTTTAAATCCTTCTGTTTGCTAAAAATATTAATTCCAGCCATTTATTATTAGAATTTAGTTCTAAATCAGTAGCCAATTCATAAGGACAGCAATCAATCGCCTGATGTTTTGTTATGAAGTTATAATAAATCTCATAACCTTTCATGATTGAATTAGCAGAATAAACAGAGCCGTGAAAACCTCTAAAGGTCTTTGTCCTTTGCCTTATATTGTTATGCAACCTTTCAATCATAATGTTAAACCCTTCTCCAGCAGAGGCATTAACAACATTATGATTTATTTTGCTCTTTCCTTCTATCTTGTTTAATCCAAAAGAGTTTCTTAATGCTCTTCTGTAAGATGTTAAGCCGTCAGTTGTAACTATACTTACCTTATCTTCTGTCTTTAATTTGGCATTTTTCAAGACATCCTTTAATGCTCTCATAGTTCTTGATTTGACATATTCAGAAGCAACCATAAATCTTGTTTTACAATCTATTACATCAATAAACCAATTTTTATCTACTCCTTTTCTTTTATGGCTTTTTCTTCTGTTATATTCCATCTCATCTGCTTGTAACTCTTTGCCAACATTTAGTTTAATATTATCTGTAAAATTGCTTATCTGTCTTGAATATTTGATAATCCATTTATAGATGGATTTGTGTGTTGAATTATGGGGATAGAATGCTTGTAAATGCTCCTGAACTTTTCTTGTAGAAACTCCCCTATAAAATAAATCCAGACAAAGAGTTATCTTTTGAGGGCTATTCCTCATTCTGTAAAAGCCATCATTTTCTACAAACCGATGAGAGCAGGATTTACACTTATATCTCTGGATTAATCCCCTATTTTCAGTTTTTCTAAATCCGTCTTTCTTTATGCTTTCTTTTTTACATTCTTGGCATTTTATTGTATTTTTCATATTTAACATTATTAAGTTATACTATATATAGTAATACTAACTAATATATAAACCTTTCGTTTCAAAGTTATACTAAAAATAGTAAGATTTATATAGTAGTATGATATATCATCTAATTATGCCAGAAATACAGATAAAAGTAAAGGGATATAAGTGTAATAATTGTGGCTATGAATGGTTGCCAAGAAGCCAAAAAGAAAGACCCTTAATTTGTCCTAAATGCAAATCAGCAAGATGGGATAAAGAGCCACGAAAAAAGAAGCATTAAATTTTTTTATTTGGCATAGCACCCTTTAAGGTAACAAAGAATTATTATAAAAAAGGAAGATAAAAATCTTCCCTGCCTCTTTTTGGTGTCTCTTTTTCACCAGGCATTAAGAATGGTAGATAAGAACCAGAAAGTGGTGTTTAAAAAGACTTTTATGATTAAATAGTCATGTTCGTAAAATTATTGTTTTATTATGGTTATTATAATATTTCTGTTTCTTGGTCCGTCAAACTCTGCTAAAATTATTGACTGCCATGTTCCCAAATCTAATTTTCCACTTTTAATTGGAATTGTTTTAGAAGAACCTATGAGCATTGCTTTCAGATGGGCAGGCGCATTTTTCCTTTCATTAGGCGGGCAGTTTCTTTTTTCTATATCATCGTGTTTATAATGATTATTAGAAGGAATTAATTCTTCAAAAAAACAATTTATATCCCCTATTAATCTTTCTTCATTTTCATTAATTAATATTGCTGCTGTTGTGTGCTGTGCATAAATCTGGCATAATCCTTCTTTTATTCCTGACTTTTTTACTATCTCTTCTACTTTATTTGTTATATTTATTAATTCCTGCTTCTTTTCTGTGTTTATTGTTAGCTGCATTTGATATCCAAAATAAGAAAGGTTTAATAAATTAGTGGTTTAGAACAAATAAAAAATAAGTTAACTAACATAACGTAGTAACAAATAGAAAGATTTATAAAGGAAAGAAGTAGCTTAAATTTATATATTTAAAGGAGAATAAAATGAGAAAATTATTATTAGCATTACCTTTTATTGCAGCAAGTATTTTTTCTAGTTGTAGCAAGGATGTTACTGCTCCAAAAATAGAAGAAGAAGTAAATCCTACTGAAGTTGTTGCTAATTATTTTAGTTTAACAGAAAGATTTCCTAGTGTGGATTCTGTGACAGTTGAAGGTAAAGATGTTTCTGTATATGGAGATTTTATTGACCCGTATAATACAACAGGAATAGATAGCACCTATTTTAATGGAGAAACAATAACAGTAAGAGTAACAAAAACACCCCGTGTTGACCATATAAATGTGGATATTGGAGAGATAGATATTAATGATGATGCACCAACATTTAGACTTGGTACATTAACTCCACGTAAACAATTTTTGGATGTATTTTATGAAATATTTTCAAGGAAACATGACGGACCAGATGGTTTTAAATGGTTCGGTGAGTACTATTGGAATACTGTGGAGAATAATATAAACAGGCAATAGAAGTAAATGTATGCTTTTTTTAACTTTTTAGTATATCAATTAGGATACCACCCCAAACAAATTAATAACAAGATTTATATAGTTTCTAAGTTTTTTAAAATAAATAAAAAATGGTGAAAAGAAAAGATTATTTCCCTGATAAAACAACCTTAAAAAAGGGTATTGTTATAGGTTTGCTTGTTTTTATTGTATTAATAATTGCCTTTAATGTTGATATTGCTAAACAAAAAGACGAGCCAACACTTTCGGATGTAACTATTGATGCTGTTAAACAAAAAGATGGAAGCCAACCACAGCTTTCAGCTGTAACCTATGATGATGTAATGGATTGTGAAAAGAGAAATGGAGTTTGTATAGAATATACAGGATACATTGCTGAACAAACAAAGTGCGAGATTTTAAATAAAGGTTGTTATTGTAATGTTATTATCAATTCTGAAAACTGTACTTCCAAAATAATCTCTTTGAGACCTCTTGATCTAAACAAAGATGGAAAAATAAATATTGCTGATGCTGTTAAGATTCTTTTAATAGTAAGAGATATTGATGAGGGAAATAGACAGCCAACAGAAGATGAATTAGGAATGATAGATTTTGATAATGATAAAGACTTGGATACTGAAGATGCTATAAAACTACTGATGCTGATAAGAGATGGAAGCCTAAAAATTAACATGCCTACAGGGGGGTTGATAGTAAATTCTCCCTCTACAGTTAGTTTTACAATATATAATATATTTAATGATAATATAACTTTTGATGATAATAACTTTATCAAGCTAAAACTTATGTATGGAAGCAGCCCAAAAACCCTATGGTCCAGCAAGGATTTAGGAGGATTCACCCTTAAACCAGGCGAGCAACTAACTGCTGTTGCTTTAATCACCCCAAGTAAATACAGGAATGGAAGATATCCCCTTCTCCTTAAGCATGAAATTCTTGGGACAGGAGGGGAATTTATAGAAGGAAAATTGGGGTCTGAATCTATTTATATAGTAATAGGAGGTTAAAGAATCTTAAAATTTATATAAGAGATTCTCAAAAATAAATCTTTTCCTAACCATATAATTTAAATATAAATATACTATTGTTTTAGTATGAAAGTTGAGGATAAACTAAAAAAATATTTCTCTATGACTGAAAGAGCATTAAAGAAGGTTAAGATTTCTAAGAAGCTGAATAAAAAAGAGAAGAAGATTGCTGAGAATTTTATAATTATGAGCAAGAGCTATTATAATGATGCAAAATATTTTGAAAAGAAAAATGACAAGATGAATGCATTTGTAGCTATCTGCTATGCCCATGCTTTTTTGGATGCCGGCTGCATTGCTGGATTTTTTGATGTGAAGGATAGTAAATTGTTTATGGTGGACTAAATGGATGATAAGGAAAAGATAGAATGGATTTTTGAGCTTTTGAAAAGAGAAAGGGGGGTTGAATATAAACATAATGATATTGGACCTGAAGATGGCAGAAGAGAGTGGATTGATAATTATGGAGTTAGAGATTTCTTGGCTAAATTAATCGATCCGGCTAATGGATCAAAATTGGATGAAATTTTGTCTAATGGAAGTGAAAATGTCAAGGATTTGTTTTTAGGAACTATTGAAAAAGCAAAAAAATATCATTGTTTTGAAGGAGATTTTAAAAAGAGACCAGAAACTATTGGCTTAAATATAGATATGTTATACAGGCTTATATTTGATGTCAAAGATAATTTTATGATTAGAAATGATGCAAATATCCAAAATTTTATCAAGAAGTTTAAAAAGAGGGTTGAAGAATATATATCCTTTGCTATAAAAGGTAAGTATGTTGAGGTTTGAATAATGAAAACATATGTAATATCTGTTGGTGGAAGCTTAATAGTTCCTGATAAAGTAGATTATGATTTTTTAGTTAAATTAAGGAATACAATTAACAAATTAAAGAAAAAATACAAGATTGTTATTGTTACTGGCGGTGGAAAGACTGCAAGGAATTATATTGAGCCATTAAGAAAGGCCGGGTTCAGCAATGAAGTCCAGTGCTTATTGGGGATTAAGACTACAAAGTTAAATGCCATGCTTGTCAGCAATTTTTTAGAAGCAAATAAATTACTGCCAGATTCAATAATCGAGATTAAACATCTGCTAAGAAGATATAATCTTGTTGTCTGCGGAAGCATTGGCTTTAAGCCAGAGATGACGAGTGATGGAGACAGTGCTGATATTGCAAGACATTTGAATGCTGAACTGATTAATATGACTAATGTTGACGGCTTGTTTACAAGAGACCCTAGAAAATTCAAGAATGCAAAATTCATTCCAGAGATTTCCTTTAAATATTTTTTAAGGATAGCTAATAAAATTAAATTCAGGGCTGGTCAGCATTTTGTTCTTGACAAGACAGCTGCTGTGATAATTGATAAATATAAGATTAAGACAGTTATCTTGAAAGGATTTAATAATTTAGAGAAATGCATTAATGGCGGGAAATTTAGAGGGACTATTATCAGCTAGTCACAATTTCTTCTATCCTCTTTAATAATATTCCTTTGTGCTCTTCAGTTGCATTGTCTTTGGTTATTGCCATATTGAATATTTCTTCCCTTGTCAAATAATCTATATCTATCCTTGTTTTTGTTGATTGATTAATTAGAATCAATTTTATTATTTTTTCACCGTTATAACCTAATTTTTTAAACTCCTTGGAAAATATTTTTAGACCAGACGTAAGAAACTCCTTCCTTGTTATTCCTATCTTAAGATCTGAGGAATATGCCCATATATGAAGGCCACCCTCTTTTTGGAAGTACTTATCAAGAGTAAGGTATGTGTCTCTTAACATTCCATCTATCCCGGTTAATTTTGGCAGATCCATATATTGTATATGTTCTTTACTCTTATAAACATTTTTATACTGAATTGCTATTACAAATAACATGAAAAAAGTGATTTGTGTTTCTGGAAGTGTTGGAACTGGAAAAACCACTTATGCGAAAAGATTAGCTAAGAAATTAAAAGCAAGATATATTGATGTGAATGAAATTATTAAAAAATATAAATTAAGTGAGGGGTATGACAAGAAAAGGAAATGCAAAATTATTGATATTAAAAAACTGAATAATATTTTAGAGAAGATAATCAAAGAGAGCAAAGAAAGCTTAGTGATTGACAGCCATATGAGCCATTTTTTAAATCCTAAATTAGTTGATTATGTTGTTATTACAAAAACAAGCCTGAAGAAATTAAAAAACAGGTTAAAGAAAAGGGGGTATAATAAAATTAAAATTGATGAGAATCTAGAAGTTGAAATAATGGATATCTGCTTGAATGAGGCTAAAGAGTTGGGGCATAAAATAAAAATAGTAAATACTTAGTGGCCGAATCTTCTCTGTCTTTTTGAATATTCCTGAACAGCTTCAATCAAATCCTGTTTTTCAAACTCGGGCCAGCATTTTTCTAAGAAGATCCATTCTGCATTTGCACCCTGCCATGGCAAGAAATCTGAGGTTCTTATCTGACCAGATGTTCTAATAATTAAATCCACATCATTATTAAAATAGAGATTTTTTGAGAATGTTTCTTCATTTATTTGGTTAATATCTAGTTTGCCTTCCTTGACCTGTTTGGCTATCTTTATTGCTGCATCTGTTACTTCAGCCTTTCCACCATAGGCCATTGCAAAATTAACTATATGGTTATCATAATTTTTTGTCAGCTCCATTAATTCATGCATCTTTTCCTGCACCGCTTTTGGGAACATCCAGATTCTTCCTACAAAATTTATTCTTATTTTATTTTCATGAATTCTTTTGTCTTTTTTTGCCTTTTCAAATGACTCTTTGAACAGCTTCATTAAGAAATCAAATTCATTTTTTGGTCTGTTAAAATTATAAACAGAGAAAGCATAGAGTGTTAGTTCTTTTATGCCAAGCTCTTTTGCCCATTCAAATAATTTTTCTACTTTTTCTGCACCAAATTCGTGTCCCTTCCAGGGCTTTAGCATAAGCCTCTTGGCAAGAGTTCTGTTACCGTCCAAAATAATCCCAATATGTTTTGGGACATTATCAATAGTAGGTTGCATCTCAAATCACATCTTAGTTGTAATTCGAATTATTTATATAGTTTACTTTTTTAAATGTTCTTATGGATTTTGTTTTAAAAGAGGATGAAAAGATAAAGGAATTTTCCAAAAGGCTTAATTCTGAGATTATTGTTGTTAATCTGATAAAAAGCGAGGATATCAGAAGCTTGAGAAAGAAGATAGACAGCGAAAAAGGGATAGTTGTTGTTGAGGCGGGAAGTGATGAAATAAACAAGAGTTTATTTGAAAATAAAAGAGTAGGTATTTTAGTTGGATTAGAAAAGAACAGAGAAAGGGATTTTATGAAGTCAAGAGATTCTGGTCTTAATCAGACCTTATGCAAACTAGCTAATAAAAATAAGATAATAATTGGATTTAGCTTCAGTGATGTTTTGAATAGTAATGGCATTGAGAGGAGCAATCTGCTTGGAAAGATGATGCAGAATGCCAGATTGTGCAGGAAATATAAGGTAAAAATGATTGTTGGCAGCTTTGCTTCTAAATGGCAGGAATTGAGAAGTGAAAGCGATTTAATGGCTTTTGGAAGGGAAATTGGAATCGAAAAGGTTAATAATAAGGATGTAATATCCTTTTTAGAAAATAAAAAAGATTATATAGCTGAAGGTGTAAGAATAATAAAATGAATAAAAGAGGTTTTGGAGTAATAATAGCCATATTGGCGATTTTTTTAGTAAGCAGTGTTAGTGCATTAACTGTGAGTTTAACTGAACCTAGTGATAATTATGCTGATTCTGACGGTGTTATTGACAATCTGAGATGGAGCGCGAATTTAAATGAAAGTGATGGATATGTTCAGAGCTGGATTCTTTATATTAATGAATCATTGACTTCTGATAAAAATGATGTTGAAATGATCGTTAGTTCTAATAGTAATAGTGAAAGTGAGATATTTAATAGTTCAAATAATAATTGGATTATTTCTAATTTCCAGAATTTTACCTCTTCAAATTTGACTTTAGATAGTTATATTCACTGGGCTGTTTATATATGTAATAAGGATAATGACTGTATTTGGAGTGAGAATAAAACTATATACATAGACCAGACTGATCCTATTGTTGATTTGGGAGAACCATCTAATGGTACAGAGGTTGTGGGCAGTAAATTTGAATCAACGGCTACGTATGTAAGTTTTAATTATAATGCTTCTGATTATGGAATTGACAGATGTGACTTGCTAATTAATGGGCAGGTGAATTCAACTTTTACAAGTGTCAATTTAAATGTTTTTAATACTATTCCAAATATCCAATTAAGTAATGATACATATAATTGGAAGGTTCAGTGTTATGATAAGGTTGGGAGGGTAAATATTTCTGAGGAGAGGCAGGTTAAGGTAACTTGTACTGAGGATTGGACTTGTGGTTCTTATGGAGATTTTGGTTCTTGTAGCAGTGGAACAAAAACAAGAACGAGAAGCTGTACAGATAAAAATAATTGTGGAAGAGTAAGTGTTAGTGATACTGATAGTGATAGTTGTAGTACAACCAGTACTAGTTCCAGTTCAAGTGGTGGTTCAAGTTCATCAAGCAGTGTTGAGGATATTGGCTCTTCTGTGACTTTCAGCGGAGATGCTGGGGATGAAAAGAAATACAGCTTTAGTGATGATATTGGGTTGACTGGAATGGAGATTACACTAAGGACAGCTGTGGCTGGAGGTACTATTGATGTTGAAAAGATTTCAAAACCAAGTGATGTCAGTGCCCCTAATGGAATTGTTTATACCTATGTAAAAATAGATAAGGTTGATATAACTGATGATAATATTGATGAGGTTCTTTTAAAATTCAGAATAGGAAAACCCTGGCTGAATGAGCATATTGGGGATGTTGTACTTAAGAGATATAATGATGGATGGAAGGATTTGCCAACATTGAAGGCAAGTGATGATGATAATTATGCTTATTATGAGGCAATAAGCCCTGGATTTTCTGTATTTGCAATTGCAATCAGCGGAGAGGTATCTGTTAAAGATTTAGAAAACAAAACAAGCGGGAATAAAACATTAAACGAGAGTAAAAGCGGATTAATTACAGGATTTTTTGGAAAGGATTTGCCTAGTGCACTAACTGGCTGGATTAAGGATGTAAATAAATATGTCTGGATAGCTGGAATGCCTTTTGTTGTATTACTTATTATTGGGATTGTTTACAGGGAGAGAATATTCAGCAAAGCAAGCAAAGAAGAAAGAGAGTTTGATAAGCACTTAAGAGAGAGAGCAAAATTAAAGGAGAGAGAGGAAAGAGACAGGGAAAAAAGACTTAAGGTTGAGCAGGAGATTAGAGAGGAAAAAGAGAGAATGGAGAAAAAAGATTTGGATGGTGCTATGAATAGGGCATTTAAAGACAAAAGAGGTATTTTTAGCAAAATAAAGGGGAAAGAAATTAAAGAAGAAGTGCCAAAAGCAGATAAAGTAGAAATTGTACATGAAGAGAAAAAGGGAATGTTTGGATTCTTTAAGGGATATAAAGAAAGAAGAGAAGAGAAAGAGAGAAGATTTGAATTTAAGGATATAAAGAAGTAAATAAATATTTATATACTAGTTGATTTTAGTTAATAAAATGGATGAATACACCCGTGATAATTTTTTGCATGACCTTCTCAATGATATGCATGACCTTTTAGGTGAACCAGAACAAAGACCATTTAGCGGACCAAGAAGGATTTATGGTGCTGAATATGAATTTTATGGTGATGTGGAATATCCCACTCTCAAAAGATTAGAAGGAAAGGTTCTTAATAGTGAGGTTCAGGAGATGCTAAAATTGAAGAATGGCAAGATTGAGGAATGTAAACAGAGAGGACACCATGATGTTGAGTTTGTTTATTCTTGTTCAATAGGAGATAAGGATTATATTACTGGGTTATGTAGCTCTTGTAATGTTATTGTAGCAAAAGAAAAGACAGAACCTATTCGTAAAAAAATTGCAGAATATTTCAAGACACAGAAAAGAATTAGGCATATGCCTTGCACTATTTAAAAAGTAAAACGCAACATTTATAAATACTTAATCTATATTTTTATTTTGTGAGAGAGAAAAAATCTGTTAAAATCTTTTTTATTGAAAAAAAAGGACTTTTTTCTCAGTTTGATGAAGATATTGCCTAGTTTAAGGGAAAAGAAAAGGTATTTGGTATTTGAAGTACTGAGTGAGGATAAGGTTAAAGACTTTAGAATCATAAGAAGCGAAATACTAAATAATGTACATAGCTTTTTAGGGCAAGTAGATGCTGGAAAGGCAGGGGCAATGTTTTTGAAGGATTTATGGTTTAAGGACAAACAAAAGGGAATATTAAGCATAAATAATAAATATGTGGATAAGGTTAAGATGTCTTTAATGCTAATAAAAAAATTAGAAGGAAAAGATGTTATTTTGAACAATATTGGATGCAGCGGAATACTAAATAAAGCTAAAAAATATATCTAAAAAGGAGGATCATAAAAAATGGAACAAACAATGTCACATCAGATGATGGGGTATGACAGGACTAGCACAATGTTCAGTCCTGATGGAAGATTATTACAGGTAGAGTATGCTAAAAAAACAGTAAGACAGGGAAGCACAGCAATAGGGATAGTATGCAAAGACGGTGTATTATTAGTTACAGACAGAAGAGTAGCTGACAAATTAATTGTAGCAGAATCTGTTGAGAAATTATTTAAGGTAGATGATCATATCGGCGCTGCTGTTTCTGGATTTATTAGTGATGGCAGAGTGCTAATTGAAAGAGCAAGAGTAAAGGCACAGCAATACAGAGTTACTTATGACGAGCCTATAGATGTTCAGGAATTAGTCAAGGAAATTTCTGATGTCAAGCAGGCCTTCAGCCAGTATGGCGGTGCAAGACCTTTTGGTGTTTCAATATTATTTGCAGGAATTGATGAGAGCGGAATCAAGTTATTTGCTACAGAGCCAAGCGGGATTTTTTTCCAGTACAGAGCAACTGCCATTGGTGAAGGGGAAGTGGAGATTACTGCTTTCTTGAATGAGGAATACAAGGATGGAATGAGTTTGGATGACGGATTGAAATTGGCTATTAAGGCTTTCAAAAAGATTCTTGGAAAAGATTTTGATATAAACAGGATGACTGGCGGGTATATTGATAATAATGAGAAAAAATTCACCAAATATGACATAAACCAAATCAGAAAAATAGCAAAGTAAAATGGATTTTAATAAAGCAGTTGTTGCAAAACTGAAGAAGGATGGAGAAAATTTTGAGATCTTAGTAAATTGCGACAAGGCAATTGATTTCAAGAAAGGAAAAGGAACTATTCAGGATGCTGTTGTTGCCGAATATATCTACAAGGACAGCAAGAAGGGAGATAAGGCTTCTGAGCACGAAATAGAGAAATATTTTGAAACAACTGACTTTTATGAGGTTGCTGAAATAATTCTTAAACATGGAGAGATCCAATTAACTGCAGAATACAGGGGCAAGCTTAGAGAAGAAAAGAGGAAAAAGATTCTTGAATTAATACATAGAAATGCTATTGATTCTCAGACAGGCTTTCCACATCCGGTAATTAGAATAGAAAAGGCTATGGAAGAGGCTAAAGTAAAGATTGATGAATTCAAAAATGCCGAGGAGCAGATTGAGGATATTTTAGAAAAAATAAAAGAGATTATTCCAATCAAATTTGCAGTAAAAGAATTTTGGGTCAGAATACCTGCACAGTTTGGGGGACAGGCTTATGCCATTTTCAAGAAATTCGGAAAGATTTTGAAAGAGGATTGGGGTGATGGCTTGGCTATCACTATTGAAATTCCCGGTGGAATGACAGAGGAATTTTTCAGCAAACTAAACAGCTTAACTCATGGTGATGTAGAAAGCAAGGAGATCAAGAAATGAATGGAATATTTGTAAGACCAGAAACATTAGAAGAGGCATTAATGAATGAGGGATTATATTCAGGGATATTACAAGGGCTGGTTGATTCCTTTAGCGAGGATAGGAATCAGTTTGTTTTTGATGAAATAATGGAATCTAACAAATCTGAAGAGGAAAAACTAAATATATTATCAAAAAAAGAATTTATTTTTAAAAAAGATTATAGTTTATTAAAAAGAAGAATTAGTTATGAAGAGACAATACCTAGAAAGATATTGGTTAGTTATCCAAAGAGGTTTCTTGATAAACACTTTGGTCCAATAATTGATAAACACTTTGGTCCACTAACATTACAGCAAGCAGTATATGCCTTTTGTAATGATAGGAATGTTTTAAGAGAATATGAAAGAGAGAAGGTAGTTGGTTCTTATTGTACTGAACATGAGCTTTTGGAATTAGTAAAAAATAAAATGAATCCGTATGAGTATTTACTTGTTTTAAAGAATATAGGGAGGAAAAATGGGAAAAATATTAATTGAGGATAAAAGTATTGCAGTTCCTGGTGAAATATTAGCAGAGGGAATGGATTTTCTGCCTGCTGGCGGGGTATTCAGAGAGAATGACAAGATTATAGCTTCACAGATTGGAATTGTTAATATTGATAATAGATTAGTTAAATTAATACCTTTGAACGGGCGTTACAGCCCTAAGAAGAGTGATATGGTTATTGGGGATGTTGTTAATATAACTTTCAGCGGCTGGGTTATTGATATAGGATGCACAAATTTTGCAGTATTGCCAATAAGAGATGCAACCAGTGATTTTATTGATAAGGGTGAGGATCTTAGCAGATATTATGGATTTAAGGACATTGTAGTTGCCAAGATATCCAATGTAAGCAAAACAAATCTTATTGACCTGACAATGAAGGGCCCCGGGCTTATGAAAATTAAGGGGGGAATGCTGATTGATGTTACTCCTTCAAGAGTTCCAAGAATAATTGGAAAACAGGGAAGCATGATTTCTCTGCTGAAAGAGAGAACAGGGTGCAAAATAATTGTCGGCCAAAATGGCAAGGTTTGGATCAAGGGAGAAAATTTTGAGAGTGAAAAGAAGGCAATTGATGCTATCAGGATGATTAATAATCTGGCGCATACTACCGGACTTACTGATAAAATTTCTGAATTTTTGGGAGGAAGTGAAAATGTACAAAAGAAAGAGCAGGAAACTGGATGAGCCAAGGGAGATGGAGGCTAAGGTCGGAATTATAAAGAGAGCTGACGGCAGTGCGATGTTTAAGATAGGAAACACAATTGCTATGGCTGCTGTTTACGGCCCCAGGAATTTATATCCTAAATTTATGCAAAATCCTGAAAAGGGAATTTTACGAGTTAATTATAATATGTTTTCTTTTTCAGTCAGCGAAAGGATAAGACCCGGACCAAGCAGAAGAAGCAAAGAAATCAGTTTAGTCAGCGAGAATGCTTTATTGTCCTGCCTGAACTTAGAGGAATTTCCGAATTCAGTTATAGATGTTTATATTGAAATCTTGCAGGCTGATGCCGGCACGAGATGTGCGGGTATTTGTGCTGCTTCAATGGCTCTTGCTGATGCAGGCATACCAATGAGAGATTTGGTCAGCGCTATCAGTGTCGGCAAAGTTGGGGATGCTATTGTTGTTGACCTGGATAAAGAGGAAGAGGATTATGAAGGAGGCAGTACGGACATGCCTATTGCAATGATGCCAAGAAATGGAAAAATATCTCTGCTACAAATGGATGGAAACATGAGCAAGGAAGATATAAAGAAGGCTTTGGAGCTTGGAAGAAATACCTGTAATAAAATTTATGAGCTGCAGAAAAGAACCTTGAAAGAGAAGTATATGGTGGAAGTTGAAAATGAATAATGTCAGCAAAGAGTATCTTCTTAGCCTATTACAGAGCGGAAGGAGATTAGATGGAAGAAAATTAAATGAATACAGAGATATTAAAATTGAATTAAATGTCAGCAAGAATGCAGAGGGCAGTGCAAGGGTTAAGTTGGGGAATAGTGAGGTTATAGTTGGTGTTAAGCTAGAGGTTGGAACACCTTTTCCTGATATGCCTGATGAGGGGAGCATTATTGTTACTGCTGAATTATTGCCTTTCTCAAATCCTGAGTTTGAATCAGGACCACCAAATTCACAGAGTATTGAATTGGCAAGGGTTGTTGACAGGGGAATCAGGGAGAGCAAGGCGCTTGATTTCAAAAAATTGTGCATTGTAGAGGGAGAGAAGGTCTGGCTTGTACTAATTGATATTTATACTATTAATGATGAAGGGAATTTACAGGATGCTGCTGCTCTTGCTGCAATGGCTGCTTTAATGCATGCAAAGATTCCAAAGTATGATGGAAACAAGGTTGATTATCATGAGCATAGTGGAAATCTTCCATTAACAAGAAAACCTCTTGAGTGCACTGTAATGAAGATAGGAGAGCATTTTATAGTTGATCCTGTTAAGGAAGAGGAGGCTTTTGTTGATGCCAGATTAACTGTTGCGGTAATAGAGGACGGGAATGTCTGTGCAATGCAGAAGGGCGGAGAGAAAGCCTTAAGTATTGAAGATGCAGAAAAAATGATTGAAATTGCTATTGAAAAGACAAACGAGATGAGGAAGAAACTATGAGCTTTGGAACAGATAAATATGAAAGATATGAAGATTGTTCTAGACGTTGTGGTATACCTTTTCCGGAAAGTAGACAAACACAACTTAGGAATATACCTATAGGTGAGTCATTTGTAAAGGATGGTAAGTTATACTACAACAATGGAGATGGTACAGCTGAACCAGCAATAGGTCCTAGAGTTAATTGTGGTGATGATACTTCAGAAAATTTTTCATTAGACACAATAGTAAAAAGAAGGTGAGCGGGGGAGAAAATGAATGAAACTATTGAAAAGTGTTTAGAAGATGCTCAAACAGACAGAAAAATGGCAGAAAAAGAGTTTAGGGATACGTCTGATGGTAATTATAAAGGGGATATAGGTACTGAATTAAAAATGCATAATGCCTTAAATGGTATTTATTATATGTTGGGTGCTTTATACCATCAGCAAGAAGCAATTATTGCTCAAAATGAGGAAAGAAGTGGAAAAAAATGAATTATACAAAATATGAAAAGGCAAGGATAATCGGGGCAAGGGCTTTGCAGATTTCAATGGGCGCTCCTTTGTTACTGAAATTAAAGAAAGAAGACTTTGAAAAAATAAATTACAGGCCTGTAGAGATTGCAAAGATGGAGTTTGAAAAGGGGATAATTCCAATTACGGTAAGGAGACCTATGCCTAACAAAGTAGCTGGAAAAGAATAATAAAATTTATAAGGCTGACTTCTTTTTCTTTTAGTTATGAAGATTAAAGGCATTAAAGCGCGAAAGATATTAAATTCTAAGGGTGAATTAACTATTGAGATAGAGGTTGACGGCTTTAGGGCTTCTATCGGCAATGGAACAAGTGTCGGAAAATTTGAGGTTGTTGCACTGCCTCCTGATTTAGATAAACTAGTTGAATTGGTTAATCACAAATTGAACAAAGAGCTTGGAGGCTTGTCTATTAATTCTTTTGATGACCTTGATAAGATTGAAAGGGCAATAAAGACAATAGACGCAAGCAGTAATTTCAAGGAAATAGGGGGAAATATTCTTGTTAATTTAGAGCTTGCTTTGCTAAAGGCTGCGAGTGAGAATAATGTGTGGAAGTTTTTAGATCCTAAGGTTAAAAAGATGCCAATACCAATTGGGAATATTGTTGGAGGGGGAAAGCATTCTGGAGCAAACTGCCCGGATATCCAGGAATTTTTAATTATACCAAAAACTAAGGATATTTTTGAGGCGGTATTTGTAAATGCCAAATTTCATGAATTAATAAAAGATGATATAATCAAGAGAGACAAGAATTTTAATTTTGGCAGGAATATTGAGGGTGCATGGTGCCCTAACCTGAATAATTATGAAGTGCTTGACATGCTGAACAAATTCAGAGAGAGAATTGAAAAGGAGTTCAAGGTTAAAGTAAGTCTTGGAATTGATTTAGCTGCCTCTGGATTATGGAACGGGAGGAAGTACCAGTACAGGAATTATTCAAGGTTCAGGCAGAAGAGAGTTTTATCCAGAGAAGACCAGATTGGTTTTGTTAAGAAGTTAATAGCTAATTATGATTTGAAATATGTTGAAGACCCATTACAAGAGGAGGATATTGAAGGGTTTAAGGAATTAAAAGGAGATTGTATGATTGTTGGTGATGATTTGATTGCTACAAACTTAGACAGAATAAGACTGGCGCAAGAGGCTATCAATGGGGTAATTATAAAACCAAACCAAATTGGAAGCCTTTTGAAAGCAAAGGCGGTAGTTGACTTTGCTAAGAGCAAGAAAATGAAAATAATTGTAAGCCATAGAAGCGGCGAGACAGAGGATAATGTTCTTGCTCATTTAGCTGTCGGCTGGGAGGCTGATTATATCAAGACAGGGATTGTTGGGGGAGAGAGGACAAGCAAGCTGAATGAGTTGTTGAGGATTAGCGAGAACTTGTAGAAAAGTATATAAATAAATAATCTATATTAAATAATATATAAAGGAGGTGTTTGAATGAATTTTATTGATACTGGGAGTGCAATTCTTAATCCGTTTCAAAGCATCTGGATTAGTTTTGTGGGGATATTACCCTCATTAATTGCTGCCCTGCTTTTGATTATACTTGGTTATTTATTGGGGACTGTTTTGGGGCATATTCTAAAATTAGCATTAGAGAAGATTGGCGTTGAGAAGAAATTACAGAAAATAGAGCTGACAAGAAATATCGGCAAGATGCATTTCTCTGCAATATGCGGTGAATTATTGAAATGGTATGTATTAATTATATTTTTGCAGGCAGGCGTTGATTTATTAAATCTTGGAACTTTATCTGATGTCCTGACAACCTTTGTCAACTGGATGCCACAGCTTATTGTTGGTGTAATCGTAATATTATTCGGAATGCTAATTGCACATTATGTTGAATTGAAAATCAGAGAGAACAGCGATGTTAAGGGAGTAAGACTAAGTGCAGTTGCCCTGAAATGGGTAATTGTATTTGCGGTTATATTGACTGCATTAAAACAAATCGGTCTTGATATCAGCTTGTTTGAGAATGCGTTCTATCTAGTCTTTGGTGCAATAGCAATAGGTCTTGCTCTGGCTCTTGGAATAGGATTGGGATTAGGAATGAGAAAGGGTGGAGAGAAATTTATAGACAAGATAATGAATAACTTTTAATTCTTTTTTTTCTTTTATTTTTTTGATATTTTCCATAAAGTATAAAAGTATTGTTTGAATCCTTCTGCAAGTGTTTTGCTTCTAATAAAAATTGTGATTTCTTTTTCTTCTTTTTTTAGAATTGGGATGATTGTGATGTCTTTGTAAATATTTATAGGAATTGCGCTTGTTTGATCTAAGAATCTTTCTTCGTTATATTTGTTTATTTTTTGGTGGTGCTCTTTTACACCCCTTAAGTTTTTTGTAAAAATAACCTTTGTTCTTATCTTTGCGTTTATTCTTTTTTTATGGAAGTTTAGGAAAAAATTTAATTGCTGTTTATTTAGCGTATCGTCAACACCAAATACAAGAAATTCTTCTTCTTGATTGAATTCATTTTCTACTATCTGGAAGGCATTTTTTAAACCCCGAAATCCTTCAAAGATTTCTGTTCTTTGTTTTTGTATATTTGAAGATTGAATATTCATGAGAGTTGGTAATAATTCTGAAATTTCTTTTTCCTGTTCTTTTATTTTTTCTTGTTTTTTATGGAGTAAATCCAATAAAAAATTTGGCGGAGAAGCATTGTAATGTCTAACTTTATTTTTAAAAGAGATTGAAACTAATCCTTTTTGAACTAGTTTATCAAGAATGTCATATATTTTTGATTTTGTCACCCCGGATTCCTTAACTATACCCCCTATAGATGATTGCCCTATTTTTAATAAAGCAAGATATGCTTTTACTTCTCCATTTGTTAAACCTATTTCATATAGAATCTCTTTGTTCATATTATTTCAAGAGTATCATTACTTATAAATCTTATTATAGTATCCCCCTTAGGGGAAGGATATATTTATAAACGTATAATTTTATGATACTACTATATAATAAGTAATGGATGTAATAAAGTGAAAATAATAAAGAATATAGCAAAGGGAGTATTAATGGGTAGTTTAGGTGCAATTATCTTTGGGTATTTATCATATATGCCACCTAATTCAAGCAAACAGTTAGAACAACAAAGGATAGAAAAAATTAAATCTGTAATAGAACCATATCATGGAAAAATGCTTGAAGTAACAGTTACCGGACTTGATTTTGGTCGTGGTCGTTATGGTGGTCATGGTCTAGGGATTAGATTCTATGATGTTGATGGTGATGGTAAAACCGTAGAACAGTATGTTAGATCTATTGAAACAAATACTCTACCCCCTTACTGTTATAGGTATGTTGAAACAGATTTAATAAGACAAGGTCAAAAACCAGAGTTTAACCCACAAAATATTAATAATGTAAGAAGAGAGATGACAAAAACAGAAGCAGCAATTTTGGATAAAGAGTATCAAGGTCTTTTAGGCAAGTTTAAAGAATAACTTTTAATTCTTTTTTTTCTTTTATTTTTATCGAGAGTAAGCTTTATAAATGGAGTTTTTCTGATTCTTATCATGGCTACAGAAAATCAAGAAACATTATTAGTTCCCTTGGATAATTACCTAAAGGCAGGGTTACATATTGGGACAAAGTTCAGGACCAAATATATGGCTCCTTTTATTTACAAGGTTAGGAATGACGGTTTAAGCGTATTAAATGTACAAGAGGTAGATAACAGGATTAATATTGCTTCTAAGTTTTTAAGCCAGTATGCTCCTGAGGACATTTTAGTTGTCTGCAGGAGAGAGAATGGGTGGCAGGCTGTAAGGCTTTTTTCCAAGGCTACAGGGGTTAGGGTTTTTGCTGGGAGATATACACCAGGGGCACTGACTAATGCAAACCTGAAGGAATTTTTTGAGATTAAATTATTGATAGTAACTGATCCATGGCCTGACAAGAATATTGTTGATGATGCCTTAACATTGGGAATTCCGGTAATTGCCCTATGCGACACAAACAATACAAGCAACGGCATTGACTTTGTTGTTCCATGCAATAACAAGGGAAAGAAGAGCCTGGGATTGATATTCTGGATATTTGCTAATGAGTATTTGAAGAACAGAAAACTAGGAATATTAAAGGCAACTATAGAAGATTTCTGCGCTGATTAAGATTTTTCAACTTTCCAAAATTATAAATTTTGTCCTCTATTACATAGACTTCAAAATTAGAGATATTTTTTAAGAAAGGGGATAATAATCTTTGGCTTGCTATATCTGTCCCTTCTGTTAGTTGATTAAATGATGGCATTACGATTATATTCTTATTTTTCCATTTTCCTTTCAGGAAGCACTTGTATTTCTCTTTTCTTATCTTATCTGATATTGTTATTGCCGGATGCTCATGTCCAATAATTATTGTTTTTGTTTTTATTTCTTTTAGCTTGTCTCCGTGAAGGATTGTTATTCCTTTTGTTTTGTAAGATTCAAGAATCTGGACATTTCTTTTATTAGCAATCGGCCCTATTATTTTATCATGATTACCTCTGATTAGTATTACTGGTGCATAATTTAAACATAAATCAAGAATCTTTAAGGTGTTTCTCCATTCCTGCTCTGAGATAATCCCGAATTCGTGCTTTAAATCTCCGTTGATTATTATTCTTTTTATTTCTAACTTATCTAAAATATTTTTTAGTCTTTTTTCAATCTCTTTAAACTGAAATCTTGGAATCAGAATTCCCTGCTTGTTCATTGCTTCTTCCTGCCCGATATGCAGGTCTGCTATAATTAGTATTTTTTCTTTTTTCAAGTACAAAGCCAAATCTACAATTTCTATATTTTTTAGGATTTCCATTTTAGATTATATGCTCTTTTCCTATCTTTGCCATAACTAAGTTATGCATCCTTTGTATGAATTCCTGTTTGTCTTCTATTTTATAGATATCTGTATGCGCCTGTATTATTAAGTTGAATGCAAATGGAGAGGGTATTGTTGTATTTATTTCTTTTATTTTTATTTTTTCATCTTCAATCTGTTTCAGAACTAATTCTGCATTATTAATGTCCATCAGGTCTTCAAAAACCTCCCTCTTTGTTTCTTTTATTAGTGAGAAATTTGGAGAGATTCTTTTTAATGCGTTCATCAAAATCATTGAAGAGACCTGCTGCCTTCCAACTCTTTTTTTATAACCCTTATACTCCCTTAAAATCATTAAAGAGCGAGTTGCTACATGCCTAAACCTTCTTGAAAGAACCTGTGTTTTATCTATTGCCAGTTCCATTATTTTCTGCAGTTCAGATGATTTTATTTTTGAAAGGGCCTGTGTTGCCTGAATATTTGTTTCAGAAGAAAGATAAAAACCATTGTCGTTTATTCCTATTTCAACGTCTTTGTGCTGAAACCTTGAGATTGCATAGGCTAATGCCCTTGATAATACATCATTTACCCTCCTTCCGTATAATGAATGGAAGATTACGTATTTTTTTTTGTCTCCTGCATAGCAGTATTCAATCACGATTTTTTTATCATTTGGAATCTCTTTTTTATAGAGGAACTGCTCCCTAAAATATTCATAAATTGCATTTGCTGCATTTTCATCTATGTAGAGATAATCGAGAATGAACTTAATAATCTCCTCTTTATTTCTTTTTGCCAGCATTTTTTCTTCAACTAACCTCCTGAATTTTCCTATTTCTAATGCCAAATCAAAGGATAAAGGAAGCATTTCTGAGAACCAGGAGGGGATTGTTGGAAGTTTGCTGACTGTTGCCTGGACTTGGGCGGTCATTCCACGACTGAATAGGAAAATGTATCTATTTCCTCCCAATATGAAAACATCTCCTCTTTTTAGCTTCTCAAGAAATAATTCATCTATATGGCCTACAGTCTGCTCTCCTATTTTTACTGAGATAAAGGATTCATCTGGAATTGTTCCTATATTGGTCATGTAAATCATTCTTGCTAGTTTTCCCTTTTTTCCAATCATGCCTGTTTCTTTGTCATACCAGATTTTTGCATAGATATGGCGGTCTTCTAGGCTTGAATATTCCCCTGATAGATATTCTATTATTTCCCTGAAGTCTGTCATTGACAAATCTTTATATGGGTAAGCCTGCCTTACTAGATTGTATAACTCTTTATAGCTAATCTGATTTGAGATTGCTATTCCGTAGATCTGCTGGGCAAGAACATCGAGGCAGTTTTTTGGAATGTGAATCTTGTCTATTTTTTTTTCTATTGCTGATTTTAAAAGTACAGAGCACTCTACTAAATCATCCCTGTCTAATACTATAATCCTTCCTTTTGATGTTTCATGCAGCTTGTGCCCTGACCTGCCAATTCTCTGAATCGCTCGAGCTATACTTTTAGGACTTCCCAATAGAATTACTAAATCAATATAACCAATATCCAAACCTAACTCTAATGATGTACTACAAACAACTACCTTTAATTTTCCTTCCCTTAGTTTTTGCTCTATGTTAAAGCGGTGCTCTTTTGACAGAGAGCCGTGATGGGCTCCAATATTTTCTGTATAATTCTGGGGGAATTTATCTTTAAGATGATAGACTACTCTTTCTGTTGCTGAACGTGTGTTTGTGAATATCAGGGTTGTTTTATGTTGCTGTATCAAGGAATCAATTAAGTTATACATCTCGGTATGGAGCTTTTCTGGTTCAATATTAATTATGTCGGGCACTGGAGAAAGAACTTTTAGATCCATTTTTTTGATAAACTGAGAATCAACTATTTTACATGGTCGTGTTTTTCCATTTTCCAGTCCTACTAAGAATTGCGCTATTTCTTCTAATGGCGAAATTGTAGCTGAAAGGCCTATTCTTGTTAGTGGTTCTTTTGTTAGGGCTTGTAATCTTTCTAGAGATAGTGATAAATGAGTGCCTCGTTTCGAATCTGCTAAGGCATGAATCTCGTCTATTACCAGATATCTTGTACTTTTTAGATGTTCTATGAATTTTGTTGAGGTCAAAACAATTGCCAATGATTCCGGAGTACAAAGAAGAATATGGGGAGCTTTGTTGGACATCTTTTGCTTTTCAGATGCTGTTGTATCTCCTGTTCTTACTGCTATTCTTATCCCAAATTTCTTTTCTGCTAATTTTTCTATTTCTTCCAGTGGTGTTTTTAGATTAACTTCTATATCCCTTGTTAATGCCTTAAGCGGAGAAACGTAAACAGCGTATGTTTTGTCTTCCAACATATTATTTTCTGAGAGATTTATTAATTCATTTAGGATTGAGAGAAATGCTGTTAAGGTATTATGCAGGTATATTCCCCCATACCCTCCAACGAAATTATGTATATCTGGAACTGTTAAATCAATAACTTTTCCATTATATTCAAACTCCTTAATTTCTTTTACTTTAAGCCAACAAATATTTTTATTTAACA
Source organism: Nanoarchaeota archaeon SCGC AAA011-G17 (assembly GCA_000402515.1). Lineage (GTDB taxonomy): Archaea > Nanobdellota > Nanobdellia > SCGC-AAA011-G17 > SCGC-AAA011-G17 > SCGC-AAA011-G17. Next base: position 51,455 of record AQRL01000038.1, read on the forward strand.
ACTCGTCAATTTCTTTAAATAAACCATTTAAATTTTTATTATTAAACTTTATAATTTTGTTTTTTAAATTTGTTAAAGCAATTTCAGTTATATAACCTGTTCTTCTTACTACTTCATAAATAGTTCCAAATTCTTTATTAAATTCTATATCATTTTTACATAGTTTTGACAAGTTTCTAATCTTTTTGTAATCAAATTTATGTTTTAAAACACATTCTCCGTTAGATTTTTTTAGTATTTGTTTTTCTAATAAAAAATGGTTTGGATGATCTATATCTACTTCTTCTAAGAATAATTTAATATTTTTTATTTTTCTAATAATCAAGGAATAATATTCTCTTCTAGTTTTATTTATTGTATTTGAAGCATACCTTATTGGCTTGTTTATGGAGGAAAATATACCCAATGATAATAGTAAATAATTGATAATTTCAATCTTATTTTTATTAGATTGATGTAAGATAATCTCTCCACCTTCTTTTGAAATTGTAGATTCCAAAGAAAAAAATACATTTAGAAAATTAGTTTTTATATCTTTCTTTGCATCAAGAAGCCAGTTTGGTAAAGAAACATATCTTCCTCTTCCGATTTTTATTTCTAATAAATCTCTTAAAAAATAACAAAATAATGTAAAATCTACAGAATAATCTTTTTCATTTTTTTGTTTGAACTTCACATCAAATAGTTTTTTGCTATTCTTAAAAAATTCTTTTAACAAATATTTTCTATTCTTTTGTGAAACAGCTAAGTGAGTTCCCCTTTCATAATCCCCAATAAACCCCTCTGCAAGAACAAATGATAACCACCTTGCTAACTTTATATCTACTTTTTTAGGATATCTAAAAGAGAAAGTATTATTCCCCTTGTTTTTAACAATTATCCTGTTTTTTTCAAATTTAACTTTTTTACATTCTTTTTTAAATAAATTAAATAATAATTCTTTTTTATAATTTGTTTGCTTGTTGAATAAATTATATACCTGGCTTATTGATAATCCTATTTTATTCCCTAAGTCAGCAAAGGATGTTTTTTGTAAGGTCTTAATTTCATACAGTTCTTTGATAGTTAAATTATTAAAATTGTTAAAATTATTTGTTTTCTTTTTTAATCTTAAATAATCTTCATAAATAATGGATATTCCAGCTTTATCTTTTAAATTTTGTATTGCTAGCTTGTAATCCAGAAAAATCTCTCTCTCAGGCAATTTAATTGTTTTTGGTACAGCTATTTTATCTTCTTTTTTGATATCTTTTGCAGGAACCCATCCTTTTCCTTCAACGAGTAATGGATGATCTTTGCTGAGTTTTATTTCCCGACCATATTCTGTCCTTATTTTCAATAATGTATCTTTGGTGTCTTCAAAATAAACTAATGCCTTTGTCTTTTTAATTTGATTTTCGTCCAATGAAAAACTTTTTAGAGATGATAGACTGTATAACTCTCCTGTTTTATCAATATTTGTTATTTTTTTACCTTTCTTTTTTGCTATTTCCATTAATTCTTCTGCCTTTAGCAATTTTGTACGACCATCTAACTCTAATAAAATATTTGTATCTGGAGTTATGCATTTTGTTGCTCCTGTTGGTGCTGATATTAGAATGTTATTTTCATTATGAATTTCCATTACGCCATATAGCTGTGGGAGTGAAAACTCCTTAAACTTTGTAAAGAACCACTGCTTTACTATTGGGTTTAGGATTTTCTCTATCTGCTCTTTTGTGTGAGGTTTTTCCAAATAGGTTATCATTATAAAATATTAATAAATTAGATTTATAAAGGCTACGAGGGCATGTCAAGTGTGTCAAGTGAATGGAAGATATATATTGTAGTATATACTTTAATGTCTAAAATTTCTTTTAAAAAGCTTACTTTTTAGATATTTTCCATAACAATTCAAAATGCTTTCTTTGAGTTTCTGCTATTTCTCTGCTTTTTATTAAAATCCCAAAAGGTTGTGAGCCCCACATTATAATTGATACTTTTTCCCCATAAATGTTTGTTGAGGAATTAGAAGTAAATTCTTTTGATAGTATCCTTGCTTCTGTATGTTTTAGTTTATTCAGCTCTTTAACTCTTTGTCTTAAATCTTCAGATAATAAAATTTTATAGTATATTTTCTTTTTTTCTCTTATCTTATGAAATTTTGGAAGATTAAATTGTAGATGATATTGGAATGCTTCTGCTTCTATTTCTGATGCCCCTATTGTAAGAATCTCATCTTTTTGATTTAACATATCATCTAATAATGATTTTATCCCCCTATTCCCCTTAAAAATAGTTGCTTCCTGCTCTTCTTTCTGTCTTTTTTCTTTTAATTCTGGGAGTATTTTCTTAAATTCCTCTTCCTGCTGCTTTATTTTTTCTTTTTCTTGACTAAAATAATCTAAAAATTGCTCTGGATTAGAAGCCTTGAAATATTTCCTATTTGCCTGTATTACATATGAAGCCAGACCCTTTTCTATTAACTTATTTAAAGCATCATAGACTATTTGCCTGTGCAATCTCGTTTTTTCTATAACTGCTTTTGCTGATGTTAGCCCTATTTCCAGCAATGCAAGATAAACATCAGACTCATTCTTTGTTAATCCCAACTTCTCTAGTTCTTTCATAAATTTTGATTGATTTTTTGTTATATAAATCTTACTATTATCGTCATTTATTTGATGACAATATTTTAAATATACTATTTGTAAAAACTAGCTAGTAATGAATAAGGAAAAAAATGATAGGGAAAGATGGAAGAGATTATACCTCCACGGATGCTAAAAATGCTGAATCTAGAGGAGATTATGAAAAAGCATTTGAGATATATAAACTTGGGTGGGATAATCATGGATTAGAGCTAGCTATAAGAATAAATGATTCTAATAGGTTTAAGGAGTTTTATGATGAAGGATTGACAATAATGATGCTTGAGAGTGAATATTTAAGGGCTCTTGAAATTGCTAAGAATAATGGAGATACAAAAAGATTAAAAGAAATTTATAATGCAGGGTTAAATCATTTTAGTAATATAAGTTATTTTAATGAAGCAATAAAATTAGTTGAATTTATGGGTGATGACCCTAAAAGAGAGACTCTTTATCAAAAAGCAGAAGATGAAGCAAATCTGAGATTGAGTTCTTACGAGAAACAATTAAAAAAAATGTTAATGAAAGTAGGAGTATGGACTAAAATAAGAGATGCTTGTAGAGAAAGAAGTAATGTTCTCGATGATTTACTTAAAATTGAGAATAAAATATAAAATGGCATTTAAGAGATATGAACTAAAACTTGAAAATCGTATGGATGAAGTATCCTGTTTATCAGACGAGAAGAAATTATTTGATAAGCAAATTAGAGATAGTTATTCTAATTGTCAGGTAAAACTTTATCCTTCTACTTATGATATAAATGGAAATACAATAATTATGAGGGGGGAAGAAATAAGTGATGGATATGGATATATAGATGGTCGGCTTAGATTAACAGCATTGATTATTGGAAAATCCAAAGAAATTCTTAATGTTAAATCACGCTTGGAAAAAAAGACTTCATTTAAACTTAAAGAGTTAGAATACGATCATCGAATGAATAATCCAGAAGCTACGATAAAACCACTATAACACAATCAACAAAATAAGATTAATAGAGAAAAGTAAGTTATCATTTTCTTATACAAAATAGGAAGTTATTTAAGGCTGATTAGCATAATTATTAAAAAATAAATGGGGTGATAAAATGGTTGGTTATGGTGGATCTTTGTTACCATATTTCGGTCTGAGCTTTCTTATTTTTTTAGCAGTTGCCATGATATGGGAATTAATCTGGAAGGGCATTGCTCTCTGGAAGGCAGCGAGGAATAAAGATAATATATGGTTTATATTCCTTTTGGTATTAAATACATTAGGGATATTGCCGATAATATACATTGCTTTCTTTTCCAAGAAAAAGCCAGCAGTTGCTAAAACAGCTCCTGTTAAAAAGGCTAAGAGGAGAAGATAGTTTTCTTTTTATTTATATTTTTTAAAGAGAGTTACCAAAGAATGACCATTATATATTTTTCTTAATTTTAGTTCTGGAAAAAATTTCATTGCATCTTCATCTGCTTTTTGAGCTGATTTATATGCCCAGTGTTTTTTATTATTACATTCTTTTTTCCAGCTGCATTCTTTACATACTGAATCTATTCCTTGGACTAATCTAACCTCTAGATTAAGGTTTTCATGAAGTTTTTTGATAGTATCTCTCCAATGAAGGATTAGCTTGTCAGAATGAAAATCCTCCTTTTGCTGTCTAAATCTTTTTATATATTCTTCATCAGACAGATAGTAGAATTCTGGCTGTTTTTCATGCAGATAGAACCCATAAATATGGTGGGGTCTAAGTTCCAAATCAATTTTTTCTTTTTTCATATTTTTTATTTATAAAGTAAAATATATAAAGATATATGAAAGAGGTAAGTAAATGTTAATCTGCGGTATTGATGAAGCTGCGAGAGGGCCTATCGTCGGTTCACTATTCATAGCAGGAGTTGTATTTGAAGAGGGAGATGTAGCTAGTCTGCAGACTGATGGTGTTAAGGATTCTAAATTACTTACACATAAGAAGAGAGAGCATCTATGCGGGATAATAAAGAAAAAGGCTGTTAGATGGAAGATAATACAAATAAAGCCTGCTGAGATTGACGAGGCTGTTGATGGAAATAATGCTCTTAATTTAAATTGGCTAGAGGCTAACAAGACTGCTGAACTGATTAATAGTTTGAAACCTGATATGGCTATTGTTGATTGCCCGAGCCCTAATATTGAGAAGTATACTGCTTATTTAAGAAAATTATTGGATAATAAAGATGTTAAATTAGTAATTGAGCACAAGGCTGATGTTAAATATTTTCCTTGTTCTGCTGCTTCTATTATTGCTAAATGTGCAAGAGAGGATGAAGTGAAGGAGATTGAGAAAAAAATTGGGGAGAGCATTGGAACTGGATATATGAGCAATCCTATTTGTGTTGAATTTCTTAAGAATAATTGGGAGAGGCATTCTGGCTTATTCAGGCACAGCTGGCAGCCATTTAAAGACCATAAAGCCGGGAAAAAACAGAAGAGTTTGGGTGAATTTTAGGGCTTTGCTATCTTCCATAGAAAATTGAAATACTGCTTAAAACTTTCTGCAATTTTTTCATTCTTGATCATAAAGACAAAGGGTTTTTCTTCCCATAAAAATATATAAACATAGTCTTGAAAGATATCAATGGCTCCTGGGCTAATGTATCCCTTAGGCATATATCTTACTTCACTATATTTTTCTTTTTCTCTATCTTTCCCTAATGTTTCTTTTATAGAGTTGTCTAAGATTATTTTTAATCTTTGTCTTTTCTGAGCACTTTTTAGATTCATATTTTTAAGAAAGAGCTGTAAGGATTTAGTTTCATACTGCTGTTCGGAAAACCCCAAGATGTGAATTGTTTCTTTATTAGGGCAATCATCTATTATTTTTTTGAATGCGGTCTTAAATCCTTCAAATCCTTCAAAAACGGCGGTGTTGGTTTTAAATTCTTTTTGGGTCTTTATTTTTTTTAATTCTGGTACTATTTCTTCAATTTGTTTTCTTCTTTCTTCTTCTTTTTCAAGAAACTTTTCTGGAGGAGAGGCATCGAAATATTTTCCATCTTTTTGGATAACATAAGTTACCAGCCCCTTAGAAATCAAGGAATTTAGAGATTCATAAACTCTAGAATTTGAGATTCCTGTCTCTTTTATTATTAATCCGGTAGTAATATTTGGGTTTTTCAGCAGGAATAAGTAAATCGTTGCTTCATTCTTTGATAATCCTAATCTGATGAGTTTTTCTTTCATAATTTTGTTAACCAATATAACTATTTAAATGTTTCTCCTTAACGGGAGAAATAATTATTATATCTCTATTTTTATGTAGTCACTTTATGATAAATACAAAACCTCAACTTTCACAAGACTTTGTGAAAATGATTAAGGGAAAGGCCAATGAAGGAACGTATAGAGTAAATGTAGATGGGATACTAATAGATGTTTTTCCTTATATATTCCCCCCAGAGTCTCCTTTCTCTGAAAGCACTCACACAGTTTATGACCATTTTGGACGATTAAATGGAAATAGGGTTTTAGATATTGGAACGGGCACAGGAATACAAGCGATTCAAGCAACCTTAGCGGGTGCTGATGAAGTTGATGCTGTAGATATTTATGATAAGGCAGTAGAATGTGCAGATCATAATATAAATTTGAATAGATTAGAAGGTAAAATAAACGTTTGGAAAAGTGATTTATTTAACAATGTTCCAAAGAAAGAGTATGATTTAATTATAGCTAATTTACCTATTGTTGAGGCTAAGGAAACAGATATTAGATTACATTCTTTATTTGACCCAAACTTTGCTTATCATGAAAGATTATTTCAAGATTCTCCAGCATATCTTTCAAATTCAGGAAGAATAACTCTTTGTCATGCTAATCTCCAAAATCAAGGGTTTGAAAAATTAGAAAAAATAGCCGAAAGATATGGATTTATTCCAAATATTAAAAAATCAGTTAATTCTTTAGGTTATGAATGGAGAAATTATGATTTTATAAGCACTAAATATACTGGAGATAAAAAACAATGAATCCTTTATTGCTAATCTTATGGATTGGAATTATTACGGCATTCTCACTTTTTGGGTCATGGTATGCTAGGAAATATAATAAACCTGACGCCCTTATTGGGTTATATGTTGCTTTTGTTTTAATAAGTAATATTATCGCTTATAAGATTGTAACTTTTGATTTTGGATTTATCACATTTTATGCAACTTCTGCAACTTTAGTTTTTTCAGTTACTTTTCTTTTAACAGATATTGTAAATGAGAAATTTGGAAGAAAAGAAACCCATAAAATGATTTTTATAGCATTTATAACCCAATTAGCTGTTGCGCTCTTTATTCTGTTGTCTATCTATTTAAAACCCGCACCTTTTTTTACTGACCAAGAAATTTTTGCTAAAATATTGGGATTTGCCCCAAGAATTATGATTGCATCATGGATTGCATTTTTAATAAGTGAAAATGTGGATGCTTATATTTTTGCTTGGTTTAAAAATCTCACAAAAGGAAAACACTTATGGACAAGAAATATTTTTAGTTCTATACCATCAATGGCTTTAGATACCTTAATATTTGTAACAATTGCCTTTTATGGTGTGCAGCCCCTTTCACCCCTAATTACTGGGGTTCTTGTAATAAAATGGCTTGTGGGAATTGTTGATATCCCCTTTATGTATTTAAATAGATGGATAATAAATTTGAAAATAAAACAAATTCTAGAATAGAAACTTTAAGGGAGCAGTATTCTCTTTTAGAAAAAACAGAAGAGTTTGGGTGAGTTTTAGAAAGATTAGTAAATTACTTAATGTTTCTCTGTCTTTCTTCTAACAATAATTTGTCTGCTTTATCAAAATCTGATTTATTAGTTAGAGAATCGGATGTCCTTGTGAGAATCTTTTCTAATTTAAATATATCTCTTACCACTAATTTATCTACTCTTATCCTATCAATTGTGTTATTTCCATCAAAATTCTGATATCTGGAAACTTTTCTTCCATTTCTAGTTAATATTTCTTCGGAACCATCTTTTAGTTGAGTGTATTCAATTTTATTTCCAATACGAAAGTACCCTGTGGCTCTTGAGTTTGAAGTGAAGTTTGGATTATCAATTTTGTAATTATTAAGACTTCTCACACCAAATGTTAAAGCAGAAATCGTCAATGCTATACCTGTAACCCAAAGTCCAACATATTGATAATATTTTATACTACTTATTAGTGATTAAACTATATATAAAGGTTTCTTTTTTACACTAATTAAAATTTATACCATAAATCTATTATTTGATTTGCGTTTATCAAGCGATTTTTTAGAAATGTTTAAATATCTCTGTTTACCAATTTTGGAGTGATGGCAGTAATAGAAAAGATTAAGATGCAGGGATTTAAGTCCTTTGCCAAGTCTACTGAAGTTCCTTTAGGCAAGGATTTTAGTGTTATACTAGGCCCTAATGGCTCTGGTAAATGCCTAATTGGCAGTTCTTTAGTACAGTTAAATGATGGCTCCTTGGTTGAAATAGGTAAAATAGTTGAGGATAAATTGAAGACCAACTCTATTAAAAAAATAGATGATGGCTTTATAGCTGAAGGGGATGATACTAAGATTATTTCTTTAAATTTAAATAACCTGAAAAATGAGGCTAAAGAGATTAAGGCTTATGTTAAAAGGGAATCTCCTGAATATTTATTAAGAATTAAGACAAGAAGCGGCAGGGAAATTACCAGTACAGAATATCATCCTTTATTTGTTTTTGAGGAGAATAGGATTAGGGCTGTTAAAGCTGACGAACTAAAAATAGGGGTTAAAATAGCTGTTCCGAGGCAGATTAGTATTGGAAAAAATAATTATTTTTATGAGTTAATTGATTTAATTGACAAAGGTGATAGAATTTATGTTTCTTATAATGAAGAGTTTATTTGTATTTTAAATAAGTTAAAAAAATCTACATGGAAAGACTTGGCTAATGAGATAGGAATTCCTTTGAATGCTATTAAGGGACTATTAGATAAACAGGCTATTAATTTTGCTTATTTAATTAAACTACTTAAACACTCTAAATTAAGTAATCAGGAAATAATAAAACTCATTCCTTATGTTAAATCAAAAGGCATTGAAAGAAAATATAAAGTTCCATGGTGTAATTCCAGAGAATTTTCAAGATTTTTTGGATATTTAATTGCTGAAGGAAGGTTACCAGAATCAAGTAATCAAATATGGTTTACAAATGGGGATGAGGAGATTGTTAGTGATTATGCTAATCTAGTCGCTCATTTGTTTGAAGTTAAGCCAAGCATTAATGAATATAAAGAGGGATGCTGGGATGTTTTGTTTTATTCTGTTCCAATAAGACAGATTTTAGATAAATTTGGCATGCATGTTGGTGGAAAAACCGAAAATAAAGAACTAACTAATTTATTTTTAAAAAACAGTTCTGATATAGAATTGGGAGAATTTTTATCCGGACTTTATTCCGGGGATGGCTATGTGGGAAAAAGCAGCATTGATATAATAACCAAGAGCAGAAAGTTGGGTTTTAATATTGAGAATATTTTGGTAAGATTGGGCATATTATTTAGCTCAAGATATAAAATTAAAATTGCTACCAACAGTGGTTTTAGCGGGATTTATAGAGAAATTTCAGTATATGGCGTTGAGAATTTCTTAAAGTTTAAAAAATATGTCAATATAGTCCATAATTCAAAGAGAGAAAGGCTTGATAATCTTTTGGGCGTTAAGTCAAATCCAAATTTAGATGTTATAGATGTTAATAATTTAATAAGGAAGGTTGTTAAAGAGTTTAATATAAAAATAAAATCAAATAAGAAAGAATTTCCAAGATTAGGTGCCTATTGTTATAAACAATGTTTACCGAGCAGGAGCGGTATAAACTATTTGATTGATAATTTGTTTTCTAACTCTAATGAACATGAGAATTTATTACTGTTAAAACAAATAGCTAACTCTGATATTTATTGGGATGAAATTATTGAGATTGAAAAGATAAAAAGCAATGAGAAATGGGTTTATGACCTATGTATTGAAGATAATCATAATTTTATTGCGAATAATATATTTGTACATAACAGCAACATTACAGATGCAATATGTTTTGTTCTCGGAAGATTGAGCGCCAAAAGCCTTAGAGCAGACAAGAGCGCTAATTTAATCTATAATGGGGGGAAAAAGGGGGAGCCTGCAAAAGAGGCAGAGGTAAGCATTTTGTTTGATAATTCTAATAAGTTATTTCCATTAAATGTCAGCAAGATAAAGATTACAAGAAGCGTCAGAGAAAACGGGCAGAGCAAGTACAAAATAAATGATGAAATCAGGACAAGGCAGCAGGTCATAGATTTATTGGCTGCTGGAAAGATAAATCCAGATGGGTATAATATTGTTCTGCAGGGAGATATTACACATGTTACTGAGATGCCTACAGAGGAGAGGAGAAAGGTTATTGAGGATATTTCCGGCATTGGTGTTTATGAGGAAAAAAAAGAAAAGGCAATTAATGAATTAACAAAGGTTGATGTGAAATTAAATGAGGCAAGCATTGTTCTGAAGGAGAGAGAAACCTATCTTAGTGAGCTAAAAAAAGACAGGGATCATGCTGCTAAATACAAGGATCTTGAAGGCAATATCAAGAGGAATAAGGCTACCTTTTTGCATGTTCAGATTAATGACAAACAAAAGAAGAGGGAAGAGTTTGAAGGCAAGATTAATAAAAATCAGGAAGAGGCTGATAAGATAAGAAAGACGGTTGATGAATTGAGAGAGGAAATTAACAAAAATAAGGAAGAGATTAGTTCTATCAGCAAGGAAATAGAGGAGAAGGGAGAGAAAGAGCAGGTTAATCTTCACAGAGAGATTGAAACTGTTAAAGAGCAGAAGGCCAGAGACCAGGCAAGAATGGAGGGTTTGGGCAATGAGCTTAACAGGATTAATGAGAGAAAGAAACAATTAGAGATTGATTTAAGAGAAATAACTGAAAAGATAAAACAACTGGAAAATGAGAGAAATAATTTAACAAAAAGAAGAAAGATTATTGTTGAAAAAGAGAGCATCATTGAAAAGAAATTAGGAGGAAAAAGAGGAGATAACAAGGAAGAGAGGGATTTAGACGAGATTGAAAAAAAGCTGGATGAAAAACAATTTATCCTGGATGAATTAAATAACAAGAAAACAATTTTGTTAAGGGATAAAGACAGATTAGACACACAGATAAATTCTCTGAATAAATTAAGCGGCGGAGATGAATTAAAAAAATTAAAAGAGTTTAAAGAGAAATTTAAAGAGGTTTCCAGTAATCTTAATAGTTCTTTAAAAGATAATGATAATATTGTTTCACAGCTTTCCAAGGCAAGAAGCAAATTAAGAGAGATAAGCGAGGAGCAGGCCAGATTAAGCATAAGAGAGGTTAGTTTCAAAGAAGGGGCTTATGGCGACCTTGCTTTAAACAAGATAAAAGAGCTTAGAATGAATGGGGTGTATGGGACAATAGCTGAGCTTGGTGAGGTTGACAAGAAGTTTTCTATGGCTTTGGAGGTTGCTGCCGGCTCCAGAATAAAAAGTATTGTTGTTGAGGATGATTCTATTGCTGCCAAGTGCATCAAATATTTAAAAGACAATAAACTAGGTGTTGTTACTTTCCTGCCTTTGAACAAAATAAAGGCTCCTGAAGCAATTGATAAAAAAGTGGGTTATGGCATTGCCCTGAATCTAATAAAATTTGACAACAAATTCAGCAGGGCATTTGGCTATGTTTTTGGAAATACAATTGTTGTTGAGAATATAAACCAGGCAAGAAATATCGGCATTGGAAAGGACAGGATGGTTACTTTAGATGGGGATTTAGTTGAGGGCTCTGGAGCAATGATTGGTGGTTTCAGAAGGCAAAAAACAGGATTTAAACAGATGGATTTTACAAAGAACCTTGAAGAGCTTAATAATGAGATTGGAAGATTAAGAGAGATTGTAGATAGTTTAGAGAAGAAAAAATTAGAGAATGAGGATAATGTTTATCTGTTAAGAAACGATAAGTCTGAATTAGAGGGAGAGATTATAAAACTGGAGAAGAGCTTTGGCGGGGAAGAAGAGAAAAATGAAAGAGAATCAGCTGTTAAAAATCTAAATAGTGTTGAAAGGGAATTAAATAATGCTGAAGCAAATTACAATAAATTGCTTAAGGATGTTGAAGAATTAAAAAATAAAAAAAGCTCTTTGAGAGAGAGTGTAAGCAAGATAAGAGGAAACAAAGAAACTGATAAAATAGATTCTGAGTTCAGGCAGATTAGAGAAGAAAGAATTGTTTTGGAGAATGAATTAAAAAATATTGAGATACAGATAAGAGACGGATTAATTCCAGAAAGAGAAAATATAATCAGGATTATTAAAGAGCATGAAAAAGAGATTTTAGAATTCCAGAAAGAGAGCGAGGATATCAGTGATAGACTTCTTAAAAATCTTAATCTTTTAAAAGATAAGGAGAGGAATGAAAAGGAATTTTATTCTAATTTCAAAAATTTATTTAACAAGAGAAACAAATTAAGCGATGAAATACAAAAGAGGGAATTAAAGAGTGTAAGTGAGTATAGCAGAGTTAGGGCAATTGAGGACAGAACTAACAGCCTGAATATTGATAGGGCAAAGGTATGTGCTGAATTAGAAGGTCTTAATGCTGAATATGAGCAGTTTAAGGAAATTCAATTAAGAAAAGGAATTGAAATGGATAAATTAAAAGAGGAAATCAGAGATTTTGAAAAGATGATGAATAATCTTGGGAATGTTAATCTAAGAGCCTTGGAGATTTATGATGAGATTGAAAAGGAGTATAATTCTTTACAGGACAAGGCTGCTACACTAAAATTAGAGAAAGAGGATGTACTAAAGATGATTAGTGAGATAGAAAGCAAGAAAGGAGATATGTTTATGAAGAGCTATTCTGAGATAAGCAGGAATTTTGAGAGAATCTTTTCCGAATTGACTGACAAGGGAACTGCACATCTTATTTTGGATGATAAGGACAATCCATTTAACGGCGGATTGAAGATTATGGTAAGGATTGCTAAAGGGAAATATCTGGATATCAAGAGCTTATCCGGGGGAGAAAAGACTCTGACTGCCTTGGCTTTCATATTTGCTATACAGGAATATGACCCTGGGCATTTCTATGTCTTTGATGAGGTTGATGCGGCTCTGGACAAGACTAATTCCTCTAAATTAGCTAAATTGTTAAGAAAGTACAGCGATAAGGCGCAGTATATTGTTATAAGCCATAATGACAATTTGATTTCTGAGGCTAATCAGCTATACGGCGTTAGTATGACTGAGAATGGAATGAGCAAGGTTATCAGCTTAAAGGTTTAATCTTTTTTCTGCTGTATTTAGTATCATATGGAGCATTTCTGGATAAGAGTATTTTGCGAATGAAGCAGCTCTTGCAAGATGCCCGTCCCAGCACCATCCAGGATTTGGGTTTATTTCAAGAAGTTTTGGAATTCCCTTTGAATTTAAACGCCAGTCAAATCTTGCATAGTCTCTGCATTCAAGAGCTTCAAATAAAGTTAAAGAGCCATTAACAATTTTTTTTCTTGTCTTATAATGAAGGTTTGCTAAAACAGGACGAATGCTATAATATGGTGAGCTCTCATCCCATTTTGCCTCTCTTCCGCAAATATGTGGTGAATCTTTCGGCAAACCAGAGTAATCTTCTTTTATTAGTGGAAGAAGTTCAAATAAACCTGGATTTCCAATAATACCCAAGGTTATATCATCACCCTGCAAAAATTCTTCAATCAGGATTGGATCTTCAGAAACCCGGCAAAGCTCTGAAACTGCCTGCTCGAGCTCTGATAAATTATTAGCAACGCTTTTTTGATTTATATTAAGGCTTCCATCACCATAATTTGTTTTGACAATGACTGGGTAATTTTCAATAGATAGTTTTTCAAGATCTTTTCTTTTATTTATCATTACTCCTTCTGGAATCTGGATCTTACGTTCTTTTGCTATATTTTTTACAAGAGATTTATCATAACAGTTAACCATACACATTTTTCCGGCGCCAGTATAGTGAATACTAAAAAAATCTAACATCACTGGGATACGATCTTCTTGTTTGGGGTCGTTCATATAACCCTCATCGCATAAATTAAATGCAAGGTATATTTCTTTTCTTTGAAAGAACAAAGAATAGAATAAGTTTTCATGATCGTCAAAATAATCAAATTGATAGCCTTCTAGTGTAGCAAGGGCCTCTTTAAGTCTTTCAACAGTCTCTTTGTCATCTTGATCAAATTTATTTCCCGGCTTGATTGGGTCAGGCTTGGTAGGATCACCTAAGATAACTGCTATTCTTTTTAGGTTTATGTCTGTCATTTTTTAGTTAGCTGTTAAAAAGGAAACTTTTGTTTTTATAATGTTCTCTCTAAGATGTTATAAAAAGAAAAAATTATTGAAGATATATTTCTACTTCATTCCCAGTTAGCATTTCTACAATCCCATCTAGATTTCTTGGGTCTACTTCTTTAACAAGATCTGTTCTACCAGGATACACATATTTTGCATCTGCTCCTGCTCCGTATAAAACATCTCCTTCTTTTATATCAGTTATGGATTTTAATAAAGGGTAACCAGTTATTCCAGCAATTTCTCCTAAATCGAAACCAGAAACTTCTGTTGCAATCCAATAACGTAATGCAAAATTATCCTGCCATGTTGCAGGTCTAGCATCTCCATACCAATAGGTGGGGAAATTACCAGAACCAATAGGAAATTGTATATCACTTGTCCAATATTGACCTACCCCCAGTTCTGCCCATTTATTATAGTTTCTTTGCAATAATGAATCTCTTCTTTCGATTAAATTAGCATCAACAGTTACTGGTGTTTTTAAGATAAAATCTACCCCTATCCTATAAACAATATCATTGTATTCAAAAATTCCCTTATAAATATCAAAAGCACCTATCTTTACTGAATCTATTTTTGATGGGAGGGTTGTATCTGAACCATAAGGTGGAAATGGATATATACCTATTTTTTTAAGAGTTGTTGAATCTAGGGTAAGTATTATTGGGTCATTAGGAATGTTATTGGTTGGCAGTTGATTTTCTGTAGAAGGAAGGTTGTTAGGTCCTGTAATACTTAATAAATTGTTTCTATCTTCAGAGCAAGCTAAGGCACTAATAAATGCTAGTGGAATAATTAATCTTTTCATCTTATTTCTTCCTTATCCTTCTCTTTTATCCTTGTAGCTTTTTATTCTATCTTTATATATTATGTATTGATGTATAAAATCTCTATATAATGGTCTAATAATACTGGATAACATTAATAATGTACTAAAATCAAATTCTGTTTTATTAAAATATTCTGTTGTATTTATTCCTAAGTAAGAATGTATTGGTCTATCCATCCATGGGTTTGCATCTATTGCACCTGTAAATCCTATCAAACCAATAAGTAATTCAGAACCGGAAACTATTAATTCTACACCATCTCTACCAATTTTTTTGTTCATTATTGTTTTTAATTTATTTTTAATGTTCATTTTTAATATGGTTCCCCCCAAGGTTTATAAGTTTTTTTAAAAAAAATAAAAAAAAGAAAAAGGGTTTTTCTTAGTAATAAGTCTGTCCTGCAGATGGCTCTTCTATTGATTCCTCGCCTTCATCTTCTTTTAACTTTTTGAAAGCAATGATTAATCCTAGAACAACCAAGATTATTGCTAATACTGCAAATCCTATCTGCAATACACTCTTCAAGCTGCCCATACTGGAAGCCTGAGCTTGAACATCTGCTTCTAGATTCAACTCTTTAACAGTCTTGCCGTTTGATTTTATCTTAACAGTGAATGCGTGTTTTCCTGCCTCTGCGTTTGCATTAGCAGTTAATTTAACATACATTTCACCTGTCTCGTCAGGCATAATTGTTACAATTGCTGGATCTACTCTTGCAGCTGCGAAAGCACCTACACCGGTTACTTCTGCTGAATAAACTGCTTTTTCAGCTTCAAAGTTAGCAAACATCAACTTGTATACAACTTCACTTCCTGGAGCTACTGCTTTAGATGCTGCATCTACACTTATCATTGAATTTGATAATTCTGCGGATACAATACCTTTTACGTGAAGTGTCTTTGTTTCTTTCAGTGTTGAATGACCGTTGTTATAGGTAACTTCAACTTCAGCCTTGTAATCTCCTGTCTTGGCATCAGCAGGTATTCTTGCGAATAACTCTACCTGAGCTGAGGATTCATCATCGTTATTAGTATCTTCTGCATTTTGAGTTATTAACTCAGCTAAATAATCGGATGTTGAAACTCCAAGGTCTGGAATTGTCAAGCTTACTTTGATGTCTTCTTCTTTCTTGTAACCTATGTTCTCAAGCCTTACTGAAACAAATAAAGCTGAATCAGCATCTATTGAGCTTGAAGGCCTGAAGATTACGTCTTGGATTGACAATGAATGCCTTGATTCTTTGACTCTTACATCAAAGTCTTTTTCTTCAGAATCTGTTTTGTCTGATACCTTAACAGTTAGTGTGTAGGTTTCAGAAGCGTCTAAGTCTGATGGAATGTCTAAGGTAAGTGTTTTCTTGTATGTAACACCTGATTCAACTTCAAATACATCTGATACATCTGAAATTGAGCCGTATTCATAACCATCTATCTCTGCTCTTACTTTAACGTTGTCTTTGTTTCCAGTAGCTTTAATCCATACTTCTACTGGTAATTGTTCCCCTCTTACAACATCCACTACACTTCCTGTAGCTGAGACGTCGTCTATTTTTACATCTGCTATTCCATAATTACTAGAACTAGCTGATACTGTTGTTAGCACCAGTAATAGTGCAAATAACATTGCTAATATTTTCTTCATTTTTTTAACCCCCCATCAAAGTGGTATTATTATGTTGTTATTTTGTAGTTAATACTCATTTATAAACCTTTCTGTTGGTTCTTTAGGTCAATAAAAAAGTATTTTGTCTCGGTATCCTTGTTATTACTTACAGTTACAGCAATTACTTCCTGTTTCCTATCTGTATTCACTGGCAGTTTAAACATGAAGGTCTGTGTCTTTACTTCTTTTGGATTTAGGTCAAAGCTTGATGAATATTGTATCTGGTTAAGCTCTGGCAGGGATATTGTTACTCTAACATCCTTTTCCTTTAATCCTGCAAAATTTGCTGCAAATACTGTTACTGGGAAATACTCTCCAGGAACTACATTTTTCATGCTGTTAACTATTACTCTTTCGATTCCAATATCATGCTTTGTAGCTCTTAGTGACTTTGCTTCTTCTGTTACTGTAATCACTGCTGTTTTTTTAGAT
This sequence comes from Nanoarchaeota archaeon SCGC AAA011-G17, assembly GCA_000402515.1. GTDB lineage: Archaea > Nanobdellota > Nanobdellia > SCGC-AAA011-G17 > SCGC-AAA011-G17 > SCGC-AAA011-G17. Next base: position 68,384 of record AQRL01000038.1, read on the forward strand.
TCTAAAACACCATCTGTAACTTTGAAAATTAGATTATAGTTACCTAGTGAGCCTGGCACCCAGGTGAATAACTGATTGTTAAATGCTGCTCCCTCTGGCTTGTTTTCTGCACTGAAGGTTAGTTCATTACTGCCATCATACTGTGCTGAAATTGTGAACTCTACTTTCTGCCCTAATTTTATTTCCTGTGATGGAATATCATTCAGGCTTAAGTGGAATTCTACTGGCTCTGTGTATTTTGGAAGAACCTTGATTAGTATTTCCTGCGTTGCTTCTGCCATGCCATCAGATGCTATTATTATTGAGATGTATTCTCCTGCATCCCCTACTCTTGTCTGCCATTCACCATTCTGGTTTAATGGAGAGGTGTAGGAATAGGTTAATTTGTCAAAGTCCAAATCTGTAAATGAATTTCTTGGAACTATCTTTACCAAGTCTCCCTCTGTTACTATAATCGGACCTATTGGATTAACTATATGCGGCAATCTGTTAACATCCTTTACTGAGATTATTACTTCCTGCTGGGCATTCAAACTTCCTGCAGATGCCTTGAATGTTAGTTTAAACTCACATTTTCCGTCATTTCTGCACTGCTTCCCATTTGTGAAATAGTTTGTTATGAATATCTTTATTGTGTCAATAAATGTCCTTTCATGGCTTACTGTGTTGTAATCAGGAGTCCAAGCGAATTTATAGCCCAGTAATGGGGCTGGATAATTTAGTACTCCTGGGCCATAGACTGGCTCAAAGGCTGCTCCACTTGGCAGGTTTTCTGCAGAATAGTCTATCTTTTGATTTCCATTATAATAAGATGGAGTTACAAAGAAGGTTAATTCTGAGCCTTCATTTACACCCTGATTAGGTATGAATTTCAAGTCTAGTACTTGTTCTGTTGGAGTTGTTTTTTCGTGAACGGTTAATGGAATTGTCAATACTTGTGATGGATAGTTGCTTATTCCATTACATTTTGGATCCTCTGGCATTCCTTCTACTCTTATTGTGTAATCCCCTGCTTTATTTGGTGTCCATGTAAATGAAAACTCTTTTGTATTCTTTAGATAGTAATAGGTGTAAGTATAAGCTACTTTCCCGCTTGAATCTTTTACTGTTAGCTTAACTTTATCTTTTACAGGCTCTGTATTCTGGTAGTTATCAATGTAATAGGATGATTTATCCCCTGTGATTGTTATTAATTCTCCTACTTCTGCATCAATTGGATTTGATGTTCCTGGTCTATTTAGAATGGTGTAGCAGGCATTTTGCGGAACATTTTCATGAACCTTGAATTCTGCACTAGCTGTATTTGTTTTTGAAGATGAGCATTTTGAATCAACTACATCTGTTGTTATAAACGCTACATAATCATCCTCTAGTGTTGGTGTCCATGTAAATTCAACTGATTGTGAAGAATCCATGAAGATATTTAGTGTCTTTGATTCTTTATATTCATAAGTTGAAATATTGAGATTAGATTTCTTGTAAATCCATAGTGTTACTTTTGTTTCAGCTGAATAGAAATCCCTGTACTCTGCTGGTATGAAAGCAGGTGTATTGCTATTTGAATGTAATGCTGAATAGGTATCTGCATCTAGTGAAGCTGGAACTTTGATTATTAATGGGATGTTCGGTCTTACATCATTTAGAACTTCAATATGGTCAATAGGTGCTGAGCACTGGGCTTTCTTCTCTAGAGTAACTAGTTCAGTTGATTCACCATTTCCATAAACACTCTTGAATGCTTCTTTTCCAAGATATCCCTGCTTAAAGGCATAAACAGCATATCCGTATTGTGTTGGCAGATTTGTTGGGTACCATACTTTTATATCATAATTTGGATCATTGGCATTTGTATTCCCATTTGCATGAGGCGTTACAGAACTACAAGATGCATCATTACAAGTATAGGCTAGAAAATTAACATTGTCTAATTTATTCCCATCTTTATTCTGAAATTCATAAGTCATAATTACCTGAGCACTAGCTAGACTTATTAAAAATACAAATAAGATAGGGATTAAAAGTAATTTTTTCATTTGAACCCCCTAATAAGTGTTATTGCTCCAGTCGCCTGTGTTGTATACCTTTTCCTTTCCGCCCTTTCTTTTAGTAATCAAATATGTTGCTGTTCCTACTGCTGCAGTTGCTGGTACAGTGAACTTCCAATTTTTGTACCATGATGTCTTTAATGCCTGAGCAACTGCTGCTTGAGTAATGTCTGTTACTCTGTCTATATAATTATTGAAATTATTCTGTGCTGAAAGTATCAAGTCATATGAATCTTTAGGCAGTGATTCTTTCAATCTGTTAAGGTCTGCAGTTGGAAGAGCATATTTTGGCTGTAATAGATTTGAAATTTCTTCAGATGTTAGTTTTCCATCTTTTACCATTCCATTATATGATTTTACAGCATCTTCTATACTTTTTCTTATTCTATATACTTCAAAGTTTATTAACTTCTTTTCTTCAGCATTTAATGAATCAAATTCTATTGTATATGCTACTGCCCTGTCAATAACATCTAATACATCTAATGAATCTTCAACAGTCATATCAAATGCATTTGAATTTACAGAAATCCCATCTGGATATTTTTTGTTTAATGCTTTAATCTGCTTTGCTGTCAAACCCCTTACTGTTGTTTGTCTTATTGGTGCAGCATCATATAATGAATCTGTTCCTGTGTATTTAACTGGCAATAGTGGAACTGAGGTTGTATCTTCTGCTACCTGTTCTTGAACTGATAAAGAAGTTGTTGGAACCTCTCTTAATTCCTGTGCTTTTGCTGTGCTGAATAATAAACCTCCAGCAAGCAATCCTGTTGCTAAAATATGATTTGTTTTCATTTTAATCCTCCATGATTATTTTTTTTGATAACTTTGCATTTTTCTCCAACCACTTGGAATATTTATTTTTCCAATTTTCTGCTTTATTTCTTCTTTGCTTGGTCCTGTGTATGTAACATTCTGTCTTGCTAATTCATCAAGCCCAATTACTTTACCATTTTGTGATTTTACACCATATAATATTCCATCTTTTGCATTTACTTTGTATAATGTTCTTACGTCTTCTCCTAAAATGTCTCCTCTATATGTATCATATTTTCCATTAAAGAATTCATCTATTGAACTTTTTGGTACATAACTACTATCTCCAAGTGCTTTTATTCTTAGGTAGTCACTAATGTTCTTTGTAGGACCTGTTGCATAATTCACAAATTCTTTGTTATCTAATGATGGTTTCCATGGTAATTGTTTTGCACTGAAACTTCTTTGTCCATCGATTATATAGTCTATTAATACGTTAAATCCTGGATAATTTAGTTCATGATTTGCTTTTATAGTTAGTATTGTTTCTCTTTCTGTTATTTGTGCTTCTCTTGTTGTTTTTTGTGCATGAGCAATAGCTGCATTTTTTTCCTTTGTAGCTTTTTCAGCTTCTTTGACTTTTTCTTCTTTTTCTTTAACTGCAACGTTCTTTCCCATTTCTGCAATATTCTTTGCTTCTCTTGCTTTCTTAGCCAAATCAAAAGTTATTTGGGCTGATTGTGAAGCATATTGCGCTGATTTAAGGCTTGATTGTGCTATGTCTTCTTGATTTTTTGTAGACTTCCAAGAATATGCTGTGTAGATTGGAATCCCAATTAATGCTGAGAATAATGCACCCCTTAGTATTTGTGTTCCATAATTAACAATCTTTCCTCTTATTGTATGGTCTGTTTCTGTAACATGTACTTCTCCATTGTCTTTTTGTTCTGTTGGATTATCACTTCTTTCCAAACCAAATTTAAGTACTTCTTTTGCTGGTATTTGTCCATTTCCTACTCTCTTTTGAAAACCTTTTTTTGGATCTTTGAAATCCATTCCTCTTTCACTTTGGTTTCCTTCTGATTCTGATTTTTCATTTGCCATTTTATTTACTCTCCCTTTCTTGCTTTTGATAGTTTATAGCATGTGATATGATATCTGCAACAAGATTTTGTGTTGTTGATTTAAACTGCCTTATCCCATCTTCATTTAGAGACATTATGTTTCCAGGACCTGTTGCTTTTTCTATTTCTGGTCTTTCTTGAATGAAATAAACATATTCCCCAAAGAAATTTTCTTCTGGTAAGAGTGGTTTTAGTCTTTCAAACTCTCTTTTTGCTTTATCTATTTTTAGTTCATCAAGCGGTCTTGCTAGAATTCTTTTCAGTGTGCTGCTTTCTTCTTCTATTCTATTTATTATTAGTAATTTCTGTTTTTTTGTTTCTTCATAGTAATCTCTTTCCTTTGTTAGTTCTATTATTTCTTTCACTATTTTTGGGATAGTGCTCATTGATGCATCCCCTCTTTGACTTACTATTACCCTGTTATCTGTTTCTATTAATGGCTCTAAACCCATTTGTTTGGAGGCATAGTTCGGAAAGTCATAAATAACCACCCCATAACTGCTATTCTTTAAACCTTCTATAATTTTCATTTGTGCATTTAATGTTTTTTTATCGTTATCAATGGTTATCCCATTTATCCAATCATCATTTCTTATTAAAAAATAAGATAAGTTAGGACAGCTAATACTTTGAGAATATAATGATGGGTCGATACCTTTTTTTGTGACAAAGGACCTGATTCTATTTTTTTCTTTTATATCCTGGAAAACTATTGAAACAAGATTTGGATTATTGATCCAATTAAATTCTACTGCTGCTGTTTTTAATCCTGATTTTGCAGATAAGTAGGCAAGCCATGCTGCTAGTGTTGTTTTTCCTACCCCCCCTTTTGCAGATGAAATACCCACTTGAATTGGTCTGTATAATCCTTGTTCTTTATACCAAATAGTTCCATCAGTGTTTGGATCAGAATTTCTTTGCTGTGATAACATATGTTGTAATACTTTTGTTCTTACATTATAGTCTGGCATATCATAACCCCCAACACTATTTTTAAAATGTTATCATTATATAAAGGTTTCGGTAAAGTTACTATTTTATAATGATTAACGTATTGGTCTCATGCTTCTCCAATTTTTCTTTTTTGGAGCTGACAGCTTAAATTCTGTAGAATCTTTTTTTGTTTCAGTTGATATAGAATCTTTTTCGGCATAGGATAAATCTGAGCTAAATATTAAAATCTGGGGATACCAGACATAAGCATCTTTGCCATTAAAACTTTTATCTGTCGGCACTTTTTCTTTTGTAAAATAGGCTATTGCTGTTTTTTCTTTTAGTAGTGAACGAAGCGTTGAAAATTCTGCTGGCTCTAACATGTTATCACTGAAACAGATATCAAAGCAATCAAGTAATACAGGATCAGTAGTAATAATGTTTTTCAGAGTATCTTCCAATGCCCTTCTTTTTTCATTTAAGGTATCCTCTCCAAAGAGATTATTTAAGATTGGAGTTAATACTTCTCCCTTTATTCTCTTTTTAACTGATTCTATGCATACTTCTGAACTGTCTGAATAGTCATTCAATGGAAGGATTAGATATTGTGCTTTGTATATTTTTCCTATCCTGTCTGTTTTGTAAGGATATGAGATAGTATCATTAGATGCTGGATCCGGCCTTAACCCATAATTTCTTGAGTCTGCATTTAATCTTGTTAGTAAAAATGGGATGGATGCAATCGTCAATAAATTTCTTAGTTTCATAATAATTTTTACTTTAAAGTAGTTATATAAATCTTTTGATAGAAATTTGGGAACGTGGGGATTTGAACCCCAATCAACTGGTGTCTTCTAAATCACAGCCGAAGCTCATCACTCCAAACACTGGAGCCAGTTACACTAAACCAGGTTGTGCTACGCTCCCTATAATTAAAAATTGAAGATTTTGAGTATTTAAATATTACTTGTATATTATATATAGGTAGAGCTCTTCAAAAAAGAACTTTTGTTTTTCCAATTCTTTGAATTTCAGATTATTTTTTTTAATTAAAGAATTTATTTTCTTCTTATTTGTTAGTGAGGAGAAGATTAAGAGGATTTTTCCATTCTTGTTCAGATGAGAATTAACTTGATTAAGGAATCTTTCAATTAGCTCATATCCTTTTTTTCCTCCATCCAGTGCCTTGTCTTTTACTAATTGATCATTTGGAAGATAGGGGGGATTAAAGATAATTAAATCAAACTTTCCTTTTACATTTGAAAATAGATCTGATAGCTTGAATTTTATATTTTTTCTTTTAATATTTTTTTTACAATAATCAATTGCTTCTTTATCAATATCAACAGCAAGAACTTTTTTGCAGTAGTTTGATGCTTCGAGTGCAAGAATTCCTGTACCTGTTCCTATTTCCAAGCATGAATCTGATGGATAGTTTTTGATATGTTTTTCAATAAGATAAGAATCTTCTTCCGGCTCGTACATGAAAAAATAGAAATCTTTTTATATTATTAAGTTATCTAAATTTTACAAATTTATGGGGGTGCATAAATGAAAAAAGGATTAGTTCTAGGATTAATTGCAGTGATGCTGTTAGCAACAGTGAGTGTAGTATTTGCAGCTGGTGGTTTTGATAAATTTGGGTATAACTATCAGGCAAGAGTTTTTGTAGGGGCTGCTGATGGTGTAGATAGAGTACTCGATGGAAAAGTTTGGGGGGACTCAACATATGCCAAAGACCATTTAGTTATGAAATGGAGCAAGGGATGGGATGATGCAAGATTCCATGGAGCAGCTTGGACACCAGAGGCATGGGAAGACAATGAATGGAATGGAGCAGTTCCTGGTGGTTCAGGAGAGGTCTGGCATTATAAAATAATATGGGTTGGACCACAATTAGAAAATAGTCCCTACTGGAGAGAAGGCGGATACCCTGTCTGGGGTCAGTTTGAGGTAATTATGGACCAAGGAACTTCGCAGGGAGAACATTTATGGTTTACTCATGCAATTCCAACAGGATACGGCAAATAAACTTTTTTTTATTTTTTCTTTTTTAGAATCCTTCTGCTTTTTCTGCCTGCTCTATCTCTTCCTGGGATATTGCACAGCCATTAAGCTTCAAGCCCCATAGAATCCCATCCACAAGCTCATGCTTAAGATTATAATTTGTCAAATGGTCTTTCTGCACCAGATTTTTTAATATTCCAAGAGAGTAAGCCACTAAACCAAGTTCAGATGAGCGAATTATATTAACGTTTATCTCTTTTTTCAGCTCTTTTAAATTTTCTTGGTTGATTGTTATTTTTGTGTGCAGTTTTCTTTCAAAAAGGTTTTTCAGCTCATTTGGATTTTCTATTATCATTCTTATTGTTCTCTCATCAACTACATAGGTTGCTTTCAATAGATTTGCTAATGCCAGTGATTCCACTTCTGCCGGGTCTACTAACTTAATAAAATGGTTTTCTGCTTTGAAGAGATTGTTAATGAGATTTAATAAATTCTGTGTCTGCTTTTCCAACTGCTGGCCATAAATCTCTAAGGTGTTATCCAGAATTAATTGGTGGATTTGGAGTGCTTCTAATTTGAATTTCTTTGACTGTATTGGCTTGTCTATTATTTCTTTTTTTACTTCATTTGTTATAAAGAACTGCCCATTGAATCTGTGCTTTAGCTCTGGGAGCAAGTAGAGCAGATTATTTAGAGATAAACTGATTATTGTTGAGCTATCAAATACCATGGATTTCATAAAATTGATAATACAATTTAGTATATATTAATTTCTATTCAAATAAAGATTTAGCGAATTCAATTCTCTTTTTTATGTCTTTTGTAATCCCCTTTTCCGATATTCCTGTCTGCCCTGTGTATTTCTGCAATTCCCATGGAGAAACTTTTAATGTAGATGCTGCCTGGCCAAGAGAAATTCCATGCTCTGTAATTCTTGAGGCCTTTGCTATTTTTGATTCTTCAAATACTTCCTTTAATGCATCCTGTATTTTTGGGTCCAGAAGATTAATTGATTTTTGAATTTTGGTCAAAGAATTTGTGTACTGGTCAACTTCATCGTTTTCTAAATATGATTTTGCCATACTAAGGTCTTCCAATATAGTTGAGTAGAATTTATCCCAGCCTTTTTTTTCAAAATAATCTGTTCTTCCTAATATCTTGAATAATGAGTAAGTCATTACTGCTATATCTCTTGACAGATTGTCCTGAAAGATTGTCAGAGAGTGGATTGTCTGATTGCTCAATTCTTTTATCTGAACCAGATCTTTTTTTTTTACTGCCTCTACCAACTGAGAGATAATATCCAATAGATGATCCTTGAAACCTGACTGCATAATATTAATTTATTCTTTCAATATAAATAGTTTGTTCTAATTAGTTTCAATTTTAAAGTAGTAACAAATAGAAAGGTTTATAAAATATCTCTTACTATGAAAATTATGGCTATACAAATTCCAGTTGGAAGAGAAGTATTAAATGAAGAAGAAGTTTATGTGCGCAGAGGCAGTGGAAAATATTATGCTTATCCCAAGAAGATAGAATCCTTTACAACTAATGCTATTATTTCTCCTGAAGATTGTGCTTTGGTGCAGGAAGGAAATCAAGCAAGGTATGCTATATCTATGAAGCAAATGTATGGTGGCTCTAATTTCATTTCTGTGAGTGTAGAAGGCTTGAATAATGGATTGTTTATCCCAACGCTAGCTATTTTTATGCCTCATTATATAAATGTTAATGAAGCCAGTCAGGGAAAGAATGTTTTGTATGACGCTAATGGAGAGGTGATAGAGAAAGAAAGATTACATGAATATGCAGCTAAATTAAATCGTGGTTGCTGGGTTTGGATAAATGCCATGTTTCCAAAAGAAAAGACTAAAGATACTGGATTTAAAGGATTAGACTTAGCTATTATTAATGGATTTGAAGAAGAGCAGCCGATATTTAAAAGAGAGCCATTAGAAAGATGCTTGGAAGATGACAGCTGGGCAGATTTGGAATCATTAAACAGACAAGGGTTTCCAACAGAAAAAGCAAAAATAGGAAAATATGAGCCAGGCAAAACAATTTATTTTTTGGCACCTTTTTTAAGAGAAGATGATCCTGAAGTTGGATTTGTCGCGTGGTTCTTCGCCAATTCCGGCAGGGCGGTCCTCAATTGCTTCTGGAATCCTCAGTACTCGTATGCCGGCCTCGGGGTATTTTTGTGTGCCGAAGGCACCGCGCAAAAAAGTTAATACCTCATGCTGAGAGTTATGTACAGATCAAAAATCAAAAAATAAATATTTTACTATGAGAAGAAGACTTTTTTGTATTGGATTTGGTGCATTTGCTTATTCCTTGTTAAATGCAGAAGATAGGAAATTTTCTGATCTAAATGACAGTGAGAAAAAGGATGTTTTATTTGATATTGTCAAGGAGATGGATGGAAAATATACATTTCCTGTTCCTATGGCTTCTGGTTTAGAAAAGAAACAGGCATTATCTGTGAATAAATCTTTGTTTGAATTTGGTGCGGGAAGACCGTATGGCCAAAAACATAAGGGCATTGATGTATATGGCTTTGGCAAAGATGTTGTTTATTTTGCTGATGGTAAAATTGAGGAAGCAGGAAGGAACATCAACAGCTTTGACCATGGAAATATTGTTGTTGTGAATCATGGAGATATTAATGGATATAATTTATGGAGCTATTATCTACATATTGGCGGGATTAATGGAATTAGGGAGGGAGATAGTGTAAAAATTGGAGATGCTTTTGCCAAGATTGATTGTACTGGGATAAGCCCTGATAGTAGAAGATTGTATAACCCAGGCTCTAAAGATTGCAAGAGAGTAGCACATTTACACTTCCAGATAAGAATAGGGGACATGCATGTCAATCCGAATTATTTTTTTCCAGAATATTCAGAAAACTCTTTACCAAACTTAAAGAGATGGAGATTGGCTATAAAGGCTAGCTCTTTAGAGGATAATATTGCTGGATTCAAAGGCAAACAGAGTCGCGGCTCTTTCTGAGGTTATATTTATAAACCTTTTTTAATTTAAGTATTTATGAACAAGAAGGATATTTTATTTCCCTATGATGAATTGAGGAAGGGGCAGGAGGATTTTATTGTTGATGTAAATAATTCTATTTTATTCGGTGGAAAATTAATTGGAAGTGTTCCTACTGGTGTTGGAAAGACTGTTTCTGTTTTAAGCCCTCTGGTTTCATTTGTTCTTGACAGGAATTACTGCGGTTTTTTTCTTACTCCAAAACATACACAGCATAAACTTGCTATTAATACTTTAAGACTGATAAAAGAGAGATATAAAATTAAATTTAATGCTGTTGATTTTATCGGCAAGAGGTTCATGTGCGGGCAGGAGGGGGTGGCTGTTCTGAGCAATGGTGAGTTTCATGAATACTGCAGGGATATTAGAGAGAAGGGAACATGCGACTTTTATAACAACTGTACAAACAAGAAGAGCAGTGCTAAAAAAGAATTATTAATAGAGAGATTAAAGGAATTGGGTCCTTTGCATGTTGAGGATGTGTGCAAGCTTTGCATTGATGAAGGATTCTGCCCGTTTGAGATAAGCTGTATGATTGCCAAAGAGTCCAAAGTTATTATCGGGGATTATTACCATATTTTAAGCACTGGAGTAAGGGATGCTTTGTTTCTTAAGATTAATAAAAGTCTTGATAAGAGTATTTTGATATTTGATGAGGGGCATAATCTGATCAGCAGAGTAAGGGATTTAATGACTGTCAATCTAAGCAGTTTTATCCTGGACAATGCAATCAAAGAGGCTAATAATTTTCATTATGATGAGTATGCTGATATTTTAAATGAATTAAAAAACAAATTAGAGAATCTGAATAAAGATAAATTAAGTGTTGAGATTAATGAGGGTTTGGTCAAGAAACAGGATTTTATTTTTAATGAGCAGTATATCCAGGACTTTTCTATAATAGCTGATGAGGTCAGGGAAGTAAAGAAGAGGAGCTTTATCGGACTAGTTGGAGGTTTTTTAGAGGCATGGCTCGGGGGTGAAACAGGCTATGCAAGAATATTACAGCGTGGATTTTTAAAATCAGGAAAAGTAAATATCAGCCTGAGCTATAGATGTTTAGACCCTTCTTTAATTACAAAGAAGATAATTGACGAGGCCTATTCTGTAATTGTGATGAGCGGAACTTTACTGCCATTAGAGATGTACAGGGATTTATTAGGATTTTCAGATGTTAAGATGAAGGAATATGATAATCCGTTTCCTGTTGAGAATAAATTAAGTTTAATAGTCCCTAATATCAGCACTAAATTTACAAAGAGGAATGAGGAGATGTACAAGAGGATTGCAAATGAGGTTTCAGAGATAGTAAATAATGTTCCAGGCAATGTTGCTGTTTTTTTCCCAAGCTATAATATTCTGAAAGATGTTGACAGGTTTACTGTTATTAAAAAAACAGGATTTTATGAAAGGCAGGGGTTGACCAAAGAGGAGAGGGATGAGGTAATTGAGAAATTCAAGAGCCATAAAGATCATGGGGGAGTATTATTTGGGGTTTCTGGCGGAAGCTTTTCAGAGGGGATTGATTTAATCGGGGATTATCTGAAGGGAGTAGTTGTTGTTGGACTGCCGTTATCAAGACCTGATGTTGAGACAAAAGAATTGATAAAATATTATGATGATAAATTTTCTAAGGGATGGGATTATGGATATATATTACCGGGAATGACGAAGGCAATACAGGCTTCTGGAAGATGCATTAGGTCAGAGACTGACAAGGGAGTAATTATTTTCCTAGATGAGAGGTATACCTGGGATATGTATCACAGATGCTTTCCAAAAGACTGGGATATTAAAATAAGTAAGCTACCTGTTGAGAGAATAAATAGATTTTTTACTTCAAAGTAGTTATAAACAGAAAAGTTTTTAAATATAGATTTTTGTTATGATATCAAAAAATGGCAAAATCAAAATCTTCACAAATATCTATCTCTGCTAGAGAAGCACGAAAAGCATCTCAGAATTTTAGTAGAATTCATGGAGAAACACCAATTGTTCCTTTAGAAGAAATAGAGAGAGATGGAGTTAAATTGAACATCTATGGTAAATTGGAAAATGTTCAATCTGTTTTTACTTTCAAAGCAAGAGGTGCCGAACATTTTGTTTATCTTCTTATGGATCAATATCATAATAAAAGGGGTATGTTTAGGAATGTTGAGAAAAAACCTGAATTGGTAACTGCTTCTGCTGGAAATCATGCACAGGGACTTGCATTAGCAGCAAATAGATATGGTTTGTATGCAGTTATTTTTGTTCCTGAAGAAACTCCTGAAGTAAAATTAAATAGAGTCAAGGAGTTGGGTGGAAATATAGAAGTTCAAGGTATAATTTTTGATGAAAGTTTGGAAGCTGCTTTACAATATAGCAAGGGAAAACAAAATAGGATATTTGTTCCTCCTTTTGAGAGTCCTCATATTATGGCTGGTCAAGGTGGAGTTGCTGTGGAAATTTTTTCAAGAACTTGTCCTTATCATTCTGAGTATTGGAGATTAAATGGTATGAAGTGGAATGCTCCGGATGTTATTATTGCTGGATTGGGGGGAGGAGGACTTGTTAGCGGAATGGGGGCTGTGGTTGAAGAGTTCAATGAAATAACTGGTAATAAAACTAAAGTTATTGGTGTACAATCAGAAGCTGCGGATTCTATGTATAGATCTGTAAAGGAAGGTAAGTGTCTTCCGAGTACCAACATGAATGCAAAAACTTGTGCAGATGGAATTAATGTAAAACAAGCATCACAAAGGATGATTAATACTGTAAGAAAATATGTGCATCAAGTAGTTAGAGTACCAGAGGAGAGTATTATTGAAAGTATTGTGCATATAGCAGAACATCCAGAACTTATTGATAAAAGATGGCATACTAATGAATGGTATGACCTTATGATTCCATTTAGAATATTACCTGGAGGGACACATCATGTTCATGAATATAGAAGAATGAATAGAGTAGAGGGAGCTGCGGCTGCTCCATTTGCAGCTGTTTTTTATGGAGATTTAGATGGAGAACTTGACTGGAGAAAAATAGCTGATGGTAAAAAAGAACTTGATGTCTATTGTGTCTTTACTGGCGGGAACATACCTAATGATAAATGGGTATCTTTAATAAATAAATATGGGAATGTATTTGTAGATGGAACAACTATGAGGAAAAGAAAATGAACTTGTTAGAAAGAGCATGCCTGAAAATTAAACATAAAACTATTAAATGTTTAATTGGATATATATCATTAAATAAATCTAGATACCTCAATAATAATATTGCTGATATTTCTGATGGCTACAGTTTGGTTCTGGAATTTGGATTTGGTCGTAGACTGTATGGGTATATATACAGGGATGCAGTGAATTCTTTGGTTCTTTATAACGGAAGCCCAAAAGAGGATGCTGTTCTTGGATTTGATGCTGTTGGTAATTCTTTGAGTGTGGTTCAATTACAAGCAAGAAAGGGGATTGGTAAAGAAAATTTGCCGTATAAATGGGAAAAAATTTTATTGGAAGCAGGAATTGATTATGCTAGGGAAACTGGGTTTAAACAAATACATGTTCAGAGAGCAAAGAATAATAAGTGGTTCTGCAAGCATGAATCTAACTCTAATGAATCTGAAAGGAACAAAAGATTAGAGATAAGATATGATGTAACTGCAAAAAGGAGAGGATTTAGTTTAGATGAAAAGTTAGATGCTTGGGTTTTGAATTTAAAATAACAAAAGAGATAGTTATAAATTTTTTTGGAAAATCTTTATAGTACAATAATATTTATAAGTTTTATTGATATGTTATTGTTATGCAAACTTCCCGCTTTATGCAACCTGGTAAAGAAGGAGTGGTTATAGCTACCCATAATATGTATCAGGATTTTGGTAGATTATTCTTATGGTACTATGACAGACCCAGGAAATTTTATAAGGGAAATCCAGTGCATAAGCTAGTTTATCACGATGGAAAACTTCTTGGTATGCAATTTTATAATAACCATGGTGGTTACACTAAATATGGTTTAAAGGATATTCTTGAGAACAGAGTTGTTTTTGAATCTTGTTTTAAGCATTTATATTCTGATGGAGAGAATTTATACGGTGCAAGAGAATCTGAAAAGATGATTGATGTTCATGAAGATAGTTCTTTTTATGGATATAACCCTATAGAGATAGGGAAAATTTTTGATAATGAATTTGAAACTGATATTGTAAGACATATGTTTGTTAAATCTATTGCTAGTGAAAGTGAGAATGTATTTTTATCTGAAAGAAAATTTCCCATAGTTAGATTATCTACAGATCTTGGAGCAAGATGTGTAAGAATTTCTAAGGGGAATGAGGAAACTCTTTTGGATCTTGGAAATATCCCCCCTCCTTATTGTCTTCTTCCTACTAAAGGGGGTTTGCTTGCGGGTGTTGAGTTTGGGATATGGAATGTTACTGAAAAAAAATCTGTGAAACACTTTTCTGAGTCCCATAGATATTTTAGGGATTTGAGAGAATTAGATGGCTATAAATTAGACGGAGGAGATGTTGAATTAATAAATGATGCTCGAGACTTTTTGAAGGAAAATGGCCTCCCATTAAACAAAGAGAGAAGCCAAAGAATCGATGACTGCTTAGTTGGAATATTAAGATATGAATTTGATGTTAGACATATGGTTGAATTTCAGGGTAAATTAGTTTTTTCTACCTTTCATAATTTGTATATCTCTGGAACAGAAAATCCTGTTTGGAGGTTTAGAGATTATATTGTTGGATTAGTCAGAGTGGATGATGAAGATTTGTTAAGAAAACTTAAAGGAGAAACAAATGTTAGAGGAGCTAAAAATGCCGAAGTTGTTAGCCTTCTTACAAGTATTAAATTAGCAGCATGATTTGAAAATATTTATAATTCCCCTTTGGAATATAATTCAGACAATCTAAATGCTTAAGAATATTATTTTTTTTTAATAATTATGAAAACTGCTTTATTATTAGCTGCTTTGACTGCTTTTAATTTGAATGCAGAAGAAACTGCTCCACTTAGTATTGCCACAAACGGAGTACATCCTTTAGAGCAGAAAATTTTAGAAAGCTCTACTAATCCTCATGGTTTTTTATTTGATGTATACTATGATAATCTTTTTTTAGATCATTCAGGATGGCTTTTGTTTACTACCTTTAATAAAGCAGATAGCTCAAGAGTATCAATGGAATTTTCTCTGTCTTGTCCTGGTATTTTGGGATATTTTTTTGATAATATTAATAGGAATTACAGAAGCGTAACCACAAGCGAGGATAGCTTATTCTGTGCAACAGAGAACAGCTATAATATTGGTGGAGAGAATATTATCAGTTTTTTTGAAAACCTAAGAGTATCATTGGCTGAAAAGCCATTGCAGAGCTATGATGGAGCACTGCCAGTAATTCACTACAATGTTCTGAAAGAGGTTAATAAGAAGAAATACCATTATGAATTAAAGAGAATAGATTTGGGGTATGAATTTAAAAAAGTTGAGAAGATTTATGACAGTGATTATCTACTTGTTTCTATTCTTCCCATGAATTCTGACCATTTCAAATCACTCTCTTTTTTTATTTCTCAGGACGTGATTATTCCGTGGATGTATGCTGATGCTGTTTTTAAATTAAGATTAGTTAACAGGGATTTTAAAGAGAAAGTATCTAAAAAAGATGAATTCTATAAATTCTTTAAGAGATTTAAGTGATTATTACATAAGACAAATGCTTAAATATCTATCTTAAGATTTTATGATGATGGATAAAAATGATTATTTAACATTTGTTTGTTACCCTTCTGAATTTCTTTTAGATATCCCAAGACCAAAAGAGGCTGATAGATTGTTGCGTGGGATTATCATAGGCCAAAGACCATTTGTAGTTATTTTTGATTACGATGGAACTGGAAAATTTAAATATAGAAGAGCCAAGACATATTTTGAATCCAAAGAAGCTTTAGAAAATATAACTGACCTAAAACTAAGAAGGAGATACGGATTTAGGATAGAGGTTAAAGAAGGGATAGTTTATCTAAATGGAGAAGAAATGAGAGTATTTGTTGATAAGCATAGATTAGAAAGGATTGTTGAAGAAAAGTCTTAAATAGTATTTTTTTATTTTTATGAAAAAAGATATTAAAAAACTGGAAGAGGTATTAATACAGGTTGGATTGAGAATTGCTAAAAGAGGAGAGGGGGCTTTATTTGTTGTTGGTGATGCAGCATACAAACCCCTTGTTGATCAGTCTGTTCCTCCTTTTATGGTTGTAGATAATCCCAAATTGCTTGAGTCCTTAGCATTGATGGATGGTGCGGTTGTTATCGACCAAAAAGGGATGCTTGAAGCTTATGGAGCAATGATTGAATCTACTAAAACTTTCAAGAATTTCGGCACAAGGCATAGTGCTGGGATGAGTGTTTCTGAGAAAAAAGGCAATCTTGTAGTTGTTGTTTCTGAAGAAGACAGGAAAATAAGAATATTAAAAGAGGGAAAGATGATTATGCAGATTGATGCTCTGCAAAAAAATGTTGAGGGTTCTGTTGATGAGGCTGTAAATATACTTGAGTCTGTTGGTGCTGGATTATTAGTTCCCGCACTTGGTGTAACACTATTACCCGGAATTGTAATATTCGGCTCTGCCTATTATCTTACAAAATTATTACATAAAAAGTTTAAAGAATAGGTTTGTATAAATTTATTTTTCTTTTATAATCTGTTCCATGGCTTTTTCTATTTTTGCACTCATATTATATCCTTTTTCCCTGCAGAATTTCTTAAATTTTGAGGCTATTGATTTGTCTATTGTGAAATTCAGCTTTGTTTTTGTTCTTATTTTTTTTGTTTTTTCGAATTCCATTAGATTATTAAACAGCTCAGGGTTATTTTTTACTGTTCTCTTTGCTATTTTCAGCAGTTTATTTGATGGCATCTTTTTAGGTATGTATTTATACGTATAAATGTGTATCTATTTTTTATAAACGCATTTTCCCAAGAAGGAATAGTTAACTGCTTCTTCTATAGCTATCGGCCAGCTCATAATGCTGAAGCTTTCTCTTGTTTTTCTGAAAAGCCTTAATTCCAAATCAGCTAGCTCTTCCTCAAATTCAATATTAAATTTATAATTCGGTGAAATAAAATAATAGGTTAGATAGTTTTTTTCTTCTGGATTATGGCCCTTGTAAACTGCACTAATTATTGGATATTTATCAGCAAACTTAATTAGTTCCTTTAGAATATTCACAATCTTGACCTGTTTATTGTTCTTTTTTTAAGCGGAAATCTTGATGGAGAAATTGGAAGTTTTGGGGCTTCTAACCCCAGTTTTCTTACATCCTCGATTTTTATTTCTTTTTCATGCTTCTCTGCTGCTTCTTTGCATAATCTGTCCAGGTTCTGAAGCATTCTTCTTGGGTTGTAATCAGACAAAATAAATACTTTTTTTACTAATTCATCTGAGATTAATTCTAATTCCCCCACCCTGTTTCTTACCAAGTCAACTGCCTCTTCTTCTGACAATTCCTTTACCTTGAATAGATTAGTTCCTATCCTTTCTTTGATAGACTGATGGAGATTAACTTCTCTATAGTTTGTTGCTGTAAAGACAACTGATTTGATATTGCCCTGGTCAAAGAAATATTTTATTCTTTCTGTGTTTACCGGTGTTAAATCCTGGACCTCATCAAGGAGAACAATCATGTCCTTTGGCATCATTCCGAATAATCTTCCCCAGAAGCCGTATCTTCCACGTAATAATTCCTCTATGTTTAAGTCCTGGTCTATCCTGTTGCAGGAAAAGAAGATTACCCTCTTCTGGCCCCTGTATTTAGTTATTAAGTGATGCAGAACAGAGGTTTTTCCTGTTCCTAATGGGCCTTCTATGAAATTCATTGTTCCTGCTGGAAGCTGGTAAAACAATGATTCTAATAATTTATCCTGGCCAAAGATCTTATTATCAAACTGGCCCGGCTTTATGCTGAAGGGACTATTAAAAAAACCGTATTTTCTAAACCATAAATCCTCTTCGTGAGCTTCTTCATCAGTATCTTTCATATTTCTAATCCTCCTTTATAATGTTGCTTTTATTTCCCTGGCTTTCTGCCTGAATTTTTCTGCTTTTTTATGCGTTTTTTCTGCAAGGGCAGGGAATCCATCCTGGTGATATTCTTCTGCTGTTTTATGCATTTCTTCTGCCTTTTTGTAGTATTTTTCTATGTCTTTTTCAGAGTCTTTTTCCAATAATAAGTAAATGAAGTAGATTACTAAAATGAATACAACTAAACCAATTATGTATTTTATCGGGTTCTGGATGATATTATCTTTTATTTTCTGGAAAGATGTCCTTGCTGCGTCTGTTATTCCCGGGATTGTCTGTGCGGTTATATTGGTGTTGTTTTCTATTGAATTAACTGTCTGATTTGTTGTGTTTCCTATTAGATTAACTGTCTGATTAGTTATGTTTTCTGCATAGACCAATGGGATAAGAAAGATAAGTAATGTTAATAATAGTATTTTTTTCAAGTTTATTCCTCCTTTTTGTTTTAATAAAAGGCTCTTATTGTGTATTTAAATATTATTGTAGTAGAGTAATAAAATAGAAGTGTTATGTATGAGTAGTACTTACTTTTATTTTTGAGATAAATTCCCTTACATCCTTTTCTAATTCTTCTGTTATTGATTCAAAGACTATGGTATCATTAATTTCTCCATACTGGTGGGCAAGAATATTCCTCATCCCCTTTGCTTCTCTTAATTTTTGGCATAGTGCTTCATGAATTATTTTGTGGTCAAATAGTATTCTAAAAGCGTCAATATCATCTTCTGGGATCTCGAATTTTTTTTGTTTTATAACCATAAAGGCTAGATCTGTTATTCCTTCAATTATTTTTTCAGTGTACCTTTCGCATGCAGCTTTTAATATCTTATTTGATTTATATTCTTCAATGGTGTTAGGTATGATTTCTTCTAGGTCTGTCAATAAACCTTCAATTTCATTTATTTTATCCTTTAATCTGCTCAAGCAGCTTCACCCATTATCTTTTTCATTCTTATAAAATAATCATTATCCTTTAAATATTTTATACTGAATGATAGGTTATCAAAACTTCCTTTTTTATATAGTATCTTGTGGTTTCTTGCTATTTCCCTTTTTATTTTCTGAGGCAGAATGTTAAATACCTGTATATCTACATTTTTAGGCAGCTCTCCTGATATTCTTATTCTAAATCTTGTTGCTTCTTCTACAGAAATATCCCTGAATATAACACAGATGTCAATATCTGATCTTTTTGTAACTATACCCTTAACATGAGAGCCAAATAACAGTATTGCTTTAATTTCCTCTTTTAATTTATCCTTAAGCATTAATTCAACAGCCTTTTTGATTAATTTTTCAATTCCTGCTCTTTTTTTTAAATTAAATTCTTCTTTGAATGCTGAAATTTCAGAAATGAATTCCAGTTTTTTTCTTATATCTCTTGAGAGCCTGTTTTTTTCTGATTGAGTCAAGCTGATTCCGAGTAATTGTTTTTCTATTATTTTTAGCTCTCTCTCTCCAAATATTTTTCTTGCTTTTTCATTATTCCTTAGAAAGTTTAGTAATGACATCTTAAAATAACCTAAATTATGGTTATATTTAAACTTTTCTATTAATAATAATTAGCTTTTGTCTGATTACCTTTACGAAATATTTATCTAAACTTGGGTGGTTGTTACCCGATTTTGTGCTTCTTCTCACAGTCATTAAGATACTTATTTCTCATCTTGTTGATTTCACGCATGATAGGCATTTCAAGACCCCTTTCTTCCAGTAAATCAAGCCTTTCTCCTATCCAGGTTATCCATACATCTTGTTTGCTCTCTTTAATCTGGTTTTTTAGTTCTTGAAGGATTGTTTTCCATTTTACTCCTATAGATACAAGGCTTTCACAGTCTTCTAAGTCGCCAGCTCTTTCAGTTATTGTCTTGAATAAAAAAACATCTTCATTTGAACAGAGAAATAATGTTATATGCCTGAGATTAATCATTTTTCTTGCTCTTTGCATCATATCTTCTGATAATGAAAATTTTCCGCAGACCTCCCTTTCAAAAAGGTCAATTCTATGGTCTCCTTTTTGGAATATTTGATTAAGGTTCATGTGCCTGTATTCTCTTCCGGGAATTTTTAGTGAGAAGCCAAGTTGTTCCAATGCTCTCTGAAGCTCGATGAATTCTTTTTTTGTCGCCACAACAATATCAATGTCTTTAGTTGCCGCTTTAATCCCCTGTTCAAGAAGCACTGTTCCCCCTATTGTATAGATATTAACTTTTTTGTACATGACCTTATCTATCTCTTTAAATAGCTCTTCAATCTGTTTAAATTTTGATATCATCTTATCTTTATCTTATATACAGCTGCCCTATCTTTTATCTCCTGATAGGTTGGATACCCCTTTATTGTTTTACCATCAAAAACAGCATCTAAATTTGTGAGTATCTGATGCTTTATCTTAAATTCATTCCTGAATTTTGCATAGAACAGGGATATAAATATCAAATTTTTTATGCCCATATCTTTTTCTACGATATAAAGCGAGTGCTTTAATATGTCTTTCTTTGTAAGCTTCTTTTTTGGAAGATAATAATAATTAGTTATAGTGAGGATTTCTATTTTATAATCCTTATATGCTGAGAAAGCTGTTTTTGTAGCATCAAGCTCCTCTTTGTTTGAAAAAATAATCTCATCATTCTTTTTATAGTAAATTATTGAGCTTGCAGGAATCCTTTCATCTATTTTAGCTTCATATTTTTTTAGCTCTTCCAAGAATTCCTTTAGTGAAGACCAGAGCTTATCATTTATCTCAAATGTCGACATATTTTTTCTTATTAAACTTCTTTTCTTTGCCTGCTCAAGCTTCTTGTATATTACTGTTTTTTTAAAACCTGTCTCATTCATTATATTTTTAATTGTTACTGGCTTTAGCATTGCTGTAAATATTGCTATTCCTGAATTAGAAAGCACAGGAGCCAGATTTGGCGTTTTTGCCAGCATTTGAAGGAGAAGAGAGATACAGGTTGTTTTTTTGGATTCATTGCCTCTTTCAATAATTTCTTTGTCTTGAAGCCTTTTAGTTGTAACATATATCTGCTTATCACTTTTTTTTAGGGCTTTCGCTAGTGATTTTATGGATTTATTGCCATTTGCTATCTGTTCAAGCACCAATATTTCTGTTTTTGATAATTGCATAATTCCGTTAAAACGTAACAACTATATAAATCTTTCTAATTTTAGCGGAATAAATAAAAAAGAAATTATTTGTATCTGATAGTTGGCAGTTTGATAGATGAACTTACCCTCTAAAATCAAATTTTTTAAATAAAGGGTAAAGGGGAATTTATTCAAAACAAGCGTTTTTATCCCCCAGAATTGTTTGGTGCTTCATATCCCAAAATACATAATTTATATAAAGAAAAGTTAGAATAAGATATTATGGAATTAATTAAAACAATAAAAACAATCTCAAATATAATTTATATCTATAAAATAGATAATGATTTATTAGCCTTTAAACCCAGCAAAAATATAGAAAAAGAGATATTAGCAAACAAACTGGCCAAATTGTTTAATATAGATACACTAGACATAAGGCCTGCTGAGATAAATAATAAGGAAGGAATTTTAATGCCTTACCTGAAAGACAGCAGCCTATTGATGCTTTACAAAAGGGAGCTGGATAAAAAACAAATAAGGCAGTTAAAAAGAATAATCCTATTTGATATATGGATAGGGAACAAAGACAGGCATACAGCAAATATTTTTGTTAATCATAACTTAACTATATTTGACCATGAGAAGATATTCCAAGGCGGAAATGCAAGAAATTTCATTAAGCTGGATATAGGAAGAAAGTTAGATAAAGATTATGTCAGCATAATTGAAAATCTGCTGGACAAGGATTTAACAGCAATGCAGGCCTTAAAAAGACTTAACTTTGGAAAAGAAGATTTTGTAAATATAAATGATGAGGATATTAAGAATATAACACAAGATGAAGAAATAAGTAATTTTTTAATTTCAAGAAAAAACTTTGATATTAGGTTCTAAATCTTTAAAAACAGCCATCAAAGCATCATCCTCTCTGCCATCCCCGATAAACCAAGATTTTATTTTAATAATTTTTTCCTGCTCTAAAAAAGATTCTGGAATATCATCGATTGCAGTAATATTATTTATATCTACATTTAAATCATCTGCTATTTTTTTAAGAGACTTTTTTCCGTTCTGCAGGTCCTCTTTCCCATATATCTTGATGAAATTGTCTAAAATATTCAATGCTTTTAATTTCCTGATAGTTATTTCTTTACTTACTACAGAAAAAGCAATCAATTTAAAGTGTTTTTTTGCCTCTCTAATGAATTCACCCACTCCAGGCCTTGGGCTAAGATAGTATTTATCAAATATTAATTTTCCTGCGTAATCCTTATAATTTTTTTTGAATTTCTCCAGAAAGAATAGCGGTTCTATATTCAGCAGGGTTTCATCAACATCCAGGACAAGAAACTTTTCTGAACTCATAGATTTAAATATAGATTAATATGTTTATATAGTTAACTATAAAATAAGTTATTCGTATCTTGCAGATGGTTGATATTTTTTACCCTTGCCTTTTCCGAATGGGTTCTTTATAGAAACTCTTGTTAAAATTAAGATTACTAAAACTACTGATACTATGACTATTAATACTGTACTGTTATTCTTTGCTGCCCCTATAACTGCACCTGTAATTCCTGCTAATCCTCCTGTTGTTGGTGTTACTGTTTCAGTTGGTGCTACTTCTGTTGGTGTTACTGGTGTTTCTTCAGTAGTTGTTTCTGCTGGTGTTACTCCAACTCGTGTTCCACCTGCACCACCTGCATTTGTTGTTGTACTTGATGATGGTGTTGAAGTTGTTGTTGTACTTGTATCTGCTAATAATGTGAATTTTGTAAAGTGGGACACCTTGAACTCTATTTTGTTATTTGCAGGATCTCTTACTATCTCTGTTATTCCTGCATTTGTCCAATCATTAGATGCTACATCAAAGAAGTATGGGCTTATTTTGCTTTCATCTGTAATTCCTGCTAAAGCAAGTTCTTCATCAGTATAAGTAATGGTTAATGTTACTGGCTCATTAAATACATTTGTTGTTCCGCCATCTATCTGGAATTCAAATATTTTTGATAATACCTTTAATGTAACTGTTGTTGGGGCTGCTACAGCATTCTTTGCTATTTGCTGTACTTTAATCCCGGTTGCTCCTGCTGGTAGTGCATTTGCTGGGATTTTAATTTCTGAACTACCTAAATTAATAGTATTTTCTACTCTCTTGTCTGTAACTGTGACTGGTGTTTCTGGGGCGGTTACTTCAAAATTTGAAGGGCCTCTGAAATTAGCTTGGTTATCATCTGTTCCGCCATAAACTCTTGCTTCTACTTCTACACTTTGATCAACAAATGTTCCTGGAAGCTTTGACTGGTCAATTATTAGTGTGTAGGTGATAAAGCCTGAGCCTTGATTTGGTATTGCTCCATAGCCATAACCATATCCAAAGTTCTGATATCCATACCCATTTCCATAGCCGTAGCCATAACCATAATCCTGTTTATAATTCAAATTACTAACATCTGTTTGTACTGATGTTATAAAGTCACAATCTGACTTATCATCTTGTATTCTACATGTAAGTTTATTATCCCCATCATTGAAGATTAAATCTGTGTATTGTATTGGAAGGAATTCTCCATCATTTATTGTTACACTAATAGTAAATGTGTATTTTGTTGGATTTCCATTCCCATCCTTAGAAAAAACATTAATATCTGGTGTTGTCAGAGAAACGTCAATTGCTCGTGCTGGACCTGAGAAAATAAGTAAGGAAATAACTGCAATTGTCAAGAAAATACTGATTATATTCTTTTTTGCATTAGTGTTCATCAGAATCTTTTTAGAAACTCAAACTTTATAAATATTCCTACTAATCTTTAGATAGTTAAAAATATATATTTGAGTATATAATCAAGCAGGAATTGAAATTTTTTCCTTTAAGAGTTTTTCTGCTTCTATATTAACAACAGACCAATAATAATCTATAAACTTCTCTACCAAGGGATTATCCCTGTTTAACTTATACATCTTAGCTTTCCCAACATCCCTTGTATGTATAACTATCTCTCTTTTAATCAATTCTTTCCAGATTTCCTTTAGAGCAGTATAACTTACTTTTGAATATCCTGCAATGTCTTTCATTGAATAGTCAAATTCAGAATGAACTATCAAAAAATTCCAAATCCTATTTTTTACATTATTCCCTTCAATTTTTAAAAATGCAGATACCATACATTATTCAGTAATTTAGTTATTTATAAATGTTTCTTTTTTGACTCTTAAGGGCCATAAAAATGGCTAAATATTTATATTGTTAAAATTATTTGATCATTATATGAAGATAAAGAAGAGCGAATATATTATAATAAGCAGAACCTTAATAAGAAAATTATATGATGAAACCTGTTTTGGCAAGGGTTCCTTATATGCTGAAAATCTAAGGGGGGGGCATTCCAAATAACTATATTGATAAGATGGAAATTGTTCTTGATGCTTTAGTTAAACAGAATATCTGTGGAAGAAAAAAGAAAGAACATGGCTGGAAATATTTTTTAAATATAAAAAGAATGGATAAAATAAAAGAGATAATAAAAGAAAAAGGGGATAACTCGATAATTCCTATTTTGTTAATTTTAGAGATTTAGATTATACACATTCCTCTGTGCTGAGATAATTAAGGAGCTTTATCATGTCGTGTATATCTGTTTTACCGTCCTGATTTACATCTGCCTTATTATCCTCTGTGTTTAGTATCTTTAGTATTTCAAGCAAATCATAGACATCTACCTTATCATCCTTTGTTATATCTGCATACTGCTTACAGCTTGGGTTAATAATCAAAACTGTCTTTGCTGCTGCTGCTGTTAGTGTGGCTTTTGATACCTCCAAGGTTATTCTCTGCTGCCCTGTTGTTGTGTAAAAGTGTGTTGTTGCTGGTGTATCAAGATAAGGTGTATCAAATGCGCCATCATTATTGAAGTCCCATCTGTATCTTAGTTTCTCATCACATCTCTTTGTATCAAGTAATTTTGTCAGCTTGTAAATGTCTATAGCATCAATCTTTCCGTCAGCATTTAAATCTCCCTTCTTAACAGGGGATTGTTTCGTCAAGGATAGTAATTCGATAAGGTCAAAAATATTTATTTTATTATTTGAATCCAGATCAGCGTTCTTACACTCTGGGTCGTAACTTGAATCTGCATTTAATGTGAAATTTAATCCTATTCCTCCCTTATCCGGGGTTGATGTGAAGCTTGCTAGTATTGAGGAGAAGGAAACATCGAATCCTTCATCTATCTGTCCATCACAATCATTGTCTTTTCTATCAAAGATTTCTGTTGCTCCTGGATATGATTCTTTATTAAGATCATCACAGTCATTTGTCTTTCTTGCTGTGTAATAGCCTTCTGATTTTTCTAATTCCTTGAATCTGGAGGTTCCGTAGCCATCCTTATCAAAGTCGTAATAGAACTTGAATAATTCTACTGGCTTTACCTCTGTTTTCTTTCCCATTGTGAACAGGGATAAGTGATTAGTAATTGCCCATACATAATTCTCCTCTGTGTTTACACCTGAGTTTGGCTCCTGGACCCAGTCTTTCAGATCTTCATTATAGTAATACATACGTAATTCTGATTCTGGAGTAGTTCCAAGATCTTCTGGATCTCTGTAATGCATCTTTAATAATGCCTGCTTGATGTCATTCTCTATCTGTGCTTCTGGTTCTATAACCATGAATTTTTGATTTGTTAATCCGGGTAGTGTAAAGCTCTGCTCTGCTGGCATTTCATCGTATACCTTTACAGTAATGCTTCCTGATTGTTGCTCATTTGTTGATATGCTTAATTCAAATCCTGTTTCATCTTCATTTGTTTCTATCTTTGATAGTGTTTGTTCAGCTTGTTGCAGTGTTTCTACGATTGTTGTTATTAATGGGACTAGAACATCCTGCTTTGTTTCCATCTTTGGTGGCTCTGAGCCTATGCATGTTCCCCAAACACCTGTTGACTGACATGTCTTTGTTCCTCCGACTCCGCAGATATTTGTTGCTGCCGGCTTACAATCTTGCAATGAACCGGATTCTGAATTATCTGTTAGACTTGAGCAGTCAAGGTCGTTAAGATCTGAAAATCCGTCATTATCATTATCTAGATTATCATTACACTGGTTTGGTGTTTCTGGGATTGGGATGATACAATTATTTCCTGATTTTACATAGCCAACGTCACAGGTGTATTCACACTTTTGAGAAGAGCATGAAGATACTAAATTTCTTGATGCATCTGCTGTTAAACCCTTATTATCGTCTGTGCATAATCCAGAATTTGCTGGGATTAATCCTGTACATAGTGGAGGAAGTTGTAAGGTACAACTATTTCCTGATTTTGTATAGCCAGAAGGACATATATATTCACACTTATTAGCATCAGTACAACTGTTTGCCAGACTTCTTGTTGTGTCTACTAGTAAATTCTTATTATCATCTGCACATAACTGGGCATTAGATATAGTTGCTCCTGTACATGAGAAGGTTGGTGGGATAACTGCACACTCATTTCCTGATTTTGTAAATCCTGATGAACAAGTATATTCACATTTTACAGTTGTACATGAGGATGTTAAACTTCTTGTTGTGTTTGCTGTTAATCCAGTATCATCATCTGCACATAACTGGGCATTAGATATAGTTGCTCCTGTACATGAGAAGGTTGGTGGGATAACTGCACAGACATTATTTTCATCAATCAAGTTATTACAATTATTATCTATTCCATCACATATTTCTGTTGATGGTGTGCATGTTGGCTGACAGATGTTTCCTTCATCTACATTTCCATCACAATCATTATCTATATCATCACATTTTTCAATTCCAGGCTCTATCTCAGACTGAGTAAGCGACCATGAGCCTGAAACACAGGTGTTTATTTCTTTTCTGCATGCCCCTTCATCTGTTCCTGTTTCTGCTGTTAAATCCTCATCTATTATATTATTACAATTATCATCCTTGTTATTACAGACTTCTGCTGCTGATGGTTTTTCTCCTATACAGGCAGACCATTTTCCAGCTGTACAGGTTTGAGTTCCAAATTTACACTCTCCTGTATTTGAAGAACCACATGGCTTTGTATCCCCACTCTGGCATTCACCAACTGTAAATGTGCTTGAATCTTTTGCATATTCAAAGGAGTTTATTTCCCCGACTGAATTTACCTTTAGCGTTGCCTTGAAATTTCCAGCTGTCAGTGATTCTGAAGAAACATCCCATGTAATTGTGTATGATAAAATACCTGTGAAGCCAAATCCGGTTCCTCCGTAGCCATAGCCATAGCCGAATAGAGTTCCCTGGTAATTATTATTTGCACCATAGCCATAACCATATAATTGTTCACTTGTTCCATAATCCCCTGAATTTGTTCTGGTTATTGTCAGGTAATCACAGCCTGAAACCTTTGTGCCATCTGGGTAAAAAACACATTCTTTTAAAAATGGAAGAGAATTATCATAAATCTGCAACTTTAAGGTCTGAATAGGAATTCTTTCATTAGCTGGAATATCTATCCCTACATTGAAATTAATTGTTTCTGTTTTCAGATAACTTGCTTTGTTTGTTGTTATGCTCAAGTCTACTGCATTTGCAATTCCGGTGAAAAGCAGGATAATTATTATAGAAACAGTAAGAATACTACTAACTAAAGTTTTTCCCCTCTTGTTCAATTTCATTACAGCTAAAAAGAAAGAAGAGATTATATATAAAGTTAATGGGAATAGAGTATATATTTAGGAATAGCTCTTAATCTTGTTTTTTCTTTTTTACGCATTTATACCCACTTCAAACGGCTCTATATTTTCTTTTATATAGAATCCCTTAATAATGTTTGGGATTAATTTTGGATCCAACTCTTTTTTGATTTTTTTCGGGTCTTCATAACTTAAAACCTGTATTTCTCTATTTAGTTTTGTTTCGAATTCTGCTTCGTAAAATTCTTTGTCATCCCCGTATATAAAAATATCTATATCACTTGATTTGCTCCAATCCCCTCTTGAAAAACTTCCGAATAAAATAGCTGTTTTTATCTTTTTAATATTACTGAGATGCTCAAATAAACCACTTTTTTCCAGAATTGAAAGCCCATAGAGCCTTTTTTCATTTCTGAATTTTGGCAAATCCCTATTAGCTGTGTAATAAGGCATCCTGCCTCTTTTTTTATTTTTTTTAATGAAATCTTCCTTTAGCAATTCTTTTAAGAAATGATTAGTTCGTTCTCTACTAATTCCTGCTTCCTTTACAATCTCTTCAAAATGCCATCTTTTTAATGATTCATTGAAGAATAATACTTTGATTTTTTCTTTCATATTTAGTATGAAAAATCATACTATTTATAAGTGTTTTGGTATGGAAATTATACTGATTCTAAAATCTATGAAAAGCTAAAGAGTAAAGAGAGGAAAGATTTATTAATCGACAAAGAGATATATAAAATATGGAAGATAAGAAAGCCAAATTTATGAGAATTTTTGCCAATATCCCCGATAAGGTTAGAAATGAGGATATAATCGCTGTTATTGATAATAAGCCATATACGTGGAATGCTGCGATGATTGAGATTAAAAATAATTCTGAACTTGGCAAGAAAATTATAAAAAAATTAGGAGAAATGGAAATAATATGATAAAGGGGAAAATCAATAAGGAAGTCAAGGAGCTTGTTTTGTGGCGTTTAGAAACAAGCGTACCAGAGCATTTTAAATTATCTGTAGGGGGGAAGGGATCTTTTAACAAAGAAGAGCTGAAAAAGGCTGTTGAAGAAGAGACTGATGTTGGAATAGCCTTTATAGATATGCAGCTTAATTTTATTAAAGCACTAACCAGCGGCAAGTTTTATAAGATTCCAATATCAGAATGAGAAAAGCAATTTTGGTAACAAGACCCAGATATGATGATGCAACAGAATATCTTTTTTGTTATGCTAAAAAAGCAATAGACTTTGCAAAAGAAAAAAATATTGAAGTTCTTGATTTAATAAGGTCACGCTTAACCCAGAAAAATTTTTCAGATTTAATTTCCAAGAAAGACCCTCTTTTAGTTTTCTTTAATGCACATGGAGATGAAAACACAATATATGGAGATAAGATTAAGGGTGAAGAAGAGGCATTAATCAAGGAGGATAAAAATCATAATCTTCTAAATAAAAGAATTGTTTATGCCCGTGCCTGTTTGTCTTCAGCTTCTTTGGGGCAAAAGGCATGTAAGGACGGCTGTTTTATTGGTTATAGAATGCCCTTTAGTTTTTGGGTTGATAATAGGTGGTCTGCCAAGCCATTGAATGATAACACAGCAAAATTATTCCTTGAGCCTTCAAATCTAATTATCATTTCTTTATTGAAGGGAAATAGCGCCAAGGAGGCACATGAGAAATCATTGAAAATGGCAAGCAGGAACATCTTGGAATTATTGAAAAATAAAGACGAGCCAGGGGCAATGGCATCTATTATGCTGTTATGGAACAATATGCAGTATCAAGAAATTCTTGGAAATGAAGATATGGCTTTTGATGTTCTATAGGTTAAGCTTAAATATTTTTTTAATATGGAAATCATATGGTTTGGGGGTTTTAATGATAAATTTAGAAGATAAATGCAGCTATGGTAAATTATCCAGTATAGTACCAATCGGATCTTGGAAGAACAAAACCCTGGCCGGGTATTGTGTTTCTTGTTCCAGAGAGGTTATAATTGATTATCATTATTTTGTAGTGTTTAACAGGGCGTATAAGATATTCGGGAGGAAGAATGGTAAATGTTGATATTGATTCTAAAATATACGAGAAGCTGAAGGAAAAAGTGAAAAATGATAAAGTAAAGTATCCTTCTGTGAAATTTCTTGTTCATAAACTGATAATGGAGAAGATGGATGAAACCAAAGGATTGTGAATATGCAATAGCTGTAAAGTGGTCAGATGTGGTTTATAAGTGCGAGAATCTGGATAAATGCGAGTTTGAACTGAAACGTACTGAAGCTAAATACTGCATGCTGAAGGAGAAAAAGGAATGACATGCAAATATCTTAATGGGTTTAACTGCTCTTTGAGAAAGGACAGCTGTCTTGGCTATTACAAAACTGAAAATGGGGAAGGATTGGATGAACTGACTATAAGGAGAATGGAGTGCTTTGACGGGAGCAGCTATCTTGATGGATTGTTATTACAAAACCAGTTACAAAGAGGATTTAGGTGGGAAGAATGAAGCTAGCGGGGGAATTAAAATGAAATGTGAATATATGAATGGATATGACTGTGTAAAGTATGGTAAAAAATGTCGGGCTCATTTCAAAACTGAGAGAGGGAATGAGGGAATAAATGATGGTGTTTTGAGAATTTTGGACTGTTATGATGGACCGGATAAAGTAGTATTTCAAGGGGCATTCAAAAGGGGTTTGGAGAGTGTTTCCAGTGCTTTATCAAAAGAATAATTGCCAAAAAAACAAGAATAATAAGGAAATAGTCAAGCTTTAAAATGGAAAAATTAAAAATAGACAGGGCAAGAACTAATATGATGAAAACTACCAATAATTTATCAAAGGTATCTTTGAGCATGATTTTCTTAATAAAAAACAATTTATAAAATAGCTGGTTGAGAAGAATATTCTAAGTTTAGTTGTTAGTGTTAATTCTAAGTAAACAAGACAGTTAATTGGAAACTTTTAGGAAAAGTTTCATCAAAAAATCTTGAAAAATAAATCAGAGAAACAGAATCATTTAAAATATCTTTAAATTTATTAAATAATACAAAATGCTTATAAATAAATAATTTAATAATAATATAAAAAATGTCAAAACTTCCCAAGGTCGTTAAAGGTAAAGAGATTCTCAAAGTACTTGTTAAACATGGTTATGAAATTAAAAGGCAAAAAGGAAGTCATGTTTCTCTTTCAAATAAAGAGATTAATATTACTGTTGTTCTTCCACTAACAACCATTGGAGTCTACAGGCAAATTTCTAAAAAAACAGGGATTCCTGTTGAAGAGTTTTTATAAGAATATTTTTGTTAACATTGGCATTTCAAACTTTTCTTCATCAGATTCTATAAGAGAGCATCTCTCTTCCGGAAAACTTTCTAGATGAAATCTTGCTCCTTCAGTAAATTTATTAACTGCCTCATCTATTGTTTTTCCTTCTGCAAAAACATTAATATCCGGGCTAGTAGCTATAAACATAGTACTATCTTTAACTTTTCCCTTTTCTATAACAATATTTAAACCAATCTTTTCCATTTTAACACCCTTAAAAATGAATACCTGCTCCTTTTTAAAACTTTCCAAAACCCCTATTAAATATGAAGATTTGCTAGAAAAATTTAGAAGTTAATTTAAATTATAAATTTTAGTTGTTGCTTTTATGAATCTGTCTATTTCTTTTATAAATTCTGGATCTTTCTGGGCTTGTTTTATAGTTAATTCTTTCATATTTGTTTAGTTAAATTAGATTAGATATAAGCCTTTCTGTTAAAAAAATATTTCTTAAAACAGTTTTATCAGAAGAAATCTCCAAGATTAATCAGTTGTTTATCTGTAAGCAATCTCTAAGCCTTAGCCGAAACTTTTAAGAAAAAAGTTTCATCAAAAGACTTAAATAGAAAAGGGTATTAAAAAATATATCAAAAAACGGAGGGATAGTAATGGATAATAAACAGTTTGGTCTTTCTAATTCTAAAACAAAACTCTTAAATATCTATTCCAAAACAGCAATCTTGGAGGGATTAATATGACTAGTGAAATGCTTTTATTAAATAGATTAGATGGAGATATAAACTGGTTTAAAGAACATCAAACAGAGTTAGAAGAGAAATATGATAACCAATTCATAGCTATTGAAGATGAAGAGTTAATCAGCACTGATAAAAATCTAGACATTCTTATTACTAAATTAAAAAAAATGGGCAAAGATCCAGCAGGTGTATTAATTAAATTTGTATCAACAACAATAATTATACTTTAATATGGTTAAGATCCCCTTAAAGGTCACAAAAGACCGTATTTTTTTAGCATCTGTAATCTGTGCATTGAAATATAAAATTCCATTTAGACCAATAGAGTTCTGTGTTGATACTGGGAGCCCAGAAACCTATATCAGCTATGGCATTGCAAGAATTCTTAACCTTCCATTAGGATCGCTATCTGAAAGCGAAAAGATAATCTGTATAGGCGGCATAAAATGCAAGCCCCTGGTTATGAAAAATGTCTCTCTTTATCTTAAAGAAGAGAGTGGAAAAAGCGTTAAATTTGATATTCCTGAAATCTATGTGCTAAATCCCACAAGCAAAAAACAGGATTCCTTGAATCAGGCACAATCAATATCTTCTATTTTAGGGTTAGACTTTTTGAGAGAGAGAAAATTCAAGTTTTTTTGTGATATGGCTAATGATATATCTTATTTAGAGGATTAAACTTAACCCAAAAAATCTTCTATATTCTGCTGTTAGGCAACTAATTTTTATGCTTCATGTGATATTTGATGGAAAATCTTCCTCCTTGGGCAATTGTAATGATTTTTAAAAAAGATTAGTTTTAAATAGCTTTTTAATTTATTACTTATAGGTTAAAATGATATCTGTTATAATTCCTGCATATAATGAAGAAGGGAATGTTGCTGTTTTATTTGAGAGAGATAGTTATTTTGATGGATTGTTATTACAAAACCAGCTACAAAGAGGATTTGGGTGGGAAGAATGAAGCTAGCTGTTGTAATTCCTGCTTATAATGAGGAAGTTAGTATTGGAAGAGTCTAAATGAGAACATTTATATCAGAGCAATTAAATAAGAATGACAATCTGTTGAGGCATAGCTTGTTTATTTTGGTTGCAGCCTTTATTGTCAATATCTTAAATTATGCTTTTCAATTATACATGGGTAGGGTTTTGGGTCCTATTGATTATGGTGTTCTTGGAGTCTTGTTTTCCTTGTTTTATGTCTTGAATACTCCTGCAAATACAATAAATACTGTGATAACAAAATTCAGTTCAGAGTATAGGGCAAAAGAGGAGTATAATAAGATTAGATATCTGTTAACAAAATCATTTAAGCTTATAGGAATTTATGGTTCTGTATTTTTAATTGCTTATGTTTTACTTAGTAAATATATTGCCTCTTTTTTGAATATTGATAATGTTTTTCCTGTTATTCTAATTGGTGTTATGATATTCTTGTCTTTTTTGTCTCCTATAACTAGTGGATTGTTGATGGGACTGCAGAAGTTTGGCTGGTATAATGCAAATAGTTTGATTCACACTGGTTTGAAATTGGGGTTGGGTATTTTATTAGTTAGTTTGGGTTTTGGTGTAGCTGGTGCAATAATATCTGTTAATATCTCTATTTTGCTTGTTATTTTATTGCCACTGGTTCCTCTTGCTTTCTTGTTTAAGTATCAGAATGATATAAAGAAGCTTAATATTTTCAAATATAGTTTAGTGATATTATTTGGCTCTGCTGCTCTGATGTTTATTGTTAATATTGATGTAATCCTTGTAAAGCATTTCTTTTCTTCTTTAGAGGCTGGATATTATGTGGCTGCTTCTACTCTGGCTAAGATAACTTGGTTTGCTTCCTCTGCTCTGCTTATGGTTATGTTTCCAAAGATATCTGACAGGCATAACAAGAATTTAGATAGCTCTTCTATTCTAAAAAATACTTTATTTTATACCTTTTTAATTTCTTTTATGGTTGTCTTGGTTTATTTTATAGCTCCTACCTTTGTTTCTGGATTGTTATATGGAAAGGAGTATAAGATTGCTGGTTTGATTGGTTATTTCTCTGTTGGGCTTGGTTTCTTTGCACTGAATAATGTTCTAATGTTATATAATTTTGGTGTTAATAAGATTAAATTTGTTTATCTGATAGTATTTTTTGCTATATTGGAGACTGTTTTAATTAGCTTGTTTCATTCCACATTATTAGAAGTGATTAAAACTGTTAGTGTTGTTAATATCTTATTATTTTTTAGTTTAATTTTATATACTAAAAAGGAACTTGGGGTTAGAAATGGAATCACATAAATTATCTGTTATAATGCCCTGCTATAATTGTGGGGAGTATATATATAGGAATCTGCATGAAATGATTAGAGCTTTGAATAATCTTAAAGTGGATTATGAGATTATTGTTGTAGATGATGGGAGTAATGATAATACCTTTAAAGAGGCTAAAGAGGTTAAGGACAGAAGGGTTAGGGTTTTTAGGTATAATGATAATAAGGGAAAGGGGTATGCCTTGAAATACGGTTTTAGCAAAGTTACAGGAGATTTTATTACCTTTATTGATGCTGATCTTGATATACATCCAAGACAGTTAAAAATCTTAATTGAATATATGGATGAGCATAATGCTGATATGGTTATCGGCAGTAAGAGACACAAAGAAAGTAAAGTAGACTATCCCTTGAAAAGGAGAGTTCTTAGTTATTTTTATCATCTATTTGTAAAATTCTTATTTGGTTTGAATGTTAAAGATACACAGTCAGGATTTAAGTTATTCAGATATGATTGTGCCAAAACTGTTTTGCCAAAGGTTTTAGTTAAACAATTTGCCTTTGATCTTGAGTTATTAGTTGTTGCTAACAAATATGGTTTTAAGATAGTTGAAGCGCCAATTGAAATAAAGCAATTGTTTAATGGTTCTAGTGTTGGTTTAAAAGCTATTAAAAATATGTTTCAAGATACATTAGCAATTGCTTATAGATATCATATAAAAAAATGGTATGATGAAGACCATTTAAATGGGGTATAAATGAAAATATTAATGCTCAGCTGGAGAGATATTAAAAATCCAAAAAGTGGGGGGGCAGAAATTATAACAGACATTTATTTAAATGGATTGGCAAAACTTGGGCATGAAGTAACATTGTTCACAGCGAAATATCCTGATACAAAAGAGAAAGAGCAATACAATAATTATACAATCATAAGAAAAGGTTCGCAGGCAACTGTTTGCTTTTATGGTTTAAAATATGCTAAAACTCACGAAAGAGAATTTGACATTATCATAGATCAGGTTAATACGATCCCCTTTTTTACTCCATTAGCAATAAACAATAAAAAAAGAAGAGCCCTTTTTAACCAATTGTGTAGGAATATATGGTTTTATGAATCTAAATTTCCGGTTTCTCTAATTGGATATTTATTGGAATCTATTTATCTTAAATTATATAGAAATACAAAAATTTTTACAATATCCGAATCTTCAAAAAATGATTTAATAAAATATGCTTGGGCTAGTCCCAATGATATTTTTGTGTTAGAGCCCCAGATTGACTTCAAGCCAAAATCAAAAATAAGCAAGAAAGAAAATTATTTTGTTTTTGTAGGAAGATTAACAAAAAGCAAAAGAGTGCATGATTGCATAAAAGCCCTTTCAAATGTCAAAGATTCAAAATTATACATTATAGGAGATGGAGATGATAAATACAAAAAAGAATTAACTAAATTAGTTTCAAAGTTAGGGTTAGAGAAAAGAGTAATTTTCACAGGTAAGATTTCAAATGAAAAAAGAAATAAAATTATGATAAAAGCAACAGCGATTTTGGTGACTTCTGTAAGAGAGGGTTGGGGTTTGATAGTTACAGAAGCAAATGCAAATGGAACAATCGCTATAACTTATGATATAAATGGATTAAGAGATGCTAATAAATCTGGATTGATATGTAGTAAGAATAATTACAAAGAATTAGCAAAAAACATGAAGGAAATAGTTGAGAACAAAAAGCTTCTTGAGGATAAGAGTTTAGAATCAATTAAGTTTGCTGAGAAGCATTCAAACTGGGATAATAATGTAAGGGAGCTGGAAAGATGGATAAAAAATCTTTAGTGTCTGTAATTATCCCCACTTATAATAGTGCAAATAACTTAAAAATAATGTTTATATCGCTTTTAGATTCGAATTATAAACATTTTGAAGTTATAATCAATGATGATTTAAGAACTAATGATAAGACCCCAGAAATAATTAAGGAATACAAAAATAAAGGTTTAGACATAATTTTTCTAAAAAATAATATTTCAATGGCTCAAGCAAGAAAAAAGGGAGTTGAATTCTCTAAGGGGTCTATTCTTTTACATTTAGATTCAGATATGCAAGTCAGTAGTGGGCTTATTGGAGAATGTGTTAGTTTAATAGATAAAGGATACCGTGCTTTAGTAATCCCCGAGGAGTCTTATGGGAAAGGTTTTTGGGCAAACTGTAAGTGGCTTGAAAAAAAAATGTTTTACAGGTGTTGAGCACATTGAATCAGTCAGGTGTATTAAAAGATCAGCTTATCAAGAAGTGAATGGTCATAATGAAAAAATGGTTTTCTCCGAAGATAAAGATTTAGATATAAGAATTCGTAATGCTGGATTTAAAATAGGGAGAACTCAAAATTTGATGTATCATAACGAGGGAAATCTTTCATTAATCAAAACGTTAAAGAAAAAGTTTTTTTATTCAAATACAATTAATATATTTGCTAAAGAACACTCAAAGGAATTTAAGTGGCAATCAAATCTTCTTAATCGTTATTTAATATACCTTAAAAACTGGGAGTATTTATTTAATCATCCGTTATTATATTTTGGAATGATTTTTATGAAAACAGCTGAGTTTACTATTGGGGGAGTTGGGTTTTTGATAAATAAAATCAGGCTTTTTTTAAATAAAGTTAGATCAATTTTTATAGTCTTCTTTAATATCAAAAATCCATGGATTTTAATACATAACTTTAAAATTTTTAATGGCAAAATAAGCAAAGTCTATCTTAAAAATGGTATGGTTTTTAAATTTAGGGATGGTGAAAACGATTTAAAGGAAATAATAAAGATAAATATTTTTAATGAATATCCCACAAGCTTACTTAATAAAGTTCCTTATCAAGGTAGCTTAATAGATTTGGGGGCCCACATAGGCGCATTTTCAATATTGGCAGGCAGATTAAGACCAGATATAAAAATTTATTCGATAGAACCAATAGATTCTAATTATAATCTTCTTAATGATAATATAAAATTAAACAATTTAAGCGGGAATGTTTTTCCTTTAAAATTAGGGATAAGCAATTATAATGGTGTTGGATTCTTTGATTCTTTTGAAGGAAAAGATTCAAGTTATTTAACTAATAAAAGGATAAATAACGGAGCATATCAAAAATGTGAGGTTTCTACTTTAAAAAATTTACTAAAAAAAATTAAGTTAAAAAATGTAAGTTTGATTAAAATTGATGTTGAAGGTGAAGAATATAAAATATTAAAAGAATCCCGAAAGATTTTGAGTAATATTAATTTGATTATTATGGAATATCATATGATACTAAATAAAAAAATGATTTATCCTCTTGGAGAAGAAATTGTAAAAACATTTGCAATTAAAAATAATTTTTCCATTACTTATCAAACAAAAAATATTATTTTATTGGAGATAAAAAAATGAAGGTTTATCATATTGAATTTGCAAAAACGGGGGGCGGTCTTAGTGGTGGAGAAAAATGTATGTTAGAAGTAATTAAGTATTTAAAAACAAAGAAGGTTAAAAATGTTTTATTAACAACTGACAATGGTAGAGAAACTTATGAGAAACTTGGGCTAATTGAAGATGAATATCTAAGATATGTTACTATTAAGTCTAAATATACTGAAGCGAAATATCATATGTTTATCTCCTATATTATTAGAATCTTTCTTTTCCTAAAGATTAAAAATCAAATTGTAGAAGAGATAGATAACAAAGATATACTCATGTGCCATTCAGACTTTTTCCCTAATACTATCCCAGCTAAAATCTTATCAAAATATTTTAAGAAAAAAACATACTATTGGTTCCACATGGTTTGTCCAGACATTTTCAGAGGCTTTACCGGTCAATACATTAATAGGTTTAAATTTCCATCTTTAAGACTTATACATTATAAATTAAATCAGTTATTATTTGGATTTCTTTCTAAAAATTCGAAAATTATAACTGTGAACCCCTATTACTCTAGAATGTTTAAAAATAAAAAAGTTTATGTTCTTAAAAAGTTTGGTGGTGAAGATGTTTATATCTTAAAAAAATACTCTGGTTATAAACCTATTAAGAGTTCATTAGAAAGAAGGAAAAAGGTGTATGACCTATCATTTATTGGAAGATTCCATCCACAAAAAGGTCTCTTTGAAATACCTAAGATCCTGAATTTGATTAAAGAGAAAAAACCTAATGTAAAAATGGTGTTGATTGGTGGTGGAGATGATAAAATTAAAAAAAGATTCTTAGAGATGATTAATAGTGGGGGATTATCAGATAGTATAGACTATGTTGGTTTCATAAGCACTGATAAAAAATTTGATTATCTAAGAAACTCTAAGGTTTTTATATTTCCCAGTTATTATGAAAGTTTTGGTCAGGTGGCATTGGAGGCTATGGCAAATGGGTTGCCAGTGGTAGCTTATGACTTACCTGTTTTTTGTGTTTTTAAAAGGGGTATGGTCAAAGTTCCTATTCTTGATAATGAAAAATTTGCTAATGAAGTGTTAAAACTCTTAGAGGATAAAGATTACTATACCAAAAGAAGATCTGAAGCCTTAAAGTTCGCTGGTACCTTCTCTTGGCAGAAAACTGGAGAAGAGGTTTATAAATTAATTTTCGGAGCAACTAACAATGAGTAGCACTTTTGATAAATCTAGCAAGATATATGATATAAGAAAGAATACGACCGGTTATGATGGTGGGTATCTTGAACCAAGGATATTTATTGTATCCAAATGGGTCGGGAAAAATAAAAAGATTTTAGATGTTGGTTGTTATGATGGATTGTATTCATCATATTTAATGCAGGGAGGTAATGAAGTTTATGGTGTAGATGCTAGCTTTAATGCAGTAGAATTAGCAAAAAAAAAGGGTATTAAAGCTAAAGTTGCAGATTTAGAAAAAAAGTTTGAGTACCCGGATGGGTTCTTTGATGTTATCCATGCTGGTGAAGTAATAGAACATCTGTATGATACCGATATCTTTATTAAAGAATGTAATAGGGTACTAAAGATAGGGGGTCTTTTAGTAATTACCACCCCGAATACAGTATCCCTACCAAGAAGAATCCTTTATTTATTAGGTAATGGTAAATACTTTGAAGCATCGAACACTTTTTCTACAGAAGAGAGATCTGTTGGTCATATAAGATTTTTTACAAAAATGTTGTTAAAAAAATTTGTTGAATATAATGGGTTTATATTAAAAAAGTTTACCTCGGACTATGTAAATCTCATATTCTTTAGAAGCCGTCTACTGGCAAAAGTTAAGCCAACTTTCGGGAGAAGTTTGATAATGGTATTTGAAAAACATGATAAACCGAAGCTATAGCAAATGGTTTAGAAATAATATATGGTATATCTTATTAGTTGTGACTATCTTTTTTTCTTTTTGGTTTAGGGGATTTATAGCTAGTAGCGATGCTGCTAGTTCTTGGTTTTCCCCATTTTATAACTTGAAACAATTAGTTTATAACTGGGATAATGCTTTAGCTATAGGATCGTATCTGCCCAATAACTTTGCCTCATTTTTTTTAAGATTATATTACTCATTTTTTAGTATCATTAGTACTAATCCCTCTATTTTACAAAGGATAGTTTGGATAACTTTCTTTTCTTTAAGTGGTCTTATTTTAATGTTTTATATAAGTAAAATATTAAATAATAAGTTTTATTCATTTGTATCTGTTTTATTCATATTTTTTAATCCCATCTCTCAATATTTTCTATGGGGTAAACAACATTGGGCATATTATT
This sequence comes from Nanoarchaeota archaeon SCGC AAA011-G17, assembly GCA_000402515.1. Classification (GTDB taxonomy): domain Archaea; phylum Nanobdellota; class Nanobdellia; order SCGC-AAA011-G17; family SCGC-AAA011-G17; genus SCGC-AAA011-G17. The sequence goes on from AQRL01000038.1 coordinate 108,184, forward strand.
TAATTTTTCCATATACCTTGAGTATCCTATTATATATTAGGTTTTGTGAAAAAAGAAATTTTAATTATTTGATAGGGATTTCTTTTATATGGCTTATTTTTGGTTTTGGTTTTAATCAACCAGCATATACTGCATCTCTCTTTATTATACTTACAACAATATTTTTATTTACCATGTTAAAAAGTAGTTTTGATTTTAAATTTATTAAATTAAATCTTATGTTTTTGATATTATTTATCTTGCTTAACTTTGTTTACTTGTTACCTTTAATTTTGGGAGGTTCCCAAATAATTTCGATTACCAAGCCCCTTTACGCAAACGCAGATCCTATTCCAATTTTAAGAGATTTACAAAATGAAAACTTTTTCTATTCATTCATTAATTTAACTAAAGGGTATGGCAATTTGTTTACTCCAAATGTTCTTTTTTTATTAATATGGGTATTATTTTTTGTTCTAATCTTTTTTTATGCAGTTATTTATCATGAAAAGGGAGGAAAATCAAAAGAATATTTGGTAATTTTTAGTATTCTTTTATTATTATTTATATTTTTCATCAAAGGAATTTCAACCCCCTTTTCAAAACTCTCGGAATTTATTTACTCCTTTGATTTAATGTATATATTCCGGGACTTTAAAGATAAGTTTGCCATAGGATATGCAATCTGTTTATCCTTTATATTTATTTTCCTATTAAATTATAAGACTAAATTGTTGAAATACTTTTTGATATTTATCTCTTTATTTTCAGTTTATCTATTCTTTTTTAATTTTTGGCTTCCAGATAATTTTCGTTATTCAGAAGATATTGATTATTTCGGAAACTTAAATATTTCCACAGATTACCAATCCAGAGTTTTAAATTTACCCCTAGTAGATTATTCTTTTTTTTATTTAAGTAATCCTTATTATACAGGAGATAATCCTCTTAGAAACATAATTAATAAAGAAGTTATTTATTCAGCTTTTTTAAAAGAAAAAAATACTCTATTTATTAAGTCTATTCTATATAATAAAAATATTACTCCTGATGATTTTGAGTCCTACTTAAAGAAATATAATATCCAATATATTATCAATAATAAAAATTCTTATGTGGCTCAAGATATTAATCCGTATAATTATGATTATCACTTAATTGAGAAATATAATTTTATAGAAAAGATTTATACAGATAATTATTTAGATTTATATTATTTTTCAGGGTTTTACCCTCGAATTTATTCTGAGAACATATTTTTTAAAAAAATCAATCCAACAAAATATGGGTTATATTTTACAGATTTAAAATTTTCGCAGAACCTATCCTTCTTAGAGTCTTATCATAAAGACTGGAAACTCTACTTAGTCAAAAACTCCTCTTCTGAATGGTGTAAACCTCTAGAATTTCATAATAACACAAATACGACCGAATGCGAGCGTACCCAAAAATTCTTCGAAGGTGAAGAATTAATTTATTTATGGAAAAAACCAATATTTGATAATACTCACACAAGAGTTTATGATTATGCAAATCAATGGACAATTGATTCAGATTATATCAAATCTCATTATTCTAAAGATTATTATACTGAAAATGTCGATGGAAGCATAAATATTGAATTAGTAATGTACTTCAAGCCCCAGTCCTACTTCTATTTAGGATTAATTATCTCCGGAACAACCGTGATATTCTGCATTATCTATTTAATTTATAACTGGAGAAAGGATAGAAATAAAAACCCCGAATGTGAGGTAAACCTATGAAAACCAAGATAAAACCCAAATATGTAATTGCTGGGGTTCTAATACTTGCAGTTTTGTTTATCTTCAGTTCAATCGTATTAAATTACAGCATTAAACCAAATGAAACTTACAGAGTTAATAAGGATAATTTAATTGAAGACGGAAGTTTTGAGAATTTTAATAAAACTGTTGCGGATTGTTGTAGCTTTGAATCTAAAATTGCCTACATCTCTGCTTCAAGGTCATTAAACAAGATTGAAGGAGATTACTCATTAAATCTTACTTCTAGCAATCGTTGTGCATGTGTTTATTTTCCTATTAAAAATTTCAGTAATACCAACAATTATTTGTTGTCTTTCTATTACATGGGAGATAATCCAAGATTTTGCAATTGGGTTGACGGCGATAGAAAATGTCTTCCTGATACTAGATTTGAACAAACAAAGGAATGGCAAGAGTATACAACCGCCTTGGTATTTACAAATAATTCAAAAGACGCTTTAATCCACTTTTACGCCGATTCCGACGGCACCAAAACCGTCACAAATTTCTATGATGGCCTCAAAGTCCATAAATTAATTCCAATAAAAAACACTCGCGAATACCAATACAACCAAGATGAAGAATACATCATAAAAACAAAAACAGACAACAACATCAAAGGAGATATGATAAGTGAAATAGATGCTAAAACAGGAGAGGCTTATTTTATAACTAAAGGAGAACCAAAAGTAACAATCAAATTCCCTTGGAGCGAAGTTATGATAGTTATAATAATGATACTTGTTGTTGTGAGATTGGTATTCAAAAAAGAAAATGACAAAATTGTCTGTTAAGTTAGTTAGAGAATCCTTGAGAGAGTTATTATTATGTGATTTATTTCAGTTATGATTCTAGTGTATCTTGTTTTTGCTCTTGGAAGTAGGAGATTGCATAAAAGACAAGAAGAAGAGCAAAAACATAAACAGAAGACCATTTAAGTAATTCAACAGAACGGAAGCGATTAATAATTATTATTGCAATAATTATAACACCCCAAATAGGAATTATACTGGGTATTTTTTCTTTGATAATAAATGTTTTAATGACTTTATTAAAATCTATAGAATTTTGAATTTTTTTGTAATATTCAATGATTTGTAAGACAACTCCCACGACAAGGAAATAATAGACATAAACAGCAACATTTTCGGCAATTTCTTTCTGAGAGCCAATTAATAAGAAAGGAATGTACCCTAACAAAATCAGCGCCGGAAGTATTAAGAATCTAGAATCAATTTTGAAGTCATAAAAGATTACGGCTATAATCAGGAACCCTAAAAAAGCCCATTCCAGAGAGTATATCTTAGGACTTAAAAACATATTTGCAATTATAAGAGCGTAGGAAAAAGCCAATGCTAAAGAAGGGTGAATGAACTTTGTTGATTTTTCATAAACTCTGTGAGCAAAGAGAATTGCAAAAAACATTAAGGAAAGAATAAATAAAAAAACAACAAATATTGAAAAAGATATGTTAGGTATTTTGGTTTCTAAGGCAGAATATTTGATAGCTTCAAAAATTAATAATATTAGAATCAATACTAAATAAAATTTAGAATTACTTTTGATTATTTTCCAGCATTTTAGCCTCCTATTTTTATTATTAAACAAGCCAAACACAAATAAGGGCAATAAAATTACTCTTAATATTTTTTTAATTATTTTTAGCATATGACTTAAAAGTAGTAAAACATTTAAAAGCCTTTCTAATAACAATTAATATATGAAAAATGGACATTTTATCCTTTACGGGTTAATCAGTATATTTCTGCTGATCTTCATTAAGAAGGATTACTTATTGCTTTTAGACATGATATTCTCTTTTAATATCAATATAACCTCTTCTTTTTATGGTTTAAATACAATTGAAGCAATTTTACCATTATTCCTTTTTATTAAGCTTATTAATTCTGTAATCCCTGCTGTAGTAATCCAAAAGATAATTTTATTCTCAATATTCTTCTTATCAGGAATATCCATGCACAATCTAATCAACACAAAAAGAAGGCTTCCAAGATATTTTGCTGGTCTGTTCTACATGATTAATCCTTTTGTTTATGTAAGGTTTATGGCTGGTCATTGGTTATTCCTTTTAGGCTATGCAATCTTGCCGTTTACAATAAAATCAATAATGGATTTCTTAGAAAAACAAGATAAAAAACAGATAATCAAAACATGCTTAATGATAACATTAACAGCAATTTTCAGTACACATATGTTATTCTTGGTTTTATTTTTATTCCTAATATTTTTCATATTTAAGTTCAAAAAACAGCTAATAAAACCAGCATTATTCCTTGCTTTGGTCTTTTTAGTTTTAAATTTCTACTGGTTAATTCCAGTATTAACAGCAGAATCTACCAATATAGGCCAGATATCAGAGATAGATTTACAGATATTTGCAACAAGGGGAGGAATAATAAATGTACTGACAAATTCAGCAATGTTATATGGGTTCTGGAGAGAGGAGGCTTATATTCTGCCCAATAAAATAATTCCTATATTTTTTTATTTTAGTTTATTCATTATCATTCTTTATCTAACAATTCATGGCTATCTAAATTTGGAAAATAAATATAAAAAGGCGATTTTGGTAACAGCCATATTGTCTTTATTTTTGGCAGTTGGAATCTCCCATCCCTGGTTTTCAGATAGTTTCCTTTTCTTGTTTAAAAACCTATTTTTTATGAGGGGATTTAGAGAGCCACAAAAGTTTCTGGCTTTAGTAGCCTTTGCCTATGCTTATTTCTCAGCCTATGGCATTGATGCATTACTAGAAAATCCTAGAAGATATGTAAAGGGGTTATTAATTCTGCTGTTGATCTTACCAATATTATACACTCCAACAATGTTTAATTCATTCTGGGGGCAATTAGGACCAACAGATTATCCAAAAGACTGGTATGAGATAAATGAGCATTTAAATCAGGATAAACAGGAATTCAGTGTTTTATTTTTGCCCTGGCATGGTTATATGAATTTTAAGTTTGTTCAAAATCAGGAGAAAAGGATAGCGAATCCTGCCAAATCCTTCTTTAATAAACCAGTGATACAGGCAGATAATATAGAAACAGGGCCTTTATATTCCCATACAACAAATACAGTATCTCTGTATATAGAAGAGGTATTAAAAAACAAGATAGATACAGCAGAGAGATTAAGATTAATAGATGTTAAGTATATTATTCTGGCAAAAGAGGTAAATTACAAGGATTATGAATACCTGCTGAACCAAAGCAACCTAAAATTAGTAAAAGAGAGTGAAAATTTGTATCTTATTGAAAATAACCTTCAGGTTAATAAATTCTATCAGAGCGATGATTTAAAGGAATTAGAGCCATGGGGTTATGAAAAGAAATCTACTATAAGGTATAATATTGAAAAGCCAACTAAGAAATATGTTATTTTTACAGAGGCTTATAATAGTGGATGGGAATTAGGAGATGAAAAGCCTTTAGAAGGAACTGTTAATGTTTATGAGTATAATGGAGAGAATGTTTTGAAATATAAGAGATTTAATACTTATTTGGTTAGTTATATTATTTCTGGGGTTTTCTTTTTGGGATTGTTGTATTTGTGGTGGAAGAGAAGATAAGGTTTTTGACCTATTTTACTGAAAGATTGATTTCTTTTATATCATCCAAAGAAGCTTCTCTTATACTGCCTGCTGTTGAGAAAGTTAGTTCTATTTGAAAAAATCTCCCATCCGGGTTATTTATTATATACTTGTTGTCTTCTCTACTTGCTATAGTCCAATCAGACCATTCATTCCCATCATCTGAGCTTCTTGTATGAATTAAAAATGTGTCTTTTTTTTGTTCATCAGAGCTAATTTCTAATGAAATAAATTTTACAGATTTTTTTAAATCTATAATTTGTGATGTATGCTGAGATAAAAATGAGCTAGTTAGAAGTTGTGTACCTTCCCTTTTAGATTTCCATAATAGGAGAGCATCTAAACTAAATCCTGTTTCGCTCCATTCTTTATAATATAATCCTTCTATTTTATTCCCTAGTAAAAATAATCTAGCTTTTTGACCATCAAATTGGATTTCATTAAAATTATTTTTATCAACTAGGATATTATCAACATAGAGATTTAGTTCCCCCTTTTGTAGGTCCCAAGAAGAAGCAAGCCTATACCATTCATCTTTGGTCCATTTTAATCCAATATCATGTGAAATTAACCTACTTCCTACATATTTTTTTGATATAAAACTTTTTCCAAATTTATCAATAATCCTAAATTTAAGAAAATTATCTTTATCTTTGAATAAGGTCATTCTATTTTTTTCCGGGGTTTCACCAATATCAACAAAATAGTGGGTTACATTATCATCTCCACTCCAATAAGGTTTCACAAAAATTTCAATTGTTCCTTTTTCATGAATATTTGTTTCATTAAATCTATCTCCAAAATCTGGGGGAGGTTCATCCATATTAAATGAATACACCACATCTTGGTTTGATTCAAAATTATCTTTTCTTAAAGAAGTTTGAAATATTAAATCAGTATATATATTATTTTTGTTTATATTAATTTCTGCAACCTTGTCTATATTACCCGAGGTAGGATTAATGTTTATATTTACTTCATCTATAGATATAATACTAAAATCAAAAATANTAAAAGAGTATAATGTAAAAGAAATAAATAATATACTTATAATTATCCATAAGGTTTTTTTCTTTGACATTTATATATAAGAGGCTAATAAAGTTTATAAGTTTGCTTATCCTAATTTACCTTTATCACTCTCAAATATTACTTTCTTTTCTGGGTTTTGCTTAAACAGAATATCAAACCTTTCGAAAACATCCCTGCCAAGCAAAAAGTGCCCCTCATTTTCAAATAACCAGAATACATCTGCTGAAAAATTATAATCACCAATCTCTAATCTGACGTTCCTAAGAACAGCATTAATTGCTCCTCCAATCCCAGTAAGCTTTTTTATTTCTTTTTTCTCTATTGGCTCTAAGTTTAGCAATTCTCCAACATCTTTAGGTATTGTGGTTCTATCCGCTCCAGAGTCAATAATAGAAAGGAATTTGTATTTATGTTTTCCATTTTGGATTATTACTTCTGCAACCGGCCTGTTAAAGTCTGCACTATATTCAAAGACAACCCTAGTCATAATAACCTCTCTACAGAATTAATATTTCTCCCTCTTTNGGTATTTTAAATAATACAGGATCTTTAACCAATCTTTCTGCTCTTCTTATCACAGATTTAATATCCTTACCATTAGATATAACTCTATGGTCTTTAATAGCAACCCACTGACCAGAGTATTTACTACTTATTTTCATCCTTTCCTTAGAAAACCATTTGGTATCTTTTGGTTTTTTTTGCTCCATTTTAATTACCATCCTATTTGATTATATAAGGATAACTAATATATAAGTTTTCTGATTGAATTGTATGATAATTAAAAAAATTCATCTATCCATAAGGACTGTGTTGCAAGAGAGTAGATTCTTATTATAAAGCCTAGAAGCATTAAGATTAGAATGATGAGCAGGGGCTTGTCTTTTCTAAGGGAACTGAGCATAAACGAGGGTTGAGAATAAGATTTATAAGTTTGCTTCTTATAAAATCCATTGCAAAGGAAAGGCTTATATATTACTAATTGTAATATTATTATTACATAAGGTAATAGTTATGAACAGTGATATAAAAATATTAAGTTTATTGCTGAATAATAAGGAAGAAAGATTCACTATAAAAAAGATAGCTGAAACTATAAAAATCAATTATCGAATAGCTTATGAGCAGGCAATGAAACTCGAAAAAGAGGGATTAATAAAAATAACAAGAACAGGAAATTCAAATCTATGCGAATTCACTTCAAAATTTGACAGTAAGATTTTTGCGGCCGAATATTCAAGAAGAAAAGGGCTTTTTAAAAATAAGGATTTCCTAATAATTCATAACAGGCTTTCAGAACTAAAATTCCCTTTCATTGCTTTATTGTTCGGCTCTCATGCAAGAGGGATAGCAGATAAGCATTCTGACATTGATATTTTAACAATAGGCGGGGATGAAAAAGAGATAAAAGCAACAATTTCCCTGCTGCCTGACAAAATCCATTTAACAGCAGTAAGTTATGAGAGTTTCATCAATATGGCAAAAAGCAGGGAGTTTACAGTTGTAAGCGAAGCAATTAAAAACAACATTATCCTAATAGGAATAGAGGAATATTATAGATTATTGCCAAATGCTGGATAAAAATAGAGTAAAGGAAGCTGAAAATAATGTCAGGTCTTACTTAGATGAAGGCTTGCTAAAAAAAGCAATTATAAATAAGCAGGTGATGAATATCCTGTTAAGAAATGCAAAAGAAAGCTTAATGGTAGCAGAAGAAGTTCATCAAAAAGAACTTTCAGAATTATGGGTTATTGTTTGTTCATACTATGCAATGTATTATTATGCAAATGCTGTTCTCTTAAAATTTGGCTACAAAGTTGGAGATAAAATTGTTCACAAAGTAACTTCAGATGCATTGATTGTTTATATCAGGGGGAAGCTGAAAGAATCTTTGATTGAAGAATATGAGCAAGCAAAAGAAGAAGCATTAAATCTTGCTGGGATGAAAGCAGATTTATTGATTGAATCATTTGAGTTTGAAAGAAACAAGCGAAGCTTAATACAATATAAAACAATAGAAATTGAGAAAAAATCAAAAGCTAAAACGTCATTGCAGAGGGCGAAAGAGTTTGCAAAAGAAATGGACAAATTGATTGCTGAATAAAAGAATTATTCATCTTCTTTTGATGAAACTTTTCTAAAGTTTCGACTTAACTGTCTTTTATTTACTCTACTATAAACCTTTAAACTAAACTTCTCATCTACTTAGAATTAAACTATTTTAAAATAAACCCTGTTTCCAAACAAAACAGAGAGCAGTCTTCCTGCAAATATCTCATTCCTGAATACAAGAATAAATAGGGATAGTAAGTAGGTATGAAGGAGATAGCCAAGATAGTATGAGCCTGAATCCATTAAAGGAA